>JABDEO010000009.1 GCA_013287015.1 Chlamydiota bacterium
ATTTTTAAAATGCGTTGACAATGTTGTTTGTACATGCTCTTGTTCAAATCCTTCGATTAACTGTTTTATAATCGTTTCTAAAGAGAGCTTTTCCAATGTGAGAAGAGGGCATTCTTTAAGGATTTTATGAATTTCCTCTTCATTAGAAGCTTTTTTTATTTCTTCCCAGCTGTCTATTAAATCCATTGCGGCTTGGATGGGAGAATTCGCTGCAAGGATCGATTGTGTGCACCTTTGTTGCGGTGGCTTTTCATCAAGCGAGGGGGTCGAAACGAGATAGGTGAGTGCAATTTGCGGTCTCAGTACGCCTGCATCGTCGCAGGCGGTCGAATACGCGCTGACGTTTTCATTTTTTTGCATCCATGTGAGCAGGTAAACGCCCGAAATTAATTTTAATAAAGATTGGGTGAGATTAGGATATTTTATTACAAAGGCTGCAAGAGTTTGTTTTCCACTCTCCTTTTCCCAAACTTCGGCGAATGTTGTATAATACTTATTGCGAATATCTTTATCAAGACCTTGGAGCAGGCTGAAAGCGTTAAAGAGATCGCCAATCTTAGCGATTAGTTTTGTTCCACAATGGTTTTTTTGATGGCTGGTAATTTTATTTTTAAGCTGATGTTCATCCAGAGGCAACTCCAACTTATTAGTTTTTTCACAAAGTTGCTCTAAGGCGAATTTTAAATCTCTTTGATAAATCGCAACGCCACGATCCACGCTTAAAAGCAGGCGCCAAAATAGATCTCGAGTAATTGTCTGCGGCTGGTTGATTTCCAAAATGCGTAGAGGCATTCTCTCCAGCGCCTCATAAAAGCTTGCGCGGTCCCGACATTCTATGCTTCTAACGGTTCTTTTTTTTGATCCGATGCGTATGCGAAATGAATTATTTGTTCCTACATGTCGATTCCACGCTTGGTCGTACACAAATTTCAGGTCGAGGCCTCCGAGTTGTATTAAAAAACCTACAAACTCTTTCTTTTCGTTCGTCAGCGGTAAGCGGGTAAGCGTCCAACGCTCCCTAAGACTTTTCAGGTACACTATAATGGCTGCGTAATCTTTGGGCGGATGGTTGTTTTTAAGGCCATATTTATACGCCAAAGACGCTTTAATTAATTTTTCATCCCATTGTTTCTGATTATTAATGGTTTTTCCCACACACGCGCTAATAATGTCTACAAGATAGTCCAACGTTTCATCAATGGCTTTTTTAAAGAAAGTATAAACAAGCGGGTTAAAAATTTTCCGATTAAACGCAACAGCGCCTCGAGGCGCATGACTCTCAATTTTATCAAGAATAAAGTTGGTTGATAAGGCGTATTCACAATCAACATCTTCGAATTGCCAATCAGCCAAAATATGTTGAACAACTCCCCCAATGGCTTCAGGCTCCTCTTGAATGATTCTATCCCAGGACAACCATGTTTGCACATTTGCGAGAAAATCGAAATAAGTATAGCTAACAAATCCTTCATTTGACTTATCTGGAGAAAAAGTTTTTCCTTTTTCTAGAAAATAACGCACCTTATCAAGTACATTGTTGAGTCTTTGATCCTGCTCTTTTGATAATTCAACGCGCCAATTTTCCTTACATTCCACTTCGCTGCGTGTTTTCTCTTGATTTAGAATAGAGGAATTTAAGGATAAAATATTAGTTGTTATAATAGAAGACAGCGAAGACATTCTTACTCCAGTAAAATTATTACACGCAATTGACGCTTACAGGGACAATTCAACGCAAAGGCGCAAAGATGCAAAGGCGCGAAGAGATTGAATCTATTACCAATTCCTAACAAGTAATTAGATAAAATTAATATCTTTTATGTTTTCTAGATTAAATACTTGTTAAGTATCAGTAATAGATTCAATCTCTTCACGACTTTGCATCTTTGCGCCTTTGCGCCTTTGCGTTGAATTGTCCCTGCAAAGCGTCAATCTAGGCGCGAGAAGGCAATCGTTTATCCAAAAAATGAAGGCGACAGTCACAAACGCCCATGAGAATACTCAGAACAAGTTTTTACGTCTATGGATTTTAGGTGAATGCCGGCGTAGCCTGGTTGAGATTGCTTTCCCAACTTTTGATGTATTCAAGCAACCGGTCCTTGTCAGGCTGACGCTGAAGCAATGACAAAGTCGCCGGCTCGCTTGTGAAGTGGGCGATTTTTGCCAATAAATGCAAATGACGTTTATCATCGCATGCAAATAGGAAAAAAAGGGTGTGGACCAATTTGCCATCCAACGCCCCATATGGCAGGGGTTTTTCGGGGAAGACGACATTAACAATGTCGTGATGGGAACTTAACAGGAAGTCACGTGCGTGCGGAATGCCGATTCCATTATTAAGGGCGGTCGGCTGTAAATTTTCACGATCCAGTAAGAGATCTGTCAACACATCCGCATCTAAATTCAAGTCATTGACTATCGCCTTAACAGTGGCGCGGATGACCTCTTCTTTGCTGTTTCCAGGGACGCCGGCGAGCACGCGTCCTTTATGAACGGCTCGGTAAAGGCTGAACTGCTTGCTGCCGCCGGATCCATGAGAGGCTTCAGAAGAAGACTCTCCAAAGGGAGACTCTCCATGTGATTTACCCTGTTTATAACGGATCACCCAATCTTCCACTTCCGTACGGCTAAACCGATATTGCTGGTTAATGCGATATGCGGGGATTTTGCCGTCAGCCAGCCAGCGTCGAATTGTTGTTTCCGAAACATTTAAAAGCTCGGCGACATCTTTAATCCGTAAGTCCATATTCGTTCCCCGCAATCATTATATCTAAAAGGCCCCAAATAATTCGATGATAGCAGTCGGCGAATTCAGTGTTAATATTTTTCTTCTGCGCTCTTCATCCTTCAGCGCTACAGTGAGGTTGGACAAGATCTGCAAATATTCAGTTTGTTTATCGTCTGGACCTCCGATCATAAAGATCAATCGGACTGGCGCGCCATCCAAGGCTTGCCAGTCGACGCCTTTTTGTAAGATGCCAATGCCGATAAAAAAATCGTTGTAGTCCGGAAGTTTAGCATGCGGGATGGCGACTCCCATGCCGATGCCGGTGGAAACTATTTTCTCACGATCCATAATCGCTTCAAAAAAAGTCGTTTTATTATACAATTTCCCAGCCGCCGTCAGCATCTCAACAAGACCTTGAAGGACCTCATCGCGCGTTTTCGCATTTGAAAATAGGATGAGTTTTGGATCCAAATAACGGGAGATTTTAATCATAATTAATGGACCCCGGTGTGGCCAAAACCACCTGTCCCGCGCGTTGTTGTCGCTAACATATCGGCAAGAACAAAATTCGCTTGGACGACAGGAGACAATACAATTTGAGCGATTCGCATGCCTGGCTGTATTAAAAAAACTTCTTTTCCATGGTTGATTAAAATAACGCCCAATTCACCGCGATAATCGGCGTCTATCGTACCGGGCGAGTTCAATACAGTTACGCCATGTTTTAGAGCAAGGCCGCTGCGCGGCCGCACTTGGATCTCATATCCTTGAGGAATAGTGAAGCGCAAACCGGTCGGCACTAAGACGGCGGCTCCCGGCGCTAGAACGATCTCTTCCTTAAGAAAAGCGCGCACGTCTGCACCTGCGGCCCCTTCGGAAGCGTAACTGGGGAGATCCGCCAAATCTTCAGCCAACGTTGGAATGTCTTGCTTATGATGCATGAGGGGTTCTCTCTTTTGAATGTTTTTTCGTGATAGGCGCGGGGGACTCATCTATTTTTTTATCATTATTTTGAGGTGGATTGCCTGTGAAATAGCCTAAGAACTCAGTTATCTTTTCCTTAAGGTCACGCCGATTAACAATACAATCTATCATGCCATGATTCAAGAGAAATTCCGATTTTTGCGCTCCGGGAGGAAGCTGTTGTCCAATAGTCTGTTCAATTACTCGGGGCCCTGCAAAGCCGACCAGGGCGTTGGGCTCGGCGATAATAATATCTCCTAATGATGCAAAAGAGGCTGTGACGCCTCCTGTGGTTGGATTGGTGAGGATCGAGACATAAGGAATTTTCGCTTCGTGCAATTTGGCAAGGGCGGCTGAAGTTTTAGCCATTTGCATTAAGGAAAGGATGGATTCCTGCATGCGCGCGCCTCCCGACGTCGAGATGAGGACCAAGGGCAGGCGATGACTCAAGGCGTGTTCAATTAAGCGAGTAAGCCGTTCTCCTACGACCGACCCCATTGATCCTCCCATGAAATTAAAGTCCAGCGCTCCGATAGCGACGGGATGCTTGAAGATTTGGCAAACGCCGACGGTGACGGCCTCGCTATGTCCCGATTTTTCTTTGGCGTTTTCAAGACGCCGCACGTAGCTTTCCGTGTCAGTAAAGTTCAAGCTATCGATGGGATGTATATCATTAAATAATTCTTGAAAGGTATCGGGATCTGTTAAGCTTTTGAGCCGTTCATCTACGGAGAGGCGGTAATGGTAATCGCATTTTGGGCAACAGTTATGATTTTGCTGCAATTCATTAGCATGAATCAACTCACTGCAGTGGGTGCATTTTAGCCATCCACTGTACCCATCTTTTTTGGTTGTTTGAATTTTAATTTTTTGTTTATCGCGGGAAAATAATCCCATTCTCTGCTCCAATGATATAATGAATACATGCAATTATATGTAATAAAAAAGATTATTTCAATAAAAATTAGAGTAAATTATTTTAAGGTGCAATTGGGGTCAGGCCTGACACTATGACACTTTGGGTTGGGCCATCGGCCCAACCCAAAGTGTCATAGTGTCAGGCCTGACCCCAATTGCAGGGGTAAGCGCTCACCTTTGCATGATTATGCGCTTGGACCTACCTTGCCGCTGCGGCAAAACGTTCGGCGCCGGCGGCCGCATCAAAACGTTCGGCGATATTTTTCCAATTGATGATGTTCCAGATGGCTTTAACGTAATCGGCGCGTACATTTTTATATTGGAGATAGTAAGCGTGCTCCCAAACATCAATTCCCAGCAGAGGGATTTTTCCTTTAGCGTTTAGCGGGTCTTGGTTATCGCAAGTGCAGACATTTAAGAGTTTCGATACGGGGCAATAACACAGCCAGGCCCACCCGGAACCTTGGATGGAGACAGCTCTAGCGCTCAATAGTTCAATAAATTTTTCCAAACTGCCGAATCGAGTATTTATTGCAGTCATCAATGTTCCTTCTGGAGGTTTGCCGCCGCCGGCGTTTTTTGGGGCTAAGTTTGTCCAAAAGATGCTGTGGTTGATATGTCCGCCGCCATTGAATTTGATTGCGCTTTGGAGGGCGATCATCGCTGCGAGATCGTTTTTCTTTTCGGCCTCTGCATATTGTTCCAGCGCCTTATTCAGATTGGCGACGTAGGCGGCGTGGTGTTTGTTGTAATGCAGGGACATGATTTCAGCGCTAATCACCGGTTCCAGCGCATCCAAGCTATATGGCAACTGAGGCAATTGATATTGTTGAGCCATAAATTTCTCCTAGTTAAAATGAAAAATTCTAGCGAAAGAAGCGAGCGCCTGTTTCCTAAAGTGATTCGATACTACAAAAGCGGCCAACAGTTCGCAAGCAAAAAATCAGCGAGAATCGCCGTTTCGATGGCGCATATTTTGCCATAGATTGACGCCTAACGCCGCCCATTCTATAATGTCGACGACGGGATTGCCCATATTTTCTGGGCTGTTGGAAGGTTCTTTTTGCAATTTAGCGCTGTTGACAAGATCTCGAATTGACTGCGTCCAATTCTGCGCTTCATGAGTCACTTCATTAGCGATGTCGACTGCTTTTTGCGACCATTCCACCACTTCCAAAATATGCTGCTGCTGGCGCGAATCTTCTTCCATATGCGCGGCGATGGCCCGTGCGCGATTGGCGGCGGTTTTGATGATCTCCGCCCATGCATCCACTTCATTGGTCACTTCATCGGCGATCGTTAGGGTTTTTTCCATCCATTCGAAAGTTTGTTCCCCGACAATATTGACGATTTCTCCGCCCTTTTGATTTAGACGGTGCAATAATTCCCAGGTGCGGTCATTCACTTCTTGGTAGGTATCCGTTAAATAATGACGAAGTTGGCTGCTTGCTTTTGGAATTAAAAATACGCCGCCCATGGCGGCTAGAAGAGCCCCGACAACGCTGCTGCATAGAAATTTATGTTCGCCAAGCCATTCCGAGCGATTGTTTGCATGTCCGCTGGATGCGCCATTGAAATGCATGTAGTTTTTAGCGCATTTTTGCGCTTGGCCGGAAACGTCCTGGAAAATTTTTCGAGCGGGCTTGTGCGTTAGCAACAGAATCGCTGCAGTTCCAACAACGCTTCCTACAATGAATCCCAGCAACACCTTTTTGGAAGGATCTTGATCATGCGACATATTTGCCTCCTATTATTTGCGGGCTTTGTTCACCTTTTCGAGTTCTTTCTTGGTAAAGGTGAACAAGGCCTATTTGCGTTTGGATCCTTGTAAACGCTGCCGCTTGTTGCGTCCGCATGCGCCGTATGACGTAAGGCCGCTGACTAGGTCGCGGAGACGCTGGCTGCCATTTTCAACATAGTTGACCGTTTTCTCGCTGACATCGTCATAGGTGTCTAAGATGCCCTTTCGAAGATTATCGCCTTGCTTAGTAGTTAAGAGGAATGTGGCGAGGCCTGCGGCGACTCCTGCGGAAACGCCTCCCCAAATGAGAGCTGCATTTGAAGATTCGTTTTTTGGTTTCCCGCTCAGTCTGTTGACAAGAGATTGACCAATGCAGCTATAAGCTCCCCCTACGTTTTTTCGTAGTTTGCTTCCCGAGGTTGGCGCTAAAAAAAGCGCTGCGACGCCTCCCAATAATCCGCCTACAAGAGCGCCGATTAACAAATCCGTCTTGTTTTTGTTGTTTTTTAACATACGCTTTACCTCCCTTTTTTTACATTTAGCCAAAGAGTCAGCCCAAGGGCTAGCCATTCGACAATGTCGACAAGTTTATCTTTTGAGGATGGAGCCGCGCGCTGCTGTTCATCGGGGTCTATATCGCATTTATGCGTACGCCAACGCTGAGCGCATTCCAGCGCTTTATCGCCAACTAGAGAGGTCGCCTTGAACAAAGGATCCAATGCATCCATTTTACACTGAGCGCTTAACAACGTCTTTCTTAGCTCGCATAATGTTTTATGCACAGACCATAGCGTGATGACTAAATAAATCACCAACACAACGAACGCTAAGGCGATAACTGCAATGCTGATTTCGATCATAGGTCCCTCCTCTTCCTCTAACATAAGCATGACAGACGGGAGAAAAAATGTAAATAATATTTTTAAACATAGAAGAAAGAAGCTTTTTTTGTGAGCGTTTATAATTTTTTTCCATATAAAATATCTACTGTGATATTTTCCATGATGTTCACCTAACAAAAGGAAATTTTTTATGATATGTTCTCTAAAAAAAGCGTGGCCGGCGATGATTATTGCGTTGCTGACGACAACGAGTGCAGTGCAAGCGGAAGGTTGGTGCAATGAGGCTCCGGAATGTCGTTCTCCATGTCTATGCGGTGATTTTTCCGTGAATGTTGACGCTCTGATATGGGAAGCGGTTGAAGAGGGGCTCTGCTATGGGGCTGTTACGGATCTTAATGAAACCGAACTCAAGAATCAAAAATTTAAATGGAATGCCGGCGTCAGAGTCGGTCTTGGCTATCAGTTGCCTTGTGATTGCTGGGATGTGGCGCTTTCTTGGACCCATTTCAATTCCAAATCTAAAAGAGAACTTTCGCTTGACCCAGGCGAATTTTTTATTTCCACATGGGGAGAGCTTCCCATTGGCGGCCTTAGCGGAGCCGCGGTTTCTGATCATTGGAAACTGGATTTTAACGTATTGGACGCTGATCTAGGTCATGTTATTTGCGTTAACGATTGCCTCTCTTTCAGGCCCCATGTGGGCTTAAGAGCCGCGTGGATCGATCAAAAAGTTCATATTGACGCCACAGGCGCTTCAGGGGAGTTGCCATTTACTAATGAAGTGCATATGAAATCCGATTACGAAGGCATCGGTCTTCGCGCCGGTTTGGATTCGGAATGGTCTTTTGGATGTGGCTGGGGTCTTTATGGATCTGCGGATGCGTCGATTTTGGCCGGCGAGTCAAAAAGCTGTATTAGGGATGCTACTACGTTTGCAGGTTTGACGACTATCGTTTCGCAAAAATATAAAAGCCGCGCTTGCCGCGCCGCTACCGACCTAGCAATTGGATTGCGTTGGCAAGACAGGTTCTGCTGCGATTCGATTCTTCTGACTTTGCAAGTGGGTTGGGAGCAGCATCTGTTCTTCAATCAAAATAATTTCAAACATTTTGTTTCTCTTTTCAACCAAGGGCAAAGTGAAAAAGGGGATCTGTGTTTGCAGGGTTGGGTCTTTTCCGCTAAAGTGGACTATTAATCGCCATCGCCTTATAGGACCTCGTGAGAGGTCCTATCCCCGTGCCCGCATCCTATTGCCCATAAGTTAAAAAATGAGCGCTTACCCCTCTCTGTGCGCTCTGTGGGCTCTGTGGTAGCCAAAGAGCGTTAAAATGATTCAATTTAAGGCTTTATATCCACCACAGAGCCCACAGAGCGCACGAGAGGGGTAAGCGCTCATTTTTTAACTTATGGGCAATAGGATGCGGGCACGGGAACGGGCACGAAGGGCCTTAAGAGCGGCGCTAGGCTTGCTCCAAATTTTGTGCATGCATGGATTGCTGCGTCGCTTTTTTAGTTTTTTCCGCGCTAAATAAAAAGACGAAACCAATGGCTCCGATAGAGAGCGCCACAGGGATGACGGCTACACCATAAGTAAGAGCTTGAGGTGTGTTTGGTCCACCCATCATATTAACGATTCCCCCAATGATCGTATGAAAAACATAACCAAAAGTCATGATAATCATATTCGCCACCGCTGTCGCTAGACCTGCGATATTTTCATGTACGTAGGTGGACGCCTTATAAATCGCCAAGATTTGATATGCGCAGCAAATTCCCACGATGACGAAGCCAATGCTTAAAATCTCCGGCGACAACTGCCAAATCAGCAAAGAAGAAAAAATGCCGGTCATCACTATTCCGGCTCCGACGATGGTTGCCGGATAGTTGCCGACTTTTTCAGCGATGAAGCTCAATAAAGGCGCGCCAAAGCACATTCCGATAAAGATCATCGAAGGCAGGCTGGCTGCTACAGTTCCATCGAAGCCGTAGACCTGTTTCAAAAACGCCGTGCCCCAAACATCAGCGAATCCTTCCAGAGGTCCGACCATTAAACCTGCAAAAATGCACGTCCAGATGACTCGACCGTTAGTCAACGCTGCCTTAATATCGGATATCACCGCGTTTTGCGGCGGATTTTTCAAGTCGGGAATGATCCAATATGTAAGAGAAGCTAATGCGATGCCTCCGACGGCAAAGAATTCGATTACTGTTTTATAACCAAAAACGTCACACATATAACTCACTGGTCCGCCCCCATATATTGCTCCAATTAAACCGATCATGACAGAGAGGCTTAGCATCCGAGGAAACCGTTCTTCGCTAAATGTCATGCGTATGATTTTAAAGACGCCCAAAATCGCGGCTGAGGAACCCATGCCGATCAAGACTCGACCAATGATCGGATAGACCCAGTGATCTGTGAAAATGAGCGGCAGCAATCCGATGACAGTGAGGAGAGTGCAAGCTGTGATTATTTTTCTTGGACCATATCGATCGAGCATGATGCCGATTGGCAAATGCATCAGAGAATATCCAATATAATAAACTCCTGAAAATTGACCAAAAGTTGCAGCGCTTATATGAAATTGCTGCATAATATCATCCAACATGATGTTGGGCATTACCCTTAATATATATTGATATGCATAGAAAATGGATGCAATCATCCATACCGTCAATGCAATCATTCGTGATGTAGACATGTTTAAACCGCCTTTTTTGTTTAAAGAACAGGCGTTTTTGAAGAATAACGTCATTGTTTTCTTTCATTTCATTTGAATGTAAAGAAAGAGGAAAACGATTCAATGAAAAACGCTTAATTTATGTATTGAAAAAAGTAAACTTGTAAAAAAGTAAAAAATTAGCTTAAGAGGCTAAGGAGAAGGAGGGGAAGAAAGGATAAGGAAGACAGCATAAAAAATGAGTTTTTGATGTTCTGCGACGATGGCGACGTCAATTGTTTAAACTTTTGTTTGAAACTAATAGCGCACATAACCTGTAACTCCTTCTTTTGTTTTACATCAATTATGCCAGGTTGTTGTTGTTTTGTCCACACATTTTTTTGCACACATTTTTTTGCATTTTTTCGCATTGGGTGCAATTAAAAGCCCCGAGCGGCAAGCCGCTAATATCGATAAGCGCCCCTATAAGAGAGGTGCACTCAGGGTGCGGGGTTAGCATAATTATCACTGTGTTTTTGCTGCGCGACGACTTCGTGGCTAGGTAAGATCAAGGCTCAGTGTCTTAATCATTTTTGCTCATTTTTTCTCTCTTTCTGTAGCCCACACTGAGGTGTAGCGAGCCCTAGCGAGCGGAACCGCAGGTGTGGGAACAAATGAACACATGACCTAACCAGGGTACTGGTTCTTCATTTTTACTCACCTTACGCAGCATAAACGATTGCCTTCTCGCGCTCCCGCCAAGACAATTGCAAAAGTCTTGGACAACATGCAAATGTGAGTTTGACGCTTTGACACGTTGCATTGGGGTCAGGCCTGACACTATGACACTTTCAGAGCGCCGTCGGCGCTCTGAAAGTGTCATAGTGTCAGGCCTGACCCCAATGCTGCGCGTCATCGCATCAAACCTGAGCTGAGATTCGCCACTAATTATTAAATGCCAATGCACTTTTGCAATTGTCTCGGGAGGGGCGCGAGAAGGCAATCGTTTATGTTTGCGTAAGGTGAGATTTTTATCTTTTTTCCCTCTTTTTAAATCGAGCGCTTAAATATTTTTTTTGTAGAAAAAGCAAAAAAGATAAAAAAAGAAGAACCAGTACCCTGGTTAGGTCTTATATTCATTGGTTCCCACACCTGCGGTTCCGCTCGCTAGGCTCGCTACGCCTCAGTGTGGGCTACAGAAAGAGAGAAAAAATGAGCAAAAATGATTAAGACATCGAGTTCTTACCTAGGAACGAAGTCGTCGCTCAGCAAAAACATAGTGACTAATCATGCTATTCTCTTACATTCTTCACCCCGTAAAGCGGAATTTCGCGAAGGTGGCCGTGTTTGCCAAACATCCCTTCTGAAATTTTTATGCCGTAAGGGCTTTTTGGATGCTTGCTTAGAAATACATTTAAACTTTTCATTCCTCCTTTAATTTTTGATTTTACTTCAACAGGGATGATCGTTTTATTATGGATAGTGATAAAGTCCACTTCGGCATTGCTTGTAGCCGATTCGTTGTGCCAATAGTAAAGTTCTCCTTTTTGGGAGGGCTCGGAATAGGAAATCAATTCTTGCGCCACCAATTGTTCTGCACTGAACCCAAATAATTCAACTTCCCATGGATGGGTCACCCATTCAGCTAGGTCGAGCCCAAGAATTCTGTGCGCAATTCCGATGTCAAAGAAAAAAATTTTAAATTTTTTCTCATTGACTTCAGCTCCTAGAGGATACGATTGTGCGGCGGTGTGGAAACACTGATATGTAATGCCTGCTTTATTTAGAAGGTGAAGAGCTTGTTTAATGGGGTAAGTTTTGGCGTCGGGGTCAACACTGATGTATTTAAATTTCTTTCCTAGCTGTTTTGGGATAGAAGAGAACACATGTCCTACATGCTCCACCTGGTGGGCTTTGGCGTATTTTTGAAAATCATCGATATAAGTTTTAATGATTCGATCTTGAATCCTTTGACACAAAGAGGAATCTTTGTGTGTAAGCCATGTATCAACTACAGCCGGCATTCCTCCAAGCCACATATAATTTCTCAAATAGTCCAGAATCACTGTGTGAGTGGCAGGATCGATGTTTTCACGTTCAATATTTTCCCGTAGATCATCACGCTGATTAGCAGTCAAAAATTCCATGAAAGAAAGAGGGTATAGGAATAAGTAATCAACTCTTCCCACAGCTATTCCTAATTTTTCTAAAGTAAATTCGAGGAGTGACCCAGCGGCGATCACATGAAGTTCAGGCATCTCTTCCTTAAAATAGCGTAAATAGCGAATGGCGTCGGGGCACTCCTGGATCTCATCCAGAAACAAAAGAGTTTTGCCTGGAATAATCTTTTTTTGTGTATATACCTGCAGTTGTTCTAGCGTTTTTTCAAGTGAAATATGAGAGGGAAAAAGAGCATGCACTCTCTTGTCTTTTTCAAAATTCACCTCGATATAGGAGGAAAATTCTTTTCCGAACAGGCTCACTAGCCATGACTTCCCTACCTGACGAGCTCCTCTAATCAATAAAGGAACGCGAATGGGGTCATTACGCCAATTTTTCAAAAATTTTATATGATCTCTTTGCATAGTTCGCCTTTTTTTTAGTCTTATTTTAGAGAAAATATGGGGATAAATCAAGTTTTTTTAGAAAAAACATGGGGATAAATTTTATAATTTTAGAAAAAATCGTCCAACTTATTACTCACCTTACGCAAGCATAAACGATTGCCTTCTCGCGCTCCTGCCAAGACAATTGCAAAAGTCTTGGACAACATGCAAATGTGAGTTTGACGATTTGACACGTTGCATTGGGGTCGGGCCTGACACTATGACACTTTCAGAGCGCCGACGGCGCTCTGAAAGCGTCATAGTGTCAGGCCTGACCCCAATGCTGCGCGTCATCGCATCAAACCTGAGCTCAGATTCGCACTAATTATTAAATGCCAATGCACTTTTGCAATTGTCTCGGGAGGGGAGCTTTCACGCAGTCCAATCATCCAACTTATTATTGCACAGTTCCTAAAGGCAGCGACACGTAAAAAGTGGAGCCTTGTCCTGGTTTGCTTTCCGCCCAGATCCTTCCCTGATGCGCTGTGACGATTTTTTTTGCAATTGCGAGGCCCAGACCTGTGCTGGCCTCGCCAGCCGTGCTCTTTATACTGCCTTTTATAAAAGGCTGAAAAATCCGCTCTATCTCCCCAGCGGGTATTCCTACGCCATGATCCGCTACAGCGAGAACGACTTCTTTTGGCGTGCGCGTCAACGAAATTTCCACTGTTGATTTGGGGTAGGAAAATTTTAGAGCATTGCTGAGCAAATTGCTTAAAATTTGCAATATTTTGCCGCCATCGCAAAATATTTCAGGAATTTTTTCTTTGCAATTAAAAATAAGTTGAATCTGTTTTTTTGCTGCTAAAGCAGACTCTAAAACGACGTATCCATTGATCAATGAAGGAAGATCGATCTTTTGTAAATTGAGATGAATTTTGCCGGATTCAATGGCGGATATGTCCAGCAGTTCATTAATGAGTTGAAGCATAAAAGCGCTGGATTGTTGCATGCGCTCCAACATCTTTTGGGAATCTTGATCTATTTTTTCTTTGAGCGTTTCTTGTAAAAGCGTGCTGTACCCTTCTATAACGGCTAGAGGGTTGCGTAAGTCATGGGCCGCCATTCCAAGGAACTGGTTTTTCTGTTCGTTTAGCTCTTGGAGCTGTCCATTTTTTTTCTCGAGTTCCTCGTGTATGATATTTAATTTTCGGTAGGCCTGTTCCAATTCTAAATTTTTATGAATGGCGTTCGAATAGGTGGATAGCAGAAGGTCGGTGATTTGCTCTTGATTGACCTGAAGAATGTGGCGCTTTCCACCAATTGACAATTGAACCTCTTGGGATTCGCCTACATCATGACGCATTTTTTTACTGTCAAGCACGTCGATCATGGTGGATAGAAGAAGGTTGATCTCATAGGGTTTAGTCATAAAACTGTCGGCGCCGCATTCGATTCCTTTAATAACATCCGCCGTATCGGAGAGATTTGTCAACAAAATCACGGGAATGTCTTTGAATTTAAGATCAGCTTTTACGTGGCGGCAAAATGCATATCCATCCATTCGAGGCATCTCGATATCGGAAATGATAATCTGAGGAGGGTGTTCTTGCATTGCTTGCAGAGCTTCAATTCCATCGCTCGTCACTTTAACTTTAAGTTGCTGGTCCGTTAAGGACATTTGGAGTTGGAGAGCCTGAGTCTGGCTGTCTTCGACCAATAAAACTTCCACTCCCGTTAAGCGATTGGCGACTGCTTCCATATCTCCTCCTATTCTAATATTTCTTTATCTGTTAATTGTTTTAGTAAAGACGCTATTTTTTGTATAGGGACAACGCGTGTCGCTGCGCCTATTGCTATCGCCTCTTTAGGCATGCCGAACATCACGCAGCTTTCTTCGTCTTGTGCAATAGTGAAGGCCCCTTGTTTTTTCATTAGAAGCAGTTCCGCAGCCCCATCTTTGCCCATTCCCGTTAAGATCACTCCAACGCCGCGCGGTCCATGCGCATACGCCATCGAGCGAAAAAGATGCGCCACTGAAGGAAATAGATGTTCTTTGTTGTGCTCGATGTAGGCGATGGCGTTATCTGCAGTCACCTCCATATGATGCGTTTCAGGGGCGACATAGACCCACCCCGGCTTCGCTTGTTCATGATTTTTCGCCAACACGACATTCAAATTCGTCATTGTATCCAACCAGTCCGCAAATCCTTGGGCAAAACCGACTGCAATATGCTGTACAATAAAAATAGGAACAGGAAATGAAGGGGATAATTCTGAAAGAATAGCGGCGAGCGCAGGGGGGCCTCCGAGGGAGGCTCCAATTGCAATGGCTTTTATGGAGCATCCTGAAACAATGTTGGTTTCTATATAGCCATCCGCAGAGCGTTCTGGATTATAAACCGGAGGAGAAGCGAATTGGGGTCGTCGTTTTATAAGTTTGACGCCGTGCGCCACTTTGATTGTTTCAACGATTTCCTGGGCGACGATTGAGTAGAGTGGATCGCCGGGTCCTGCAGGTTTCGGCAGGATGGCCAACGCCCCTGCGTTTATGGCTCGGAAGCTTTTTTCAACCTGACTTGAGTCATAGCCGGCGCTGATGATGATAATGGGAATGGGATGCGTTTCCATGATGCGACGCGTTGTTTCAAAGCCGTCAAGTTTGGGCATGAAAATATCCATGGTGATGACGTCTGGAGTCTCATGTTCCAAAAACTTCAGAGCCGCTTCGCCATCATTAGCGTAGCCGATGACTTTCAATTGCGGATCTGAATCGATAATAAATGTAAGCAGCTCTCGCGCTACGGAAGAGTCATCGACGACCAGAACTTTAATTTTTTTATTATTCATATGTTTAGCGCTCCGTCAAGCTTACAATTTCGGATTGGGCTGCGCCAAAGCCCCGGGGTTCAACGATCCAAAACGGGGCAATATTAATCAATATGGCCCCGTTTTGGATCGTTGAACCGCGGGAGCTTTCGCGCTAGCCCAATCCGAAATTTTAAACTTGACGGAGCGCTAGCTGTTCTTCGCTTTAATGAGCTGATATTGGTCCGTTAAGTTTTTAAGCGTTCCCCCGACTGCATTTAATGCGGTGACAGCTTGTTCAATCTGCTTCATATGCTCAACATGTTGATTGCTGGCTTGGCTGATATTAGTCATCGCAATGGTGACTTGTTGAACGCCGATCAATTGCTGTTGGCTGGAGATGTTGATTTGTTTGGCCGCCTGGGCCGCTTGACCCATGCTTGTGGATAACGATTGGATGGCTGCATTTGTTTGAGAAGACTGTTGCACTCCTTTTGCAACGGCTTTAGAGCCTTGCTCTGTCGCCATTACAGTCGCGCTCGTTGCATTCCGGATATCATTGAGGATGGCGCGAACTTGAACTGTAGCAGCTTTGGACTGCTCAGCCAAAATTCTAATTTCCTGAGCGACAACCCCAAAACTTTTGCCCTGGTCTCCAGCCTTTGCAGCCTCGATGGCGGCATTGACAGCTAATAAGTTCGACTGCTCGGCCAGATCATTGACAGTATTGATGATTTCTCCGATGGCCAAACTATGCTCGCTCAATTTGACGATGCTGTCGGATATGACGCGCATTTTTTCTTGGATCTGATTCATGTCTTCGATGGTGGCGTTTACGGATTGCTCGCTGGACTTGACCACTTTTAGAGTGTTTTCCGCATTGGAGAGGACATCTTGGGCTTTTTCTGTGGACACTTGGGCTGTTTGCTTAAGTTCTTCGACTGTGGTTGTGGTTTCCGCCACCGAGGCTGCGGTTTCCGCGGTGCTGGTCGATGTTTGCGTGACTGAAGCGACGATCTCCTGATTTGAAGTGTTCAATACCTGAACCTCAGCTTGGATCTCGGCAATGGCGTGTCTCAGACGTTCAACCATCATTTTCAAAGCATTGCCCAAAACATCCTGTTCAGATCTAGGCTGTATGTCTATTCTGAGATCGCCATTTGCAATTTTGGCGATTGCATTCGCCATCTCATTCGTCGAGGCGATCATATTTTTTATGGCGAGGCCAAGCGTGTCTTTGCTGGATCGGACTTCTAAGTTAATGTTCAGATCGCCTCTGCCGACTTTAGCGCTGGCGTTCGCCATATGCTCTTCGGATTTAATCATTCGTTGCATGGCGTTTAATAGTTGTCCAATTTCATCCTGAGAATGCACTGTGAGTTCTAAAGAGGTGTCTCCGGCGGCCACCTTGTTGACAACGTCTACGGCGTACAAAAGAGGTTTGGTGATGCTGCGAACGATATAGGCGGCTAATGCAATGGCAAGAAAGATTGAAATCGCTGAAACAATAATGGTGAGAATTGTGACTGAATGCGCCTCCGCTAGACCATGCATATAGTCGCTGCGTGTCGCCGTGATGTGATTTAATATCAGTTGATGAAGGAGGGCGGCGATTGGTTCAAAAGTCGGATACATCTCTTTTTTAATAAAAAGAGTGAGCTGGGTAAGATCTTCTTGACTAATAAACGCCTGAAGCTTGTCCATGACAGGCTCTGCATTTTTAATCATGATGTAAAGTTGATCTGAAATTTTCTTTTGTTCGTCATTCAGGCCAGATTGCAAATAAAGTTCCCATTCATGAGGAATTTGGTTGCGCGTTTCATTGATCTGTTTAACGCCTTCCGCCGATGAGATGATTTTATCGCGAACTTTCTGGGCGACGTCCAAGACATTTATGTAATACAAGTATCCGATGGCGTTTAGATGTTCAATCGAATCCTCTCCGCCTTCATACATCGCATCCAGACCTTCTTCCGCCTTCTGAATTCCTCTTAATCCCATAAATGCAACCACTGCAATCATGAGGGTTGCAAAAGATGTCAAAATAATTAAGCGACTTTGAATTTTCAAGTTTTTGAACATAAATTTTTTCCTTAATAGCTTAGTTGTGATCTATAGAGTGGGCGAAAGAGGGTTCGTGGGCAGCTTCCTTCTGTTTAGATCCCTTCATTGGCTGCGACCGATCTCCCTTGTTGGCGTCACTAAAGGTTTTTTTATACATCGAGCGATCCGGCATGCTTTCAATGTTAAGCACATATTGATTCGTTAAAATTTTCAACGTCCCTCCGACTTCATTCACAGAAGCAATGGCTTGTTCGATTTGCTTCATATGTTCGACATGCTGGTTGCTGGCCTGATTAATATCGGACATTGCAGTTGTGACCTGTTCAATTCCCACCAATTGCTGTTGACTGGAGATGGCGATCTGTTTGGCCGCTTGAGCGCTTTTAGAGATGCTTGTAGAAAGTGATTGCATCGCTGAATTAGTTTGCGAAGATTGGCCGACTCCTTTCATGACGGCCTTAGAACCTTGCTCTGTCGCAATGACAGTCGCGCTGGTTGCATTCTGGATGTCATTTAAAATAACTCTGATCTGCACGGTTGCGCTTTTTGACTGTTCAGCTAAAATCCTTATTTCCTGTGCGACCACTCCAAAACTTTTTCCTTGATCCCCAGCCTTCGCCGCCTCGATCGCCGCATTAACCGCCAGCAAATTGGATTGTTCGGCTAAGTCATTAACTGCGCCGATGATTTCGCCAATGGCCAGGCTGTGCTCGCTCAACTTAATGATGCTTTCTGAAATGATCCTCATTTTTTCTTGAATTTGATTCATATCATCGATCGTCGCGCTAACGGATTGTTCGCTTGACTTGACCACTTTCAGCGTGGTTTCCGCGTTCGATAGAACGTCTTGAGCTTTTTCTGCAGAGACTTGAGCGGTTTGCTTTAGCTCTTCCATCGTGGTGGTTGTTTCAGTGACGGCCGCCGCTGTTTCCGCCGTTCCCGTGGTGACTTGTGCAATCGAAGACACGATTTCTTCTGTGGAGCTCGACAGGACGGTTACCTCCTCCTGCACTTCGGAGATCATGTGTTTTAGTCTATCGATCATGTCATTGATCGCTTTGCCTAGCAGATCGTTGCTGGAACGCATTTGTACGTTTCCTGTAAGATCGCCGTGGGAGACTTTTGCTAGAATGATGATCATCTTTTGGGTGGCGTCGATCATATTTTGCAGAGAACTCATCAGCTGGCCAAGTTCATTTTTTGAAGAGATCGTTAATTGGATGGAGGTATCGCCTAAGGCTACTCTATTAATTGCATCGATGGTGGCGTCTAGGGGAATGATAATGCTGCGAATGATGAAAATGGCAAAGAGAATGGAAATTAATATGGCGCAAATGATGCTGATAATAGAGATGCTGACCATGAGTTGCGAATTCGCTATGCCATTGTCGTAATCAATTTTCGTAAAATCTATGTGCATTTTTATCAAATCGTTTATTTCGCGATTGGCTGATTCCAGCAGGGGGTACAGTTCATTGGAAACATAGGTTGAGAATTCTTCTTTGTTCTGACGTTTCATAATACCCAGCAACTGTTCTAACGACGCCGTTATTTTTATCAGCGATGTATGCAAATGATCCGCCATTTTTTGTTGCGTCGGATTTATTTCTGTTTTTAAATAGGCCTCCCATCTCATTGGAATGCCATTTATCGCTTCGTTTATTTTAGCGATGCCTTCCGACCAAGAAAGTTTTCCGTCAGAAATTTTTTGAGTGGAATTGAAGACGTTGAAGTCGAGGTGGTTCGATAGGCCGTTGAGTTCTTCAATGGAATCCACGCCTCCACTATAGACGTTTTGGATGCCTGTTTGAGATATTTTGATCCCCTGCAGTCCAAGAATTCCCACAATGATGAGGACTAAGGACATGAAGCTCACCAACAGAGTTAAACGTGTTTTAATTTTCATATTCTTAAACATATAAAATCACCTTTGCTTTTTAACGCAAGTTTTGGGCGCTGCAATTGCAGCTCATAACAACTTTTTTATCACATCGAGCAGATTGTTCTGCGTAAAATTGCTTTTTTCCAAGTATGCATTCGCTCCGATCTCAATTCCATGTTCTCGGTCTTCCTTCGATTCCCGGGATGTACAGAGAACAATAGGTAGATCCCTTCCCTTTTCTAATGCACGCACTTTTTCGGTCAGAACAAAACCATCCATGCGCGGCATCTCAATATCAGTCAGCAATAAATCGATGGCGTCTGTTTTAAAAATGGAGAAGGCTTCCGCTCCATCGACAGCTGTTTTTACTTCAAATCCCGCGGATTCCAGGATGTTTTTTAGGAGCATGCGCGATGTAATGGAATCCTCCGCCAGCAGTATGACGGCCTTGCGCGCCTCAACAGGGGCCGACAATGCGGTTGATATTTTGTTGGGAACTCCTTTGATGACGGATTTAACAAGATCTTGTGGATTTAATATAGGGATGACCGTTCCCCATTCCGTGATGGTGGCTGCAACAGTGTTTTTGATTCGAAGCAATTGTCTGCCTAATCCTTTAACCAAAACATCTTGCTCTCCAAGAACTTTGTCAACGCCAAAAGCGACGGTTTTTTCGGCCGCTTTGACTACAAGAATAGATAGGAATTTATCACGGCTTTCTTCGACGGCTCCTTCAATTTCCAGCAGATCGCTGAGAGATATATAGGCAAGGGCTCGTCCATCAATGGAAATGGTTTCTCTATTTTCAACGGTGTTGATTTTGCGTTTATCGATTCTGATCACGCGTTGTACATTATGGGTGGGCATGATGAAATCTCGACCGGATATTTTGATATGAATGCCTCTAAATGTAGCTAAAGTCAATGGCAGCACAATGCGAAATATTGCGCCGAGCCCTTGTTTAGTTTCGACAAAGACTTGTCCGCCAAGTTTATCCACTTTTTCGGAAACAATGCCTAGGCCTAATCCGCGGCCTGAAAGCTCTGTAATGACGGCGCTGGTGGAGAGTCCCGATTGAAAAATAAGCATGGCCGCTTCTTGACCGCTTATGAGATCGGCGTCTTTTTGGGTAAGCAATCCATTTTTTACCGCGGAATCCTTAACTTTTTGAATGTTGACGCCTTCTCCATCATCGGAGACCAAAATCTCCATGCTGTTGCCGCTGATTTGAGAAGCGCTCACTTTGATGGTTCCTTGTGGAGGTTTGTTTTTCTTTGCACGCTCCTCGGGCGTTCCAATTCCATGATCGATGCTGTTGCGGATTAAATGAATGAGTGGATCTTTCATTTCTTCTAAAATGCGCCTATCCACTTCAATATCGCCTCCTTGGCACTCAAAATTAATTTTTTTATTCAACTCCTGGGATAGATCACGCACCATTCTTGGAAAGGATTCCAAGAGTGTGGAAAAGGGCTGCATTAAAACTTTTTTTGTATCTTCCAAGAGAGTGTCCACAACGCCGCCTACGAGGCGATAGTCTTGGCTTGTGATTTTAACCAGGCGGTTCAAATTCTCTTGGAGCGATTTAATGAAATTTTGCTGCCATTCGAAAAAATCGAGGATTTTTTTTGAGAATTCGGAGGAGTCTGAGCGTTCACTGGTTTCCATAAATTCTTGTAAGCTATGCACATCTGATCGCAGGCGTCCCCATTTCTTATCCCACTGTTTCAAAGTTTCCTGGATCTGTTTTAGATCGCTCGTTTGTTGCCGGGCGGCTAATTTGAGGTTTAAGAGTTCTTCCACTTGCTGAAAAAGTCGATCTAATTTGTGGATTGAAACACGTATGGTTTGCTCTCGATGAAATATTTCCGCAATGTCATGTGAATGGGGCTTTGTCGCTTCGGCTTTGGATATTGCGGGCTCTTTAACAACAACAATGGTTTTTTCTTTTTCGGCGGTTTTTGGCTGCATAGAGGCTGCAGCTGGAGGAATCTCCTCTTTTTTTTCTTTAAGCAGCTGATCAATTTTTTGCGTAAGCAGAGAGATCGAATCGCTTTGGTTTGATTGCCCCTTAGCCGGGCTAAACACCATTTGTTCAATCAGATCCAAAGACGCATGAAGGGTGTCAAATAGCTCCTGCGAAGAGATGATCTGTCTGCGCTTCCATGCCGCCAATACGTTTTCAATGGTTTGACAAAAATCTTGCACAGTCACGAGATTGATCGCTCGAGAAGCTCCTTTTAGGCTGTGCGCTTCGCGAAAGATTTTTTCTATCAGTTCTTTCTTTTGGGATTCTGGCAGGTCGCCTTCAAGCGCCAACAACCCATCGGAAATTACTTGGAGGTGCTCCTTAGCTTCTGTTTTAAACGTTTCTAGAAGCTTAGACATGAATTCCGCTTCGTTTTTTTCCACGTTTTCCCTTTTAGTTATACCGACTCATTCACAACAATGCGTGAGTCCGTTAGGAGCTTTTCTCCGTCCAAAATGGCCAGGCCGTCCACCGTAATGCCTCTCAGAAGTTCTTGTTGGATGCCTATCAAAGTGGGCAGCGTCGGCTGTATCGCATCCAGTTGAATCAATTCAACACCCAAAATATCATCAGTTAGAAAAGCGAACTCCATATCGTTTTTCTGAATGATTATCGCTTTTTTTCCAATGGCTTCTTCTTTTCGAGGAATGCCAAACAATACATGCAGATCGATTACAGAAAGGATTTTACGACGTACATTAATAAGTCCAAAAACGAAAGCGGGAACTGTAGGCAAAGGAGTGAAATCTTTAATGCGATAGACTTCTTGAATATAACGAAGTTCAATGGCATACGACTCTTTCGCTAATTTAAACTCTAGGACTTTGATGGAGGCGTTCGCCGTATTTTGCGTTTCGGATAATTTGGCTAATTTTTCCGCTCTGTTCTTTAAGATCTCTTTTTTTTTGTTCGGCGATCCAATAGCGTTTTCCGTCATGATGATTCCTTCTGCATCGGATAATAGAGGCTTTTCCTTTTTTGGCTTAAAATGATGCTTGTCAATCCGCCGGCTGTTATGCCGTCGGATCCATCTACAACCGTATCAGGAGGATATTTTTTCAACAGTTGCAGGGCGTTTCGAAAACAGCGCTCCGCTTCCTTAAATTTTTCCTGCCCCCAGGTAAGACAACCAAGTGCAAAGTGGGCGATAATAAAATTTGAATTAATGTAAAGCGCGCGTTTTAATGATTGAATAGCTTCCGGAATGCGACCCTGTTCTTGCAGTATTGTTGCATACAGGCAGTAAAGAATGGGGTCGGATGGATCAGCCTTCAACGTCCGTTCACACCACATCAATGCGGGACCCAGCAAACCTAAATTCGCATATGCCCTTACAAGAAGAATAATTCGCTTGCGCTGTTTTTCCGAAAAATCCACAGCGTTTTGAACAGACGCAAGCTCCTTTTCCAGTTTGTCAATTACATCTTTATAGAGTCCTTGCTGGTAGAGTTTTTCGCATTCATCATGCGGATTATTTTCCCGTTCTGTTTGGAGCGGGAGCGCATTGATGGGTTTTTGCAGTGATTCTGAGACTGCATTTGCAGAGAATGGAAATTCCAGGATGGGCTGACGGGGCTTGAGGAAGGCTGGCAAAATTACTTTTAAGCAAGAATCTTCGCCTTTAAACGCAGGCGTTGTTTCTTTGACGTCCAGCATTGGAGAGGGAATGGCGGAAAGTTTCTGTGACGCTTCATCGCCTTTTTTAAATAATATAGTATGGCCAAAATTTACAGCGACAAGCTGAGGATCTTGGACATAAGGCGCCTCAATTGCTGTAACCCATAACCACCCATCTTGAGAAAGGGCGTTCGTTAAGTGATGAATAGTGGTTGCAATTTGTTTAGGAGCGAAATAGATAAAAACGTTGTTGCATGTAATCAGATCCATGTCATGCATATGAATATTGGAATTGGGATTATTCAGATCGATGAGATTCAAATAAGCGAATGCGACCATCCGATGAATTTCAGGAGTAAGCGTCCACAGATCCTCCTTGGTCTTTTTAAAATAACGCTCTTTAATTTCAGGCGTGGTCGTGCGGAAAGACCATTTTTTATATTCAGCTTTTTCCGCTTTCTGCAAAAATCGCTTGTTGATGTCTGTACCGAGGATCATAATATCCCACTCTTGGATATTGCTGATCAATTGGTGCAAGACAATGGCGATCGAATAGGGTTCCTCACCTGTAGCGCATCCCGCGCACCAGATGCGTAATGATCGTTTTTTTTCACTTTGTTTTCTGATAATGTCAGGGAGTATTTTCTTTTCCAGCAATGCAAAGGAGCTCGAATCGCGAAAAAAATAGGTCTCTCCAATCGTTAAGTGATGCGCCAACAGCATGACCACTTCTTGCGTTATAGGGGGGGTCATCAATTGCTGGAGAAATGACGCCGCATCTTCTTTTCCTTCTGATTCTGCAATATGGATCAACTTTTTCTCCAAAATTTTCGGATCTTCTTTTGGAAAATATAAACCAATGGTTTCCGCTAAAAAATTACGAAATTGATCAAGCAGCATCTGTGGCAGCATGGTTTTCTATACTCATATATGAGTCGCTTGCATCGTGGCGGAAATCGCCTCGATGGGCAACAGCGTGTTGATGTCAAAGACAAGAATAAGTTGTCCAGCATCTTTAATCACATATTCCATCCCTCTTACATTTGGAAAAACTTGACTGGCTTCGATAAGGTCCTCTTTAGAAATATTTATGACTTTTTTTACAGAATCAATCCAAAGAGCGACTTTGTGTTGAAAAACTGTACAAATCAGTAAATGATCGCTTAAATCAATTTCCCGTCCTGGCAGGTTCAATGTCTTACGCATGTCAATCGCTGGGATGACGCTGCCATGCATGTTGATCGCTCCCATGCACTCCTTTGGAGCATTCGGCAGAGAAGTGAGTTCAACAACTGGAATCACGCGCTCTATAGTGGAAAGATCGAAAGCAAATTGCTGATCGTCAATAAGAAATACAAGAAAATACATGCTTCACCCTAGATTTCATTGAAATTAATCTTTAACAGATTCTAAAAAAAAGATATACAGATATTATATTGCACTCGCGCTCAGTAAAAGGGAAGACACATGGCTGAAAAAATTTTGATCATCAATGACGATAAACCTATATGCGAATTGCTCAGCGCATTTTTAACGCAAGAAGGGTATGTGGTAAAATCCGCTTTTGATGGATTTTCAGGGATACAGCAAACAGAAAATTTTCAGCCGGATCTGATTTTGCTCGATGTTGTTATGCCGCAGATGGATGGCTACCAGGTCTGTGAAAAATTAAAGCAAAACTCTCTTACCGCACAGATTCCGATTATCTTTCTTTCGTCCTTGACTGAAGTGAAAGACAAGATCAAAGGCCTTAAATTGGGCGGAGTGGACTTCATCAATAGAGTGACAGATAGAGCTGAACTTTTGGCTCGCGTCCAGACGCATCTTCGCATTCGCGCTCTAACTAAAGAGTTAATAGAGCGCAATCAGGAATTAATTAGAAAACAAAAACACATAGAAGAAGATCTCGCCGCGGCAGCCGCTATCCAACGCTGTTTGCTCCCTTCAAGCAAAACAGAAATGAATAAAATGGATATTGCATGGAGCTGTCTCCCTTGTGAACAGGTTGGCGGCGATATTTTTAATGTGATTCGAGTCGATGACGAACACGTCATATTCTATATACTGGATGTGAGCGGTCATGGAGTTCCATCAGCGATGATCACTGTTTCAGTTTCTCAACAGCTTCACCAGCGCAATGACATATTAGGAATATTCAATGCACCTAATATACTATCTCCAAAAGAAATTTTAAAATCGCTCGACAAGGAATTTCCTATCGAACGTTTCGACAAATTTTTTACGATTTTCTACATGGTGTTGAACACTCAAACAGGACAGCTATGCTATAGCAATGCAGGTCACCCTCCTGCGGTCATCTTGCACCCAAATAAACAATTAGAATTACTTCAAAATGGAGGAACAGTCATAGGCATCAATGAGTCATTTCCATTTGAAGAGGAACAGAAAATTTTGGAATTGGGGGATAAAATTATTTTATATACTGATGGCGTAACAGAGTATCAAAATCATAATGAAGAATTTTTTGGAGCGCAAAGACTCTATGAGTTCTTAGAAAAGGTTAAGCATGAATCTGTAGACTTTATCGTAGATGGGTTGTCTAAAGAACTGCGTGAATTTGGCAATGGAGCTTTGCCCATTGATGATGTGAGCGTTATGGGGATAGCGTTTCAAACAAGTGAACTTGCGAAATAAATATGTCACAGTCCATAAAGCTAATATGTGACAGTCGGATCGACAACGTTCCCTTATTAGGCCTAGCTGTTTCAGCAATCTGCAGCCATGCTTCTCAAGATGAATCGTTATTGTATCAGTTGGAAGTCTGCGTTGTGGAGGCGGTGAATAATGTCATCATCCATTCTTACGATCGGAAACCCGGATACGAAATAGAAGTGATCATTACCTTAAATCAAGATTTTTTTGAGTTTCAGATAATCGATTCTGGTCAGAAGTTAAGCGCAAAATTCGATTCAATTACAAAGTCTGAATTTTATTTTGCTGATCTGAATGCTTTGCGGGAATCGGGAAACGGGCTTCTAATTATTAATAGCTTTATGGATGAAGTGACTTATAACCAGCAGGCAGGGAAGAATATCACCACGATGCGGAAAAAAAGATTACATTGAATTTATTCATTTAAACGGAGGACTCGTGGAAATTTCTAAAGAACATCTCTTTCTTGCAGCTTCGGATTTAGAAATCCCTAGAAAACAAGTTGAGGCTCTCTGGGCATCACTTGAACAGAGAAACAAAAATCCTAAAACTTCTCCTTTTTCAAAATTGCTGTTTTATTTCGGCGCGATGATCATTATTTCCGCAATGACATGGCTGATGAATTTAAGTTGGGAATGGTTTGAAGGCGGAGCGATTTTATTAATTTCCATTATTTATGCTTTTTTATTTACGTTGATGGGGACTGTATTGTGGAATAAAAAGGATCTAAAAATTCCAGCTGGCCTCTTCATTACAATAGCGGTTTGCATGACGCCGTTGGCGATTTATGGACTAGAAACTTATCTTAAAATTTTGCCTCGAGATCACGCAAACAACTATAAAGAATTTTTCTATACAATTAAAGGCAGCTGGATTTTCATGGAAATGGGCACAATGCTTGCGGGTGTGATTGCATTAAGATTTTTTCCTTTTCCGTTTCTCACCGCTCCTATTTTTTTCTCCGCTTGGCTGTTTACAATAGATATTCTCCCTCTATTAACTGGAAATGAAACCACATGGGAGCAAAAAGAATGGATCTCCATGTGTTTTGGCTTTGCATTGTTGTTTATTTCCTATCTGATTGATCGAAAAAAAACAGAAGATTACGCTTTTTGGGGTTATTTTTTTGGAACTTTAACCTTTTGGGTAAGTTTAAGCAGCCTGACTTGGAATAAAGGAGAGTTCATTTTTTTCGTTTATTTTATGATCAATTTTATTATGATGCTCTTTTCGATTTTATTAAAAAGACGAGTCTTTATGGTATTTGGGGCGATCGGCGCTTTCATCTATTTTAGCCATCTCGCTTACGAGGTTTTTGAAAATTCTATTCTATTTACTTTCGCCCTTAGCTTTATAGGCCTGGCAGTCATTTATCTGGGCGTGTTGTATCAAAAACATACTAAATGGATTGAGAAAAAAATCGTCGACATGATTCCTATGCGAGTCAGGTCCCTCTTTCCTCTCGATAGAGATTAAGATTGAAGAGAGTTAAGTGAAAAAGTTAATGTCAGGATGGGCAGGATAGAGACACAGATGATTAGTTGCGCATCTCTGTCGCAGTTAATCATCTGTGTCTCTATCCTGCCCATCCTGACATTAACTTTTTCACTTAACTCTCTTCAATCTCGGGGATGAGTCCCGCAAGGCTTGGAAAAGTTATATGAGTTTTAAAAAAATTTACGCAATTATTGCTTGTGATCCCGCGGGCGTTATGGGAAAGGAAGGGAAATTGCCCTGGCATTGCCCCGAAGACTTAGAACATTTTTCAAATATAACTCGCAATCATGTAATTGTTATGGGATATCTAACATTCTTATCACTCCCAAAATCCTATTTTGATCAGCGCATTGGAATTGTGTTTAGTCGGCGGGAACATCCAACAAATGAGAACCACAATCTGATTTTCATTAACTCTTTAGACTCTTTCATGTCTCTCAAACATCTGCCAAATGAAAAAGATTGTTATGTCATTGGAGGCGCTCAAATTTGCCGGCTATTCTTGGAAAAAAATCTCATAGATGAATTAATTTTAACGCAATTCAAAAAACGATATGACGGCGATGTTTTTTTTCCTCTATCATTTATCCATACATGGCCTTGTCAGAAAGTCCAAGAGTCCGATGCGTTTACAATTCATCGCTATTTAAAGTTGTAGCGTAGACTTCAGTCTGCGCTTGTTTGCGCAGGTTTTAACCTGCGCTTGTTTTTGCGGGTTTTAACCCGCAAAGTCAGGATGGCGCATTATTGTTGCACAGTTTCCTAATCTTTTAATAACGCGAGTTCTGGATAAACGATTGCCCCGACATTGACGCTTTGGCGCGTATTTTGGGGTCAGGCCTGACCCCAAAAACACCCTGGCGCTTTTAAAAGTATCACAGTGTCAAGTTGAGGACGACTTTCTTATCTAAAACTCGCGTTTATAGGCGTGAATTAACCATTCTCGTGATAGTAACAACCTCCTGCGCTTCCAACTACGAGGCGGAAATACTCTTGATCATCAACAGTTCCTCCAGTAAAACTGGAAGTTCCATTTTCTAAGACTTTAAGCATTAAGCTGTCAACTCCGTCAAAATTAAGAGCGCTGGTGTAAGTCAAACGAGATAGGGCTAAGTTGACCTCTTGCAACGTGCCTTTGAAATTCAGAGTGGCTAAACCTTGGCTGCCTAAAGGAGTTTGGAAAATAAGACCGCTCAAGCCAGTCATGTCGCTGATATTCAACAAACCATGATTGACCTGCAGGTCAACTTGCAGGTATTGATTGCTATTCATGTAACTTGCATTGAGGCTTAGCCCTAGCTCGCTTTTACTTCCAATACCCGCCAAAATCCCCGATTGAACGTTGATGGCGTCTTGTTTATCATTAATGTTGATGTTATTACTCTTAGCTTGAACATTGACGATTTTGAGAGCTTCAACGCTCTTGCCATCTTGGCCGACATAGCCAAATCCTGCGCCATCGCCGAGAGTGAAGCCTATTGTACGACTGGCGGTTGATGGCAACGTAGAAATATTAGAAAAGGCGACATCGCGGACAACTTCTCTTATAGAGCTTGCGGTGGCGTTGCCGTTGAAATTAATGACTAACGGAGTGAGATTTTTTCCACCTTGGAATACGCCGATTTGTACGTCATTGAATAAGACATTACTTCCGGAGAGAGTTAGAGCTGTCGTTGGAGTGATAGAAAGCACGTCATCAACAGTTCCATTAGCGGTAAATCTGACGGTAAGGGTTCCATGATTAAAAGTTGTATTGTCCGCATCGGCGACGGCAACGGTGGTGGAAGGACTTAAAGTTACAGGGCTTTGGCCTTCAACATATGTGTGAGTTGAGTTGTCTAAAGTTAATTGAGGATTAATATCTACTTTAATAGTTGCAGTGACAGCCTGACTGACGCCGGTTCCATCAGAAGCGCGATATGTAAAGGTATCAAGGCCTGTAGTAAACCCAGCATTAGGTCTATAAACGAATGAACCATTGGTGTTTAAAGTAAGGGAGCCCTTGACTGGTCCAGAGAGAAGTTGAGCGGCCAATGTCTGACCATTAGGATCAGTGTCATTAGCTAATACTCCACTAGCTGCGTTAATTGTCAGCGTTCCGGCGGCGGCGCTGACATCATGTGTGATGATATAGGCGTCAGGATTCGCTACAGGAGGATGGCTAGTAGGCGTGACAGTTATAGAAACGGTGGCGTTATTACTATTAAGAAAACCATCGTTAGCTGTGTACATAAAGCTATCCGGGCCGCTATAGTTTGCTGCAGGAGTATAAACAAATGAACCGACGCTGTTCAAAACAAGAGTTCCATGCGTAGGACCAAAACCGGCGACTACTGATGCTGTGAGGGTTGTACTGTCAATATCGCTGTCATTGGCAAGAACGCCTGGGGCGGAAACCGTCAATGCAACGTTTTGAGCGGTTGTATAACTGTCATTAACAGCGACAGGAGGGTCATTAACAGGAATAATGTTAATAGTGAACGATTTAGCTGTTTGATCAATTCCGCCATTAGCTGTGCCTCCATTGTCTTTTAAGGTGACAGAGACAATTGCCGTTCCATTAGCATTAGGCGCTGCAGTATAGCTTAATACCCCATTGCTATCAATAGTGGGTTGTGCAGAGAATAAGCCGCTGTTATTATTAGAAACAGTTATCGGAGCAAGAGTTTGACTTGCTTCATCGGCAGGTCCTGGACTTCGGTTAGTGACAAAACCACTAACGTTTTGAGCGCCTGCATCTTCATTTGAACTTTGATTGCCTAACATTGTAAAGGTTGGAGCTTCATTAACGTCAACGACAGTAATGGTAAGAGCTTGATCAAAGAAGAGGCCGCCGGCGTCAGTGGCGCGTACGATAATTGGATAGCTGGCTTGAACTTGAAAGTCAAAGGCAGCGCTGGCAATCAATTTGTTTCCGCTAATGCTGAAGTTATTGCCGCCGCTGACCAAGCTGTAGGTTGCCGTGTCGCCCACATCAGGATCGACCGAGCTTAAAGTTCCAACAACGCTGCCGGCAGGTTGTTTTTCAAGTATCGAGCTATGATCGATGCTCAGTGCGGTAGGAGCTTCATTGACGTTTGTTATATGAATGGTAAGAGCCTGATCAAAGAAGAGGCCGCCGGCGTCAGTGACGCGTACAATAATGGGATAGCTGGCCTGAGCCTCAAAATTGAAGGAGGCGCTGGCAATCAATTTGTTTCCGCTAATGCTGAAGTTATTGCCGCCGCTGACCAAGCTATAGGTTGCCGTGTCGCCTACATCAGGATCGACAGAGCTTAACGTTCCAACAACGCTGCCAGCAGGTTGATTTTCAGGTATAGAGTTGTGATCGATGCTCAGTGCAGTAGGAGCTTCGTTGACATTTGTTACGTTAATTGTAAGAGCTTGATCGAAGGAGAGGCCGCCGGCGTCAGTGACGCGTACAATAATGGGATAACTGGCTTGAGCTTCAAAGTTGAAGGAGGCGCTGGCAATCAATTTGTTTCCGCTAATGCTGAAGTTATTGCCGCCGCTGACCAAGCTATAGGTTGCCGTGTCGCCTACATCAGGATCGACAGAGCTTAACGTTCCAACAACGCTGCCAGCAGGTTGATTTTCAGGTATAGAGTTGTGATCGATGCTCAGTGCAGTAGGAGCTTCGTTGACATTTGTTACGTTAATTGTAAGAGCTTGATCGAAGGAGAGGCCGCCGGCGTCAGTGACGCGTACAATAATGGGATAGCTGGCCTGAGCCTCAAAATTGAAGGAGGCGCTGGCAATCAATTTGTTTCCGCTAATGCTGAAGTTATTGCCGCCGCTGACCAAGCTATAGGTTGCCGTGTCGCCTACATCAGGATCGACAGAGCTTAACGTTCCAACAACGCTGCCAGCAGGTTGATTTTCAGGTATAGAGTTGTGATCGATGCTCAGTGCAGTAGGAGCTTCGTTGACATTTGTTACGTTAATTGTAAGAGCTTGATCGAAGGAGAGGCCGCCGGCG
>JABDEO010000010.1:0-13544 GCA_013287015.1 Chlamydiota bacterium
ATTAAAGGACGCGATGTTTCAGGCTCCATGATTTTACGTAGATCGATCGGCATTCGCTCTAGCCTAGAGGCATGGTGAGGCGAAAGCGGCGCTTTAAACTGATAAGCTGAAGGGTGAATCCGGCGTTCAGGCAAAACCAAGCCTTTAACGGTTTTTGAATCGGAATTTTCAAGATCTCCGCATTGAATCGGCTTCCAATAATCCGCTTCAAGCGCTGTCGTCAAAATCGCTGAAACGAGCGTCTTGCCTACGCCTGTTCCACAACCTGCCACTATGATTTTACGCATCAACGATTCCTTTCATGTAAAGGTGAGCGCTTACCTCTCTCTGTGCGCTCTGTGGGCTCTGTGGTGGATATAAAACCTTAAATTGAATCATTTTAAGGCTCTTTGGCTACCACAGAGCCCACAGAGCGCACAGAGAGGGGTAAACGCTCACCTTTGCAGTGATCGATTAAATTTTTCACTTCGCTCATTGTATTAAAGGCATGCAAACAGATGCGCAAACATTCCTCTCCGCGCGGAACAGTGGGATGCATGAGAGGACGGACATCAAATCCAGCCTGAGCCAGCAGCTGAGATTGAACCCGCGCTACGGCGTTTCCTCTAATTTTGACGGCTTGTATATGCGAGGCAAAATCGTGAGGGCTTTTCTGAAACAGGTCTGATAATTCACGCAGGCGAATGCGCTCGTTTTCCAGCGTGGGAAGCAGTTTGTAAGCGCACTTGACAGCTGCCAAAGCATGGAGAGGGAGGGCAGTGGTGTAAATAAAGGGACGCGCAAAATTAATTAAATAACGCCTTAACGATTCGCTTCCTAAAACAATGGCGCCGCAACAGCCTAAGGCTTTTCCAAATGTGACGACTTGCGCAAAAACATGTTTAATCAAATTTTTCTCAGCGGCCATTCCGGCTCCGCGAGGACCAAACAAACCAACTGCATGCGCTTCATCCAAAATCAGATGCGCGCCATATTTCATGCAAAGATTGCAAACCGCTTCCAGGGGCGCCTGCGATCCATCGATTGAATAGATCGATTGAATGCAAACAAAGCGCTTTCCTTTGCACGGCATCTCCAAATGCTGTTCTAAATGAGCGACATCATGATGCCTGAAGGCGCAAGCCTGCGCCCTGCTTAAGCGGATGCCGTCATGCATCGATGCATGAATGCAGGAATCGTAAATAATGAGGTCCAAAGACCCTGCTAAAGCGGATAATAATCCTAAATTAGCCATGTACCCACAGTTAAAAAGCAGCCCCGCTTTGAACCCATGATAGCGAGCGATCTCCTCCTCAAGCTCTTCCGCGTAAGCGGAATTGCCTGTCAGCAAGCGAGAACCGGTCGAACCGAAACCATTTAATGATATCCTTGGAAGTTGTTCCAATTCCTTTAAAACGGCTGACGTCAACAGCGGAGACCTCGATAGGCCGAGATAATCATTTGAAGCAAAGTCAATGAGTTCGTTGGATTTGTACAATTGACGCATATTGCCATGCTGTTGTCGTCTTCCTAAATGTTTTTCTAATTCCGTCGTTAAGCTCATCTTTAAACCTTTTTGAATGCGGCGCGTTTTTTTATCCCAAGCAATTGAAACAATTCTTGATCATGATCAATTATTTTGTTGGGAAGCGTTAATAAACGTTCACCCGAATGCACAGAGTTCACTCCGGCCAAAAAACAGAGAGCTTGCTGCTCATCCGTCATTTGGAGTCGTCCGCAGGAAAGGCGGATCATCGTGCGCGGAAGAACGATCCGCGTGGCAGCCACCATGCGTATGAGCTCCCAAATAATCGTCAAGGGCTGCTTTTCAAGCGGAGTTCCAGGAATGGCGATCAAACGATTAAGCGGCGTTGATTCCGGATGCGGATCGCGGGCGCTCAACGTCAGCAAAAATTGCAGTCTATCCGATACCGTCTCCCCCATCCCCAAAATCGCTCCGCAACACACGCTAATGCCCGCCTTGTCCACAACGTCCAATGTACGTAAACGGTCCTGATAGGTCCGCGTAGTGATAATCGTCTTATAAAACTCTTCCGATGTATCCAAATTATGGTTGTATGCGTAAAGGCCGACCTCCTTTAATTTCTTCGCTTGATGTTCTTTGAGCATGCCTAGCGTGCAGCACACTTCCGCTCCCAATTCTGTGATCGCTTTCACCATCGCCAACACTTGCTCAAATTGAGCGCTGTCGCGCACTTCCCTCCAAGCCGCTCCCAAACAAATCCGCGTCGCTCCGTTCGCAATCGCCTTTTTCGCAGAATCTAAAACTTCTTCATAAGTCATCATCGGTTGCGCTGAAGTTTCCGTCTGATAACGAGAGGACTGCGTGCAGTATTTGCAATCTTCGGGACAGCCCCCGGTTTTAATTGAAATCAATGTGCAAACTTGCACTTCTTGGAGATCATGATGTTCTCGGTGAACTGCATGGGCTGCGGCGATCAATTGGAGCAAAGGTTGATGATAGATGGAATTTAATTCGTCGAATGTCCAATTATGTCTATTTTTATCCATTTTTCCTCATAAAGTATGAATTTTTCATTAAAACACGAGATCTTACGCCATTTTTTTGGCTGCCGCAAGCTAAAACTTGCGTCTAATTCCGGCCAATCAACCTCTATTATAGTTTATGTAATTTGTATGTAATTTGTAGCGTAGACTTTAGTCTGCGCTTGTTTTTGCGGGTTTTAACCCGCAAAGTCAGGATGGCGCATAAAAACTTCGGAAGGTAAGTGGCCGCAAGTACGGCTTGCGGGTTAAAACCCGCAAAAACAAACGCAGGTTAAAACCTGCGTAAACAAGCGCAGACTAAAGTCTACGCTACAAAATCCACAATGAAAGCGTTTTCGAGAGATTGCATAAAATTCGAATAACCCCTATCGTAGTTTGAAACACGCTAAATGGGGTTTGATTTTTTTATGCTAGAAGTTCTTTGCGGAGGCAAAAACATCAAAATGATCCTAATTTTCCTGTTCGTAAATGGGAAATGCTATGGAACTCAGCTGCATCGGCTGCTTAAAACACCGCTGACGCCTATACAAAAAGCGCTTAACCGCCTTGAAAAAGGAGGCGTCATCACGAGTTATTACGAAGGCAAAACACGTCTCTATCAATTCAATCCCTCTTATCCTCTCCTCAACGAGTTGGAACAGCTTCTTAAAAAAAACTACACGCTCCTCCCTATCCAAGAGAAAAAACAATACAACTTTGTTAAATCAAGCGGACGAGATCATAAACTGAGTGAACGAGAACATATTTTGAACCTGTTTTGGGAACGGCTTGCTGCAGTTAAAGAGATCTCGTTTAAAGCCAAGACAAAATCCACTGAAGAAGGCGGATGGAAAGGCGCCGGAAAAGGAGAGGTCATTGTGACGAGGGAAGGAGACTCTGTGTTGATTTTTAATGAAAAGGGAAGCTGGAAAGGGGAGAGCGGTCAGGAGATCAGTTTCAGCAATATTTTTCGTTGGACCCTTGATCGAGCGGCGGGAATGATCTCTTTAGAACACTTGCGACGAGGGTGGAACCACCCTGTCTTTCTTGTGAACCTCGCCCCCTCCGACAATTGCATCTTAACTTCAGTTGATTCGCATCTATGTGAAGGCGATCTTTATTTTGGTCAAATCTCGTATGATCAATATGGCTTACAACTCAATTGGCGGATTATTGGCCCAAAAAAAAATGAAGTTCTTGATTACTATTATTCATAACATTTGCATCTTTGAATTGACATTTGCTTTATATTTCGTGTAATATCCTCATGCCAACCTAATAAATGAGAAATAAAATGAACTTAAAAATAGATAATTTTTTCCGTTATTATATGTTTCATTGCAATGCAATGGAATTAACTGTACATGAACAAACAATAGCTCGCATATGCTCCATCGCCATCGGCATCCTGACCGTAGGCCTTGTCCACCTCATCTGCCGCATCGCATTCTATAGCCACTCATTTAAAATTCAAAAAACTCTCGAACCAAAAGTAGAAAGCGTCGTCGAAAACGTTCATTCCCCTTTAAAAAATGCAACGAATAGCCAAACAAAATCCAATCCACAAATCGTTGTAAAGTCCCCAAAAACAGAAACACAACCTCAAGAACAATCGCAAAAATCTAGCAGTCCGAAAATTGAGTCTGTGCAAACGCCACAATATACTGCCACTATCATTGACGCAAATTCTCTGACTTCAAGTTTTCTGACTGGTACAGCAACGGCTCCTAAAACTCCAAAAACCCCTGCGCCGGACGCCCCAAAAGAAGAGCTCCTTCCAGATTTAAAAGACCTGCATTTTGAAGATGATGACCCTATGATGCAAGAGATGGATCGAAAAAAACTTTTAGATTGTTTTTGGGCGGATATGATGTTGGGAGGTGGGGAAGATGTGAATGCAATGGAACCTGATGAATTAGAGGGTGGTTTAAATGATGATCTCTGCGATATTTTGCTTGCAGATTGGATCAACGAAAAACCGGGCGTCACTTGGCTGCAAATTGAATGTGCGAATCCAGACGCGAGGGAATTGATCGATCAACGCATACAATTATTTGATGAGAAAATCCAACTCAAAAAACGCATACAACAGTTGTGCTCCGCTGAAAAAAAACATTGGCTTAAAGGCGTCCATATTGATACGGTTGCATCAAGGGTTAAAGATCTGATTCCATCCTGGAACGAATCACCTTTAAAATATGAGCTAATGATGCAGAACGAATTACTCAGCATGACGATCTCAGATATGAAAAATATCGAAGATAAAGATAAAGACATTGGATTGTTTTTAAAAAAAACCATTTGGCTGCGATTCAGTGATAAAAACAATATAGACGCGCCTGCGCCTATTATTCATGACGAAATCGGAAAATGCTTGCTCCTCGATATCATCAAACTTCCATTTGCAAAAATAGATGAACTGGCGGACAAGCTTCCCTCAATTGTTTTTGCATTTCTTCCTACCAACACGCTTAGACAAGTTGATTTCGCCAAATTCATTACAAGAATCGATAAAACTGTTTTTGATTTTATCTTCTCTTTTAGCGGCATCCATGCAGCTTCAACATTTATGCCCAAACTCTCATGTGAGCAAATTTACATTCTAAGCATTGCCGGTTTTTTATCTAGTGAGCATTGGTATTGCCTTAATCTTAAACAAATCAAGCAACTGGATTTCTCACAATTCAATATTAATAAAGCGATTATTGACGCCATTTTCGGTTGCCACCGAGCAAACATCTCGCAGCATCGAATTAACATGATTTTGAAATCTCTAACAGAAGAGCAACTCAACAAAATTAATCCCTTTCTACGTGAGGAAATTAAAGCGCTGCTTCCTAAAAAGAGTACTGCCACACTTTGAGGTAAAATGCCTACAGAGCCAGAACAACCGCTTGTTTCCATCATCATTCCAACATTTAATCGCCCCAGGCTTTTGGCTGAAGCCTTAAAAAGCGTAAGCGAACAGACCTATCCGCATTATGAAGCGATCATCATCAATGATGCCGGTCAAGATGTTCAATCCATTGTGGAAGACCTCCATGACTCACGATTCATCTATCTCTCGCATCCTATCAACAAAGGATTGCCGGCTGCGCGCAATACAGGACTTCGACGAGCAAAAGGAAAATTCATCGCCTATCTGGATGATGATGATCTCTTTACTCCCGCCCATCTTCACATAGTCATGGATGCATTAAACGCCGGCGATCATCAAGCGGCCTATGTCGATGCCGTCGATGTCTTCTGCCAAGAGAAAAATGGCGTCCTGGTCAGGCAAGAAGCCGATATGCGTTCTCTCGAACTTACACCGGACAATCTGCTTATTAGCAACAACCTGCCGCCTATTTGCCTTGTCCACGCACGCGCCTGTTTGGATAAGATCGGCTTATTCGATGAAAGCTTAAAGCGCTATGAGGACTGGGACCTTCTCATCCGTCTATCTCAACATTTCAGACTCTTGCATATCCCTAAAACCACGGTGTTGTACACAATAGCCGCTGAACACGCGCAAATGGTGGGGGCCTGGACAGGACATTTTCTTCATGCCATGCAGCTTCTCCATGCCCGATATCGCAGCTGCGCCAAAGGACGCCCTGAAATTGTATTGGCCCAGCAAACGGAACGGGAAAAATTAAGAAAATATTCCTGGGCTCAACTCGAAAAGATGAGCGTTGAACAATTAAATGCGATGAAGTGGGAAGAAATTCTCAAGAATATTGCAGAAAGCAGTTTGTTGCATGACGTGGAGGATGTACGCGGGGCGCGAGCTCTCGTTGGACATATCATGCAGCGTTTGCCCGAACCCACACCCCTTTGGCCCATCTATGAACAATTGTCGCGCCTGTTGGAAGGCAAGCCGCAGATTGATCCGCATGGCGTCTGGCTGGGAAACGAAGCCGCGCTGCACCATCGATTTGATCCCCTTCTTGCGCTAGCCTTAGTGAACCTCGTTAAAACGAGCGATCCAACCAGCGTGGTTGATTTTGGATGCGGCATGGGAGACTATGTCGCAACATTCAAGGTTCAAGGATTGGATGTGGAAGGCTATGATGGCAATCCAGCGACCCCTGAATTAACATGCGGACTAGGACGCGTTCAGGATTTGTGCGTCCCTTTCGACCTGGAAAAACGATATGAGTGGGTGATCAGTTTAGAAGTTGGAGAACATCTTCCACAACAGTATGAAGCGCTGTTTATCGATAATTTAATCCGCCACTGCGCCAAAGGCATTGTCATTAGTTGGGCTTTGAAAGGACAAGGCGGATGCGGACATGTCAATGAACAGCCTAATTCTTACATCAAACATCTATTTCAGGAACGCGGATTTGTGAATGAGATCGATCTAGAAAACTGGTTGCGCAGCCAAGCCTCGTTGCCATGGTTTAAACACACACTCATGATATTTTTAAAGGCTTAGCTCTATACGTCGGCGCATGGCCCTAATCCGCACTGTATAAGCGTTGTGATGATATTGGCTAAAGCGACAAAAAACATAAGTGAAAAGGCTAATTTGCACCAGCCATTCAGCCGTATTGAAAGCTCCTGGCGTTCTGCAGGGTCATACAAGAACAACAGAAGCGCAACTGATAATACCACACACACAAAGACAATGAATGACCATGTATAAAGACTCAAACCTAGAACCGGAAGACCAAATTCTCCAAATCCGGGGCATACATGCAAAGAGATCTGCCTCAATGCAACCAATCCCCCCATTAACGCGCTAAGCAGCGATAGTCCATAATGCGACATATGCACGCCAAACCATATGTTTAGAAGCGCTCCTACAGCTACGCCTATCATTCCAAGACGCTGCAGTAAGCACAATGGACAAGGCTGTTCATGCATGAAAATTTGGACTCCATAGGCTCCCAATAAGACGCCGCTGAGAATGATCACCACTAGGGCGTTTAAATTTCTCTCCCACGCAATCATAATGTTCCTTACCAATTGATTTTTAAAATATCCGTTGCATGATGCCACAACATCAGCAAACTCAGCGCTATTCCAAAACCAACAAAAGCCATTGCCGCCCGACGCCAATTGCAAAAAATTGAAACGATTGCAAGCGAAAATATGGCAAACAAACCCGCCATCATAAAGCCCTCTCAGCAAATAAATTACTCACTATATATAAGTTTTCTTTTTCTGTTTCAAGAAAATATTTTTGAGCGCTTAAATGGAGTTATGCAGTAAGTCTATTCCATGCAAGTTTTCAAAAGTTGAGTTTTAAAGCTTGACTCTTAAGCGAAAAATTAGTAATTTCATCTCTCCGCTCGGATGGTGGAATGGTAGACACTAGGGACTTAAAATCCCTTGGGCGCAAGCCCGTGAAGGTTCGAGTCCTTTTCCGAGCATCTTTAATCACAATGGTTTAAGCTTTCACCAGCTTAAGCCCTTTTTTATTGAAGTCGATTTTGTCCAACCCATGTCCAACTTTTTTGATTGCCAAAAACATCTTAAAACCTCTTGTATTGGTAAAATTTGTTTGGTTAAGCATTTCTCAATATCGGCAAAAAACAGTAACCCCTATTTGAAATCCATGGTGCAATCCCGTCATCATTTGGAGAATTTAAGATGGACATGACTTATCAATTTGCCTGGAAGGAAGGTGAAACAGCCTTTTATATAGATGCTTTTGATTACAGATATGCAGCAAAGAATGGGAACCTATCTTGGCGGATTAATAATCCTGGATTAGTCAAGCATCATTGTCGCTATGCAAAGAAAAATGGTTCGATAGGAGCCTGGGAGAAGTTCGCTATTTTTTCAAACCCTCATCAAGGTCATCAAGCTTTGAACGAGTGGCTACACTCCAAAACAATGTTGCAATGTGATTTACATGGCGTCGCTAAGCATTACCAAATATCTTCCCCAGAGCAATTCGTACAAGCTTTAGCAGCATCCAGTAAAATACCCCCTAAAACTAAACTGAGAGACCTAACTCAGTCTGAATTTGACGCATTACTTTCCTCTATAGAAAAGTTATGTGGGTTTAGCCGAGTGGGTAGTGAAGAGTTTTATTTATTACCTAAAATAGCTGCAAAAATCGAATGTCCTGATAAAGAGGATCTTTATCTTGTTGGTAAAGACATTACTTTGACGCAAGACGAAGCAATAAAGTGGATTGTTTCTCATAAGCTTGATGCTGTTGAAGACGATAGAAAAAAAACAAAAAGATATGCATTGATAGCAACAATTATTTATCTTGTCTTGTTCCCATTTCTTTTTATGTTTGCTGCTACAAGTATTATGATATTTGATAGCCCCAGTATGTCAGTTCCTTTTGGTTTATCGATCATATTCTTATGCTTTTGTGTACCCTTATCAATACCGTTTACTTTTTATTTTGTCTGGTCCCGGTATTCGCAAGGGGAATATAAAAAGAGTCGCCAGTTTTGTCTACTACCTCTGTATATTGCCATGATTGCATTTGCTTATAATGCTCTAGTAGATACTTTTCTTCATTAGTTTTGCGGTCACTTTTTGGTCATTGGTGGTCCACTACATCGCCTAATTAATCAATTCTGGCGGCAATAAATCAGACGTAAAGATGCTGAAGAGAAAAAGAAATCGGGTGAATTTTCTTGTCTGCAAAAACTGCATAATTTATAACATATGATATATCAAAAATCCTGATGAAAGGCAAGCGGATGTTCCGGTTTACAGACATGTCAAATTCTGAAGAGCAGATAGCTCAACATGTGCTCGAAATTCGACTTGAGATGGGCTTGACACAAGAACAGTTCGCAGCAAAACTTGGTGTTTCTTTTCCGACAGTCAACCGTTGGGAAAACAGAAAAACAAAACCTTCTCCTCTTGCTATTCAGAAGCTACAAAAACTTTTATCCGCTCTGAAGAAAAAGAAAAGCACTTCTCAGGATAATGTGGAAGACATAAAGGCGAGTGATGCGCCACAAAATAAAAAAAATGCAAATAAGGCTACAGTATGACGGCGCTGCCTATTAATGTTGAAGAGTTACTGAGAGGACAGATTGTTGAATGGGAACGTCTTGAGTTTAAGAAAGGATGGAATCCTGAAGAAATCATTCATACCATTTGCGCTTTTGCAAATGACATCAACAATTGGGGTGGAGGCTATTTAATAGTAGGAATAGAAGAGGACAAAGGCCAACCTATTTTTCCTCCAGTCGGCCTATCGGCCAATAAAATCGACGAAATTCAAAAAGAACTAGTCAACTTAAGTTACAGGCTACGTCCCAACTATCATCCAATAGTGGCGCCTGTCGTTTTTCAAGAAAAAATGATCTTGTTGATCTGGTGTCCTGGTGGCCAAACGAGACCTTATCAGGCTCCTGATACTTTAGGCAAGAATGCTGCTTATTCATATTTCATAAGGCGCAATTCTACAACTGTAAAGGCTCAGACAAAGGATATTCAAAGGCTTCATGAGATGGCAAATCAAGTGCCATTCGACGATCGAATCCGCCATCAAGCTAACCTGAAAGATCTCCAGTTGGGCATTATTAAAGATTTTTTAAGAGACGTTAAAAGTGATCTCGTTACGGAAGCCGACAAAATTTCTTTCGAACAACTCTGCCGCCAAATGCAAATTATTCAAGGCCCTGAGGAATACCTGAAGCCACTGAACATTGGTTTAATGATGTTCAATAGTAATCCCGAACAATTTTTCCCTTACGCTCGAATTGAAATTGTTGATTTTCACGATGAGGTAGGTGATAGTTTTTCTGAAAAGATCTTTAAAGGACCTATCCATATTCAACTTAAAGAGGCTTTAAGATACCTTCAATCGATGTTTATCAAGGAAGAGATTCGCAAGAGACCTGATCGCGCTGAAGCGGATCGTTTTTACAACTATCCATATGTTGCGCTAGAGGAGGCTTTAGCTAATGCCGTCTATCACAAAGACTATGCGCAAAGGGAACCGATCGAAATCAGCATCAAACCAGATCGGATAGAAATTTTGTCATTCCCCGGTCCATTACCTCCCTTAAAGATAGAAGATTTAAACAAGGGGTCTGCTCGAGTTCGAACTTATAGAAATCGAAGAATAGGAGACTTTCTCAAAGAGCTTCATTTAACGGAAGGTCGTTGTACAGGAGTGCCAAAAATTCATAAAGCTATGGAGGCAAACGGTTCACCCCCTGCTATTTTTGAAACTGACCAGGAATGCCAGTACTTTCTGACTGTTTTACCTATCCACCCCGAAGCAACAAGAAAAACAACGGTTGCTAATCAAAATGCTCCAGTGGAGGGGCAAACACACCCGTATATCGGTGTGTCTGGCGTCGAAACACACCCGTATACCGGTGTGTCTGGCGTCGAAACACACCCATATATCGGTGTGTTTCCAATTGAAACGCTCCCAAAAGAGCTACAGATATTAATTAATAATATCAACATACGCTCCAGTAAAAAAGACTTACGTTCGGCGATTCAAAAACTTTGTGCGTGGCAACCACTAACAGCTCAGCAATTAGTAGATCTTTTAAAAAGAAAAGATAAAAAACACTTTGTCAGAAGTCATCTTACGCCAATGGTTAAAGAAGGGACGCTAAAATACTTATTTCCAAAGGATGAGGACTCTCCTAATCAAGCATATATCTGTGAAAATGGAGATGGTAATGAAGGCTTTAAATAAACTGATATTGCACATTCTTCAAAAGGAAGATTTGACAGGTATTATTAAAACATTCACTTTTCCATGGAGTTCTCTTCAAGCCACTCAAGAAAAATGGGAGCGTTATTATACAGAGCAGCAAACAAATATTCGCACAGTCTGCATCGCAAAAATTGGGGATGAGTTCATTGGCTATGGTAGCTTATTGAATAATACGGAATATCCGGAATTCAAGACCCTGGCATACCAGAGATTAATTGGGGTCATAATTGGGGTCATAATTGGGGTCATAATTGGGGTCATGCCTGACATCCTGACATTTGAATAATTGGGGTCATGCCTGACATCCTGACATTTGAATGTCAGAATGTCAGGCATGACCCCAATTATGACCCCAATTAAAAAATTAAAAGCTAAAGACGAAGTGAAAAGACGAAATTGGAAGAAGAGGGATTAGGAACTCCCTCCTTTTTGAATTTATTTTGGGTTGTAGGCTAGTGATTTAAGACTTTATTTGGCGACTTTTACTATTACATCCTCTGACTCGCCTACCTTATCAATAAATTGGTCTAGCATGAATTTAAATGAACCGTTTGCCAATCCCTCTACTTTACACACTACATTTAATAGAGCTTCAGCTGTGTCACTGATTTCTTTAATAGGTTTAGGAGCGCCTGAATTAATCTGACCAGCGAAAAATTTTTTTCCAAATTGACCTAATTGAGGAATTGTTTTTGTTTTAAAATGCTCAAAATTATCTTGAATAAAGCTAGCTCTAATCCCCCCTTCTACTCTTAATGTTCCTGGCGAATATGCACAAATTGTCACTTTGTGGAATATATTAGATCCTTTCAAAGTCCAAATATGGGCGTCCGCATCAAGTACCGTCTTTGAGCATACAATCTTTGAACTCGCCTTCATTTTCTCATCGCTCTCATCGCAAGGTTCTCTATATCCAGGAGATGGAGAGCCTTGTAAATTATAGTATTCGCTTTTACTTACATTGAACAACGGATTCATGCTAAAATTCCTTTTGTTGATAAATTTGTTGATAAATTTGTTGATAAATTGTCTCAGTTTATATTGTTTTTAATTAGAAATCAACGTTATTCAAACGTGAATAATAATTTAAATATGAAAAATTATTTTATAGGCCTCCCTGTTTTAAGTTCGTCTTTTCCTTTAATGTGATTTCAGGATATTAAATAAAAAAATATGGGTTCTGGACTGGTTTCAAAGAGAAGAAGGGGATGTCCATTTTAGGTCCCCTAATGCTCCAATATACGAAAATCTGAGAATTGATAGAGTTTATAACGCAATGGAATGTGTCATGTAGCATTCGAAGGCTCTGAGGGCATGGGTCCTAGGGGCTTTTAGAATAACTATCAATAAAATGACTCCCAGAGTATTTCTAGGGATGCTGGCATATCTCAAGTATCGTTATCATCTTTTTTTCAGGCCCATAATGCCAAAAAATACGATAGGCTCCAGGTGTATTGTTTTGAGCATAGGATTCGAAAACCTCTTCGCCATTCGGTCCTTCCATTTCATCGTATTTGTGTGTGTTTAATGAGGGGTGTTTAAGATTGCTTCCCATCAGTTTAAGGCTTTTTACAACGGCTTTTAGAGCTGCTTTTTTCCCTTTATCATTGATCAATTCTAGTAAATCATCTTCGGCATTCTCGGTGTATTTGAGAGCAAATTCATTTGTCGACATATTTAACCATCTCGTCCAACTCATCGGAACTTATAACGCGGCCTTTGCCTTCTTTTGATTGACGAATCGATTCTTTGAGCCTTTTTTTAAAGGCGTCTTTCTTGAAATCTTCAATTCCTTTTAAGATCATTGCGTGGACAAAGTCTTTTATGGCCAATCTAGCCTCAGCACACGCTATTTTTAACATGGTATGTTCGTCCTCAGGAATATCAAAACTTAATCTAACCATATGTTGTTTCATAAAACCTCCATCATCTGCATCTTCATTATATCCGACAACATATTTAGATGTAAACATACAAATATGTGAAGACTGGTACAGTTTCCAAGAAAAGAACATGACAGTCCATTTCCTGGTCCACTGGTGGTCCAATACACGGCCTGATTTTCCGATATCGCACATAACAAACCGATATACAGGAAAGCTGACAAACGCTAGAGTTTGTATCGTAATGGCATGGTGTGTTATGTAGCGTTACGAAAACTCTAGGGACTTAAAATCCCTTGGGCGCAAGCCCGTGAAGGTTCGAGTCCTTTTCCGAGCATCTTTAATCACAATGGTTTAAGCTTTCACCAGCTTAAGCCCTTTTTTATTGAAGTCGATTTTGTCCAACCCATGTCCAACTTTTTTGATTGCCAAAAACATCTTAAAACCTCTTGTATTGGTAAAATTTGTTTGGTTAAGCATTTCTCAATATCGGCAAAAAACAGTAACCCCTATTTGAAATCCATGGT
>JABDEO010000010.1:13644-24836 GCA_013287015.1 Chlamydiota bacterium
AAACATCTTAAAACCTCTTGTATTGGTAAAATTTGTTTGGTTAAGCATTTCTCAATATCGGCAAAAAACAGTAACCCCTATTTGAAATCCATGGTACAATCCCGTCATCATTTGGAGAATTTAAGATGGACATGACTTATCAATTTGCCTGGAAGGAAGGTGAAACAGCCTTTTATATAGATGCTTTTAATTGGGGTCATAATTGGGGTCATGCCTGACATCCTGACATTTCGGCAAATCTACAAATTTTCATTGCTTTGATTTTTTGATTTTTTATATAGTTCTTGTTCTATGGCAAGACGACACAGATTCCACGCGCCTAATTCCACCTATCATGTTATGCTACGAGGCAATAACGGGCATGATATCTTTTTCTCAGATGAAGACAGATATCGCATGTGCCTTCTGTTGCAAAAATCAGCAGAACGTTTTGGTCACAATGTTGAAGCTTACTGTTTCATGACAAATCATATCCATCTTGCAATTAGGGTATTTGAAACTAATCTGTCTAAATTTATGCATTATCTTGCATTTTGTTATGCTCGCTACATCAATCGTAAATATAAACGCATTGGTCACCTATTCCAAGGGCGTTTTCACTCGGTCTTGGTTGACGACAACGAATACCTCAAAGAATTGATTAGATATATCCACCTTAATCCTGTCAGAGCGAATATGGTAAGCAACCCAGAAAATTACCCCTGGAGTAGTCATAGAGTCTATTTAGGACTAAATAAAATTGTCTGGTTATCCGTAGATCGTGTCCTAAATAGATTTCATCCTATCCCCGATGATGCAATGAAAAACTTTAAAAAATATGTTTTGAATGGGATCGGAGTTGAGACTACATATGATTTTAAGTCTGGATTAATGAACGGCATGGTAGGCAATGATGAATTTATCAATGAAGTATTGATGACAGCTAGCATAAATTCAAAGAAAAAAATTAAATTACCTCTACTCATAGATAAAATATGCGAACAAAGCAACTTGTCTACAGAAGAGTTTTGTGCTCCAGGAAAGAGTGTCAGGCCTTCCCATGCACGAGCATTAGCATCTCTTTTGGTAAGAGAAATTGACGGCTTATCTCTTGAACAACTTGGAAAATTTCTAAATCGCGATCCAAGCGGCCTTACAAAGCTTGCAAATAGGCTAAAGACCAAATGCAGTAAAGATCTCTTGGCAGCAAAACAAGTTCAAGAAATGCGCGAATGGATTTTAAATCCCACGGATCAAACTTTGCAAATGTCAGCATGTCAGGCATGACCCCAATTCTGTCAGGCATGACCCCAATTCTGACCCCAATTCCTATAAGGCTGTTTATTTTCGAGGATCGAATAGAAATTATTAATCCAGGCAATTTGCCCGATCACCTCACTGTTGAAAAAATCCGTGCAGGAAATTCCATTCAGCGTAACCCCATTTTAGCCTCATTTGCAGCCAAAGGACTACTTCCATACCGAGGGCTTGGAAGAGGAGTAAGACGTGCGCTACAAGATTGGCCGCAAATTCAATTTATTGATGATCGTAACGGATGCTTATTTACTTCTTTAGTTGAGCGGCCAGTACCTCTCCTTTCTAAGAAAGAAGGTTTAAAGGGGCGAGATGCCCCTATAAATGCCCCTTTATCAGATCTGCAAATTCAAATATTAAAACTTATAGAGAATGATCCTTGGGCTGCTTATGAGGATATAGCTGTGACATTGGAAAAAGATAGAAGTACAATCAAAAGAAATATTCAGCAGCTTAAATCTTTAGGAGTTTTGCAACGTTCGGGATCTAAGAAAAAAGGGTCGTGGGTAATTGTAAAATAAAATGAAAAATTTCCTATGAAAACAGATATTGGAGAATTTTAAATGGACGTGACATATCGATTTGCTTGGAAAGAAGGCGACACTGCTCTGTATATGGATGCTTCTGATTGCAAGCATGCCGCAAAAAATGGAAATTTGGCATGGCGTATCAATAATCCTGGACTGGTCAAGCATCACTGTCGTTTTGCAAAGAAAAATGGCTCAATAGGAGCTTGGGGAAAATTAGCAATTTTTTCAAATCCTCTTCAAGGTCATCAAGCCTTAAAGGAATGGTTGCATTCTAAAACAATGCTTCAATCAGATCTATATGGCATTGGCGAACATTATCAACCTGCCTCCCCAGAACAATTTGCTCAGAATTTAGCCTCATCCAGTGGAATACCTCCCAAGACTAAGCTAAAGGATTTAATACAGACTGAATTTGAAACTTTACTCACTGCAATTGAGAAGCTATGCGGTTTTTTGCGTATAGGGAATGAAGAGTTTCTTTTGCTGCCTAAAATAGCAGCTAGAATTGAATGCCCTGACAAAGAAGATCTTTATCTTATTGGCAAAGATCTGACTTTAACTCAGAAAGAGGCGATAAATTGGATAGCCGCACATCGTCTTGACGGTGTTATAGTTCATCATTCAAACGGCGATATCCATTTGCGATCTAGACCCCGATATCGTATGCAGACTTTGAAATTAACATGGGAACAGCATTGTGAAACAGCAGGAGAAATAGAAACATTAGCCCGTGCATTAGGTGAAAAAATTCCTGGTCAATGCATATGGGGATTTATTAATGGCGTTAGCAATACACGAGAAAAAGCCATTGAATCTTGTACATTGATTTCTAATACAGCTGGAAATGAACAGATTTTTTCCCTAAAAAATGATGAGCTGCTCAAAGGCATTAATGACGTTATCATTGCGTTAATTCTGAAAATGGGGATTGATACCCCAATCATTAAAAATGCAGTCCAATTTCTCCGCTTTTTGCTTGCAACATCTGAAAGTCAAGAGAACAACCCCCCGGTTATTGTATTTGCACACAGTCAGGGTGCGGAGATTGTTGAACATGCTCTCGCATTGCTGTCCAATCAAGAAAAACAGAAAATTCGAATTTTTACGTTCGGAGGATGGTCCTTTATCCCTCCTGGTGTTACTCATACAGAATCACATAATTATGCTAGCGTTGGCGATCTAATTCCTCGAATAGGGTCCTTTAATCTTCAGTATCTTGCGCTAAGAAGATATGAAGGACTTAAAAAGGGGTTAAATCAAGAGGAAATCATTAGGCGTATGGCTTTTGGAGATGCTATTCATGATCTCGATTGTTTAGATCCTCATGTTCTTGAAAGATATACCCAAGACCGATGTAAACATTATAAAAATGAATTCGAAAAAATTAGCAATGTCACAGTTGTTGATTCAGGAAGCCTGTGGGAGCATTCATTTAACAATGAAAGTTATCAAAATATTGTTCGTGAAAAGATTGAAAAATATAGGAAAGGTTCAACAAAAGTATCGTTTATGGATTCTCAACAATTGCTTATTGAATCTTTTGTTTAAAGGGCTGAAATGGACGCTTCCAATTGTACTGAACAAGATAAAAAAAAGACAAAGAAGTGTGCTTGGGTGGCGACAGTTATCTATTGTTTACTGTTTCCTTTTCTGTTTATGTTTGCTGCCGCTAGTGCAATGATATTTGATGATCCCAGCATGCCGACACCTCTCGGTTTATCGATTATATTCCTGTGTTTTTGTATACCTTTGTCCATTCCGTTTACTTTTTATTTTGTCTGGTCTCGTTATTCACAAGGTGAATACAAAAAAAGCCGTCAATTTTGTTTGATACCCTCGTATATTGCTATAGGCACACTTACTTATCATATTTTGACGGATACCATCCGTTCCTTGTTTTCATTGTTTTAGCGCATGAATTTTTACGCAAATTTTACGCACTAGACTGGAAAAAACTGGCATAAAAGAGCGCAGATCAACATAATCGGAGCTTACTTAACTCGTTCAGGGAGTTGCTCCTGTGTTTGCTGGTTTATGCCCCTTAATACATCTCAAGCGACTTAAAATCCCTTGGGCGCAAGCCCGTGAAGGTTCGAGTCCTTTTCCGAGCAGCTTTCATTATCAATTACTTACGTATCCTTCTCGTATCCTTGCAAAAACAGCGTGCGTACGCAATTTTTACGCACCCCACTGCAACAGACCAGCATAAATGATCGAGTCGTCGGACTCTACTTGTTTAATAATTCCCAACTGTTTATTTTTCCGTGTGGCAAGCGTGACAAACGTGGCGCTCTAGAGAAAAGCTGCCACAGACTGCAAAAAGATTTGATGTGGCAAACGAATTGGGGTCAGAATTGGGGTCATGCCTAGGGGTATGATCTATGCTCAAAAATGGCTGATTTTTGCAGTTAAATAGGTCGGCAAATAATTCATTAAATTTTAACTGGTAGAATTTTATTTTAACGCGAGTTTTGGATAAGAAAGTCGCCCTCAGCCTGAAGGGCTGGATTATAAAAGCCTAGGGCATCGCCCTAGGTATGCTGTAAATGGTTTTGCAGGCTGAAAGCCTGCTTTATAGCAATGCATTGAAGGCGAATATTTTATGGATTTAAATGCATGATGCGCTTGAATCACGCCTTCAGCGTTTCTCCATAAAGCAGGCTTTCAGCCTGCAAAACCATTTACAGCATACCTAGGGCGATGCCCTAGGCTTTTATAATCCAGCCCTTCAGGCTGAGGATGACTTTCTTATCCAAAACTCGCGTTATTTTAGCTCTTTACTGAAAAAGTGACCAATGCCTGCAAGTCATTGAAGGATCAAAAGGGCGCAATTAAAAGTGAGAGGCTAAGGAAGGTAGCCAGGGCGTCCCGCCCTGCTCGCGTGTATTATCTTCAATGTTTTTTTGCCTACAAAGCAGGGCGGGACGCCCTGGCTACCTTCCTTAGCCCCTCACCTTTAATTACACCTGGATCAAAATATTAAATGGACAAAATTTGACAAGTCATCTTTGGTGAGGGTTGCCGCATAGATCATACCCCTAGGTGTCATGCCTGACATCCTGACATTTGAATGTCAGGATGTCAGGCATGACCCCAATTATGGAGTTCTCTTCAAGCCACTCAAGAAAAATGCAGGGCGTTCTGATGAGAAAGATTTGACACTTTTAACAGTCTTATCTTGAATCTAAAGTTGTTTGAGTGCAAATTCTCCATAACTGGGAGAAAGCTATGCCTAAACGAAGAACATCTGATAAACAATATAATGACATTTCACAAACCATTGATATTATTAAGCTTAGAGATTCAATAAAGATAGATTTTCAAAATTTTAATGATCCACGATTGTCCGAAAGAATCTTTTATCCCTCATGGTATTTATTTTTAGTAATTATTTCTGGTTATCTTTCAGGCTGTAATACACTTGAGGACATTGCACATTTTGCCTACTTAAGGAGGGAGTTGTTTTCGTCTCTGAATGATAAAAATCTAGGGGTCCCCTCTTACGATACTTTATGGTGGTTTTTAGCGAGGACTGAACCTAAAGCATTTAAAGAATTACTAAGTCGCTGGCTTTCAAAAATCCCATTAGATTTTCGCAACAAATTACTAATGATTGATGGAAAACGTTTGCGAGGAGTTTCTGATAATGAACATATTAGCCATATTGTAGAACTGTTTGCAGCGGAGCGATGCATTATGATTGCTCAGGAAAAAGTTCCAGAAAAACGTGATGAAAGACAAGCTTTACCACAACTGCTCGAAGTTATAAATATTGAGGGAGCGCTTGTCTCAATGGATGCGCTCTTTTGCCATCAATTAGATTTAAAACAGATTTTAGATAAATGAGCTGACTATTTAGTCGGTCTTAAAGGCAACCAGCCCAAGTTGGAAGATGAGGTTTTTCATTATTTTGATCAGGCAAAGTTATGTAATTACGAAGGAACAGGGATAGATGTACACATAAGCTACGATAAGGATCATGGACGCATTGAAACTAGAGAAGTTAGGACGTTAACCGAACTGGAATGGCTAGAGCAGGCTGAAACTTGGACTATAAGAACTGTAATTGAGGTTAAATCGGAACGGGTGATTAAGGGAAAAACTGAAACAGCTACTCGATACTACTTATCAAGTAGAGTAGGTTCTGCAGAGTATTTTGCTAAAAATATAAGGGGTCATTGGGGTATTGAAAATCATTTGCACTATGTTATAGACGTTGTCTTCAAAGAGGATGCCTCATTAGCAAATGCTGGAAATACAGCGGAAAACATGTCATTACTAAGACGATTAGCAGTAAACATTGTAAGAATGGTAGACCCTGGTCGTGGCTTAGCTGAAGCAAGGCGAGCTGCGACTTATGAACCCAATTATTTGCTTGGCTTGCTGTCAAGAACCTTTGTAAAATAGTGTCAAATCTTTCTCATCAGAACACCCTGCATTTTCGGATGCATATGAAGTTGAAAAGATCAAAAGTTGTAAAGGCATCAACAACAAAAATCAAATCGTATGTGAAGGATGGATTTGGGGTGAAATACACCCTTGTATATTAGAACCTGTTAAGTCTAATTATTAAAAGCTGTATGTTTTTAGGGCGCAGGCTCCTGAGGAAATAATGCTTAACAATCATTATTTTACGACGCAGGAGTCTCAATAAACTTTAAAAATTGGAAGGAACAGTTTTTATCTTCCCTTCCCGCAACTCAATAAATTTAATTTAATTGGATTTTCATCATGCCTCCACCAGCAATTAAAAACATTAAGAGTTTGATATTCTATCAGTACGCAAAAATTATTGCGTTTTCAGCCGGAATTTCTGGTTACCGTTTCATCATAAACAGAATGAATCAACTCTGTTCTGGTGAGATCCAGATGAGCACGGTTTTACGAGAGTTAAAAATGCAGATGCTATGCAAAGAAAAAAGTTGTGAATACTGTGGTGCAACGGAGGATCTTTCCTGGGATCATCTTATCCCTCGTGCGAAAAATGGTCCTGATACAGCTGATAATCACGTCTTAGCTTGTAAAAAATGTAATTCTTCTAAGGGTGCAAAGGGAATTTACGAATGGTACGGCCTAGAAAGAAAAGACGAGTTGCCAAGAATTGTGGCGGGTAAATATTTAAAGCTTCTTTACGACATTCACGAAAGAAACGGTACTTTGGATGCAACCAATTTGAATGGTGATGGTATCCTCGATGTGCTTGATCTTGAAGTATATTAAACTGACATGTGATAGGTAATCTCAATACCATCGAATTGCTGAATGAACGATTCAATACAGATCTCAAAGGCTGGTCACAATATACACAGGTGTACTTGGGATCCAAATTATTTCACATCAAACATTCATTGCAATGGTGATCCATGTATAAGCTACTAAATCTCAAGTGTTAATACTTTAATTTATGTTGCAATAAAATCAATGAAATCGCATAATTCACGCATTAATAAATTAATTTTAGGTGATCTTGATGAAAACAATTCGTAACTTGATAGCCCTTTTATTATCAGCTCTGATTTTTTCTGGATGCGCTGCTGGTGCAGCCACCGCAGGTTATGCACTCAAAGCTCAATCTGCTGATAGTTTGTCAGCTGATGGAGAACAGCGAATTATTGACAGAGCAAAAAGAGAAGTTCTTGCGGAGATTTCTGGGGCAAACACAAGTGCCTCTCGTTGTCAATAAGCTAGGGGAGGTTTCTAATTGTCAGGGCGTGTTTTTTCCATTTATGGAGCATTCTTGGCATCTATTTTTGGTTCTGATTTAGTCCTGTATGCCTGGTCTGTCCGATTTGGATTATTTGGGTAACGCAACTGAAGAAGGCCATGTTCTACCATCGGCGCTAAAAAGCGAGAGCGCATGCTTTCAGAATTTCGTTGTACTAGGTCACTTATTTGTCTTCTGGTTAGCCAGTGATTTTGACAAAGTTGTAAGATGACTGACTCCATCTTTTTTGGTGATAATCGTTTGTTTAGTTTAGCGAGCTGAGCAATGCTGATGAGTACATCCCATGAATCACCTGAAATTTCTTCCTTATGTAGGAACTGGCATCCCTTATGTAGGGAGTGATCTTTCTTATGTAGGGAGTCCGGCTTTGAAGGTAGATAGTACTGAGTCCAACGTCCCTGTCCATCTTGGATTAGAATTCCCCGACTGACTAAGTTTTGGAAGAGTTTGGTTATGTCTGCTGAATGTTTATTGGCAATTTGACGCATCCTAGCATTGTCTACACAACCCTCAATGTCTGCTGTTACAAGCGCTTGGATTTCCAAGTTGTTAAATTTCGAAAATTCTGTTTTAAACCTCGTTTTCAACCTAACGAGCGATTCATCTGGAATCAGGCTGATCATTGGCAGTATCCACAGCACACGATCCGGCTGCATCTGCTCTTTGACCATCGGAGATCGCCAGTGCTGAGAATTCCATCCCATCAATATTTTGTCTACGCCCGAACCGGCTTTTTCAGCCGCGCCGATCATGGTAAACATTGTTTGTAGAGATTTATTGCGACATTCACTGACGTTACCATGCAGTAATTGATCAAATGATATCAGTAGGGAGCCTGGGTTAGAGAATTCGAAACGGTCTTGATACTTTTCAATTACAATGCCTCCCTGTCCTTGATAGTCAGCGTGAATTAACGCATTCACTAACGCTTCCCTGATGGCAACATGGACGACAGTCTCTCCTTTGCGGAACAAATCGCCATTCAACTGAAAGGGAAGCTTTAGGTCAGCTGCTAATCTTTGAACGATGCGTATGTAAAATTGAAATAGATTTCCAGTCCAGGTTCCATCTAGCGTTAGGCGATCCGTCCAACGTAGTTCGAAATTATCAGAGAGTTTTTCACGGTAATCTATGTGGTATTGGGGAAGCGCTTCACGCAGCGTTTCCTCCTGACCGAACATTATAAGACCGGCCACGGTTAGACCTTGCTTGCCACTAAACCGAGATGTACGCCACCCACCAACTTTGCTAAGTAGTCCCCTATCATCCTCACTTAACCATGGATGAGTTGGCTTATGTGAGGCGAGCCGTTGCCGGTACTGCTGTAGGCTGGGAAGATCCAAATCACCGATTGAAAAATGTTCCAGAATGCGGCTGTCGGCAGGCTCTTCGGCGCGGTCCGCCAGCATTCGGCTGACTTCTTGTTCGGTGCAATGATAATCTCCTTCCGAGTTTCGCCGATAGGTTCCGATGAGAGGATTTTGCCCAATAAATACTGGACTTTGGTAACGTGCAGCTCGGGGAACACGAATAGCAAGCAAAATACCTCGTGAATGTTTAACCTCTTGGATATCATCGTTATTCAAGAGGTTAATACTAACTTTGCCTCGGTTGTTAATCGTATCCCAAAAGTTTTTTTTGATATTATTTGTGTCTCGTATGCCAGTGACTGTACCGTCATTCTCAACTCCTAGCAGGATAACGCCGCCCCGTGTATTTGCCATGGCACTGTAGGTATCCCATAAACTTCCGGGAAGGCCCCCTTTCGCTGACTTAAATTCCAGATCATCGCTTTCACCCCAACTCAGACGAGCAAGGATATCCAAAGGATTAATAGTGTTTTGTTGCATTGTCATATGAGCATAATTTTTTATTGATAGTGTAAAGCGGTGAACTTTTTATTTAAAATGCGGTAAAAGATGAACGAACCGACAGCTCAACATATCATAAACATAAACACTTTTTCAAGAAATTACGCAATTTTTATGCACTCGGCCAAAAAAGACTGGCATAAATCAGCGCTCATGAGCACAATCCTGATTTCCTTAAAAGGACGCAAGCTAGGAATAATATGCTATGTTTCCGATTTATGAATAATTGAGGAGTTTTATAAAAATGGAACCTTATCAAAATATTTTACTTTGGCTATTCGTTACATGGTTATATTCAATTACTTTTGCATACCAAGTCGAATACTTCAAGAAAAAACTAGAAACAACGCACAACAAAAAAAGGGTTATTCAATGGGTAATTTTCTCTACGCTTTTCGGCCTAACACTATATGTTTATGTAGCACGCTTATTGCTTTTTCGATGAGTTCCATGCCAATAGTTTATGCGTTCGAGCCTACTCAAATGCAAGTGGGAATGAATGATGTTGCATTCGGAATGAAAATTGATAAGTTGGTTGAGAATATTAAAAAATACAAGGATACGCTTAATCAAAAAAAAATGCTCGAAACGATGGTGGAACTTAAGATAGAGATTGAAGGTTATACTGGTCAGAAAATTAATATAGATAATGAGCTTGACCGAATAGAAAGCGACATGAAAAAGGGTGGTGCTAAGTTTAAAAAAAACGAGTTCAAGGATGTCCGTAAAGTGATAAAAAAAGCGGAAAAACGCGGCAACCATAAGGCTATGTACATGGCTGACTGTTTAGCTTGCTTATAACCTTCATTACGATGCGGAGCTTGAACACCTGACATACATGTCTAAGCATGGTGACGACAAGGAAGACAAAGAAGAAATTACGCTTCCTTTAAGGGTTACTGTTGGTGTAACGATTGCCCTTTGCGGGTTTTTCCTTATGTTTGTTCCTATTCCAATCTGTCAAGCAAATGGCCCTTGGATTGCTCAAGCTGGTCTTGCTCTAGCAGTTGATGGAACAATAACACGAGTAGAAGGAAACGATAAAAACAAGAAAGATAAAAAATAGAAAAGCATCCTATCTAAAAAAACAAATCCGGGAATGTCAGCTAAGAGCCGCCGTAGCGGTTGATAAAGAACTCATCAATCTTTATCGGAAAATAGCGGGTGGGGGAGCAAATTTATCGAAAAGCTGGCAAAAGACCTCCAAAATGAATTTTCTGGTGTAGAGGGTTTCTCACGCACAAATATATTCAAAATGCAAAATGAGGGCTTTTTACAAGAAATACAAAATAGTCCCACCAGCGGTGGGACAAGTTGACGAAATAGGGCGCCTAGGCATTCTAGTACACTGTTTATGCTGAAAAGATAGAAAAAGACAAAAAGGTATGCCTGATGGCGACGATTATTTATCTTTTTAAAAAATGCCGTCAACTTTGCCTAATACCGTTGTATAGTACGTCCTCAAAAAGTCATGGCAGCACAAGAAGAAAGTAGTCAGGGCGTCCCGCCCTGACTCAGGCCGAGACGGCCTGGTTACCTTTTCAGACTTCGCCTTGCCATGACTTTTTAAGGACGTACGTTGTATATTGCTATAGGCACACTTACCTATCATATTTTGACGGATACCATCCGTTCCTTGTTTTCATTATTTTAGCGCATGAATTTTTACGCAAATTTTACGCACTAGACTGGAAAAAACTGGCATAAAAGAGCGCAGATCAACATAATCGGAGCTTACTTAACTCGTTCAGGGAGTTGCTCCTGTGTTTGCTG
>JABDEO010000010.1:24936-29991 GCA_013287015.1 Chlamydiota bacterium
ACGCACTAGACTGGAAAAAACTGGCATAAAAGAGCGCAGATCAACATAATCGGAGCTTACTTAACTCGTTCAGGGAGTTGCTCCTGTGTTTGCTGATTTATGCCCCTTGATACATCTCAAGCGACTTAAAATCCCTTGGGAGCAATCCCGTGAAGGTTCGAGTCCTTTTCCGAGCATTGGACAAGGGACAGGACAATAGCGACAATAGGGACAAAAAGACAAGGTTTTGATGTCCACTGTCGCTTCGGTCTCTTGTCGCTATTGTCTCTGATGTCGCTATTGTCCCTGTCCCTTCATTGGAAAAAGAAATCATGACGAACCATTTTATCCCTCGTCATGGTGGCCACATGAGCTTCAAATCTTGTCACAGCTCGGAAAGGCCTTAAGAATAATGTTCTTAAATCGGTTGTTTGCGATTTGAATGTTTGCAGAACTTGGATACGTTAATACAGTCTCAGGAAACATACGAAAACGACGTTGCGATATTTCCACATCCATTGCACCGGCTTTAGAAACATCGTCATATAATTTATGAGCCTGCGTAGAAATATCATTCTGCCATTTACCAATCCAAAATTCAAATAGTTGAATTCCTTTTTCAGAGACAGTTGCCCGATCGCCGGAAGAAAGCATCTTTTTTAATATTTTTGCTTTCGATTCAGGAGTCAGCTGTCCCTCGTGCTTAGCAACTAAAGATTCGATGAAAGCAAATTCACCATGGCGCAAAGTGCAAAAGATAAATTCGATAATTTCATCAGATTGAAGTTGAGCTAGATTGAGCAACTTATTCAACGTGTCAAAATGGGTTTCGCGATAATTCTCGGATGTCTTATTATTTTTAAGTGCATACCCAACTGAATTGTAGTATTCTTCAAGCTCTTTTAGCGATGGTTTGCTGCTTTTCGCAAGAAGCGCATTCCTATTTTCTTCAGTCAAAACACCTGTTTGTTGAAGCTCGTCCGCATAATCATATTGACAACATGAATATTTAAAGAGGATTTCTTTAATATCTCGGAATGGAATATTTTCTGGAAGAATCTGAATGATCCGCTCTGCAAGATCCACTTTGCCTTCTTTTAGAAAATCTTCCAAAGTATGGATCGCAGACCATCTCTCATTCTTCATATCTAATACTCTTCCATGAGCTTCCCAATAGTCCAAAATGCTGTTGGCCTTCGCTATCTTGTCATCGCTTGCAGACCTGCACCCTTGTAGAGCATTTATTAAACTTTTAGCATCCCAGTCATCTCGATGATTAAGAATTAGTTGAAATATTTCATTGTTGGAGCCATAAGCGGCTTTGCGAAATACTTCCTCAGCCCTATTTGGGTTGTTCAACGCATTATTTCCTAAGCTTAAATGCACGATTTCTTTGTTGTTTCGGTAAACGGCTTTTATTAAATTATCCTCGAGGCCATAGCAGATAAGCGCCACCAAATTAACCAAATTTCCAAGTATGGGGATGGCTCCGATGAAGTAATCAAAATTTTCTTTACTCAACACATGAATTTTAATGCTTGTTTTCAACCCAGGCGCAACAGGATTCAGGGCATCGACTCTGTGAGCCAATTTATAAATTGCTTGAACAACGTTGTTAATAGTACTCAGACCAGGAATGCAATTGAGAATAGCATCTGAAACCTTAACAATTTTTTCAAAATTAGCCATACAATCCACCCCAATCGATTTGTGGATAAAGCATATCTCAGAAAAATATTAAAGGACAATTAAAAATCTTCCTCCAAATATTTAAATTCTAAAATATCACCAGTTGACATTTCAAATATTCACAAATATTTGCTAGAGTTGGAAAACGAATGGCTTTTGCTTTGCCTGTTTTCAATATCGATAAATTCAGAAACCCTGTTCGTTCGGGTAATCGACAACTATTAGCAACAACTGACTCTTAAGTCCTAAGAGATGAATCTGTATTGTATCCCATATGACACTATTATCAGCGCCAAAGTATTCATGGATTAGGGAATTTCTCATTGAAATAATTTGCTTCCAGGGGATTCGGGGGTATTGATTTTGAATGGAAATTGGAATATGGTTTCCCGCCTCTCCTATTATTTCAAAATTTCGAATTACAGCATCCAAAGCCATCTTGCTTTTATCAAATTCGGCAAAGTTCATGCCGTCGGTGAATTCTTGGATCTTCTCAATAGCATCCAACATATCCTTAATGCGGAAAGACTAGGGTCTAGAAGATTTCTTTTGATTCACGGAGAATTCTCGTCTTTAGGGCAGGATGAAGAGCTCGTCTGGTCACTAAATCTACATGACGGCCCAAAATCTCCTCTAAATAAAATTTTAGATCAGCAAAGCCAAACAAACCTTTCTTGCTGTCAAAATCAACCAAAATGTCGACATCGCTATCTTCAGTTGCCTCGTCTCTAGCTATGGAGCCGAAGACAGCCAAGTGGTGACCTCCTAGCTGAGATAGCTGCTCTTGATGGGAAACTAGAAGATTTTTAATTTTATTGAACTGCTTTGCCATACCGTCATTTTAACCTCTGAAAAACTGCAGGTCAAGTTCTTTATCGAATCTGAGCTCAGGTTGGACGTTTTGACACGTTGCAGTAAAGCTCATCATGGAGTGTGAAATCCCTCGCTATGCTGGAGATTTCACTTCAATTTCACATGCATTTGCAGATTCTTTTAGTTGAAGATATTCATAGAAAATGCCATATGTCAAGAAATATCAAAAATCAACCTCGTCAATCAATTTTTATAAAATATGAATAAGTTAGTAGCAGGAATACATCATATCACAGCCCTGGCAACAGATCCTCAAAGGAATGTTGATTTTTATGTAGGCGTTTTAGGCTTGCGACTAGTAAAAAAGACCATTAACTTTGACGCTCCTGATATTTATCATCTATATTACGGTAATGAAAAAGGCGAGCCTGGGACCATCATGACCTTCTTTCCCTATCCTGATATTCCACAAGGAAGAAAAGGGAAAGGTCAGTTAACTGTTACCTCTTTTTCTATTCCTGAAAATGCCATGGATTACTGGACTAAGCGATTAGATAAATTTAACATTCCATATCAAGGACCGCAGCAGCGTTTTGATGAACTGTTTATTTACTTTGAAGATCATGATGGGCTCGGTTTAGAATTAGTTGCCAACAGCAGAGATACAAGGTCGGCTTTTACTTATGGAAATATTCCTGTTGAATTTGCCGTGAAAGGGTTTTATGGGGTGACTCTTTCTGAAGAATGCTATGAAAGAACAGCCGGGTTATTAGTTGGACAAATGGATCATACCTTAATTGCTGAACAAGGAAACCGCTTTCGTTATTCGTCTGAGGATAAACCAGGAGGTTTTATTGATGTTCTTTGCAATCCGGACATATTAAGAGGATTATCTGGATACGGAACAATTCATCATATTGCCTTTGCTACTGCAAACGATCAAACACAGTTGAAGGCTCGTGAAAAACTTCTAAAATTTGGCCTCGATGCGACGCCTGTTCTGGATAGAGAATATTTTCATTCCATTTATTTTAGAGAACCAGGCGGCGTCCTTTTTGAAATAGCGACTATTCCTCCGGGATTTACAATTGATGAACCCCTCGAGCATCTTGGCGAATCACTTAAATTGCCTTCTTGGCAGAAGCAAAATAGAAGCTTTATTGAAAAAAAACTCGCTCCCATTCAACTAGATATCAAAAGGTATGTAGATTGATGGCTATCTCTGAAGTCTTACATCAAGGACCTTTAATTACTAAAGCCTTTAAAGCCTTAATTTTGCTTCACGGTAGAGGCGGGACAGCCCGAAGTATCATGGGTTTAGCCGATAGGATTTGTAATAATGACTTTTATATAGCTGTGCCTCAGGCAATTCATAACACTTGGTATCCTTACAGCTTTATAGAGGAAGAAGAGCTTAACGAGCCACACCTGTCTTTATCTATCAAAGAAGTCAAAGGTTTAATCGATCAAACAGCAAAATATATTCCTAAAGAGAGAATTTTTATTGCAGGTTTTTCACAAGGAGCTTGCTTAGCTTTAGAAGTTGCCACACGATTTGCTGTACAGTATGGCGGTATCATTGCCTTCACCGGAGGATTAATTGGCAAAACAGTTGATGAGAATAAGTATCAAGGAAATTTTATGGGAACAAAAGTATTCATTAGCGATGGGGAGCGCGATCCTCATATCCCTTTGATCAGAGCCATACAGTCTAAAGAATTAATGGAAAAACTAGGCGCTAATGTTACTTTAAAAGTATACGAGGGAAGGCCTCACACTATAATAGAAGATGAAATTAATTTTGTTAAAGAAAACATCATGTATTCGATGAAATAAATTGAGCCCTTAACAATATCTTTTATGTATTGTGTGTTTATGGTAAGAATCGATTTCATACGGTGTATATAAAAAAGGGGGTTTTTATGACTTATAAACGGCTCGATAAAGATAAGGCGATCGTTCTTTTTGTTGACCATCAAGCAGGGCTGTGCTCATTAGTGCAAGATTTTGGTCCCGATGAGTTTCAAAATAACGTGTACGCTTTGGCCGATACGGCAAAGCTTTTTAAACTTCCGGTAGTGCTTACAACTAGTTTTGAAAATGGTCCGAATGGTCCCATGTTAACGCAACTCCGTAGCGCTTTCCCCAATGCTCCTTATATCGCTCGCCCGGGACAAATTAATGCTTGGGATAATGAAGATTTTGTAGCGGCTATAAAAAAAACAGGCCGTAAACAATTAATTATTGCGGGAATTGTAACAGAAGTGTGCGTAGCATTTCCGGCGCTTTCTGCGCTTGAAGCTGGCTATGAAGTATTTGTGGCTACTGATGCTTGCGGTACGTTCAGCGAAGCGGCGCGTTATGCTGCATGGGATAGAATGAGCCAAGCGGGCGCACAACTTATGAATTGGTTTTGCATTTCTGGAGAATTACAGCGCGATTGGCGCAATGATGTGCCAGGCTATGCAGCGCTTTTAATTAATCATTTGCCGCGCTATCAGCATTTACAAATCAGTTTTGATACCAAAAGGTAAGTGAAAACGAACGACCTTCTCTTCTTCGAAAAGGTTGGTA
>JABDEO010000011.1 GCA_013287015.1 Chlamydiota bacterium
ATTGAAAAATTGTCAAACTCGCGTAATTCTAACTCTGTTGTATTTTTTAGTGTTTTGTATCACGCGCTTGCTAATGATTATTCTGAGATAGCGTATAAAGCGTTAAGTTTATTAGAAAATTATGTTAGCCACCCCTTTTTAAACTCCGGACTTACAGCAATAGCCATTTATCACGCAAAAAAAAAGGAATTCAATCAAGCGACATTGATTGCTCAAAAAATAGACGATCCAGGAATGCTCCTTCGTTTTGATTTTGAAGATGCTATTAAGCGCGAACAAATTGATCTAGCCTATCTTATTTTAGGCATAATGAAAGACTGTAATTATGGTGAATTTTCCGTAAGCGAACATAATAGAGTAGTTCATCAAAATGTAGGATTGGAAAAACTAGCTGAATATCATACACAAAAAGGGGAATTCGAAAAAGCTGCACAAGCTACTGCAAAAATCACGGAACCGCCACCTTCACCATAGAGCTGATCGGGGTCAGATATCCACAGATTCTAAATACTGAAAAAAATAGTTATGAAGAACCGTTCCTAATCACTCTAAAACTTCGACAGGATCGTATTTCATTTCATTTTGATCTAATAAGGAAAAGACTTCTTTTTTAAACAACTTGGATTTTTTGATTCTTTCAATCAAAGCTCCAACTTCATCTACACCGACAGTAAATCCAAAATCAGATTTCTGCCATTCGAATCTTTCAATTTCAGGGAAATTTGTCCGTATCCACAATAAAGATGCAACCTTAAGATTTGTGATCAAATCAGAAAATATTGTATTTGGGGTAAATTTTATTACCAATTGTATATGATCACAAAACACACTTCCACCTATGAGATGACATCCTTCGTTTAATGTCAAATTACATAAATAGTCGTAAAGATGCGGGATAACAGAAGGCGTTATGAGGGGTTTTTGACTTGTTGTCGACCATAAAAGATGCACATACATCTCATGATAAACTTCATCTTCATCAGGTTCTTTCATAAACTCTTTCCTAAATATATATTATTTGGCAATAACCCGCTTATTTTTTGATTTAAGATCTATCTTGACAAGTTGAAAAAGTTGGATAGGAATTGGAGAAAAAACGCTTACCAGAATTTTCTTCTGATTAGCAATTGCTTGTAAGTCTTTGATTGTAAGGAGATGGGGCGGTTGGACTCGAACCAAGACAGAAGTCGAGGAATTTACAGTCCTTTCCTCCTCCACACACCAGGGTAAACAGGAACACATAGGCGCAACACAATCAAAGGTTTAAAAGACTTCCGATTGTGCTGCTTTGCGCCATTTTGCGCCAGTCTTTTGCAGTCTAGTCAGGTGCGTAAAATTTGCGTAAATGAGATCTTTCAGCAAAAAATGATACCACAATAAATATCTCACATTGTATTCTCTCGTTTTCTGTTCCAAGAAAATAAGAAATATCACCAAGATTTATGATTTCCTTGCACGATTTGAAAATCCTATGTATAGATCGATTGGAAGACGCCAACATACTATATAAGGCGAACCGCTATGATGGTGCATTTTACATGAGTGGGTATGTTGTAGAAATGGGATTAAAAAAACGAATATGCGAAACATTGGATTGGGATGAATTTCCACCGAAAAACTCCAAAGATTTCTCAAAATTCTATAAGACACACGATTTAGAAATTTTGCTTCAGCTCTCTGGTGTAGAGAAGAGAATAAGAACCAATTTTCTCCCTGAATGGTCTGTAGTAATGAATTGGAATCCCGAAAAACGGTATACATCACGTACGCATACGGAACAAAGCGCGTTAACAATGATAAATGCTTCAGAAATATTATTGAAAAATCTATGAAAAGTATATTAGAAAAATTAAAGCAAATAATTCAGTCGTTAGAAGATAAGCATGGGCCGATTTTAATCTTTGCTCTTTTTCTCAGAGAAGATCCATTGGAAAAATGGGATATTGTAGTTGCTGCCTCTTGGCTAAGCGCAAGTGATATGAATTCTTATAAAATAATTGCTTCAAAGATTCAAGAGACACTAAATAGTGTGGAACTTATAGAACTTGCAAGAATTGTTATTCTTGATCGTGATGATCATGTCTTATCCTTCTTTCAAGATAATTTCTCAGTAACAAATGGTCATTATGAAGAAGTTTCTGGTGATCAATTTTCTACACGTTTTGGCTTTACCATCAAGCGTGCATATTTGCTTCGATGCCAGAAACTTAAAACATGATCCACGCTGATTTATCTCATTTTTAATAAGTCAACAAACCATCTCCAATTTTTTATATTATTTTTTTTCATTTTGTTTTTCAGGAATAGCTAAGAAGGCATGTCTTCCTGAAAACATGGTGTCAATTTGCCCAACCACATAACCCCTAGAATTTTGATCGTGTACTTCCGTGGAATTAGGAATATTGTAGTAGGGAAAATTTTCATTAAATAATTTTTTAATTTGAACACCCCTGGAAAAGTATGATTTTTCTTGACTGTTTTTTTTCAATTTTCCAGGTAAACAATCTCTTGCGATAGGAAAACCATTTCTTATAAGATCACACCCCTGACAAGGCACTAAAATATTTTTTGATGGACTAATAAAAAATTGGCTAAAAGCCCCACCCCCGCTTGGGTAAAGATTTACAATAATGTTTTCAAAGTCATCAATGCACTGAACTCTTGTAGAAGTTTCCCAACTCTTTTCTGACAAAATCATTTTAAATATGCCATCTTTCCAGATAAAAGATCTTGCTCCATATGTATCATGTTCAGTAACTTTGGATTTATAAGTATTAAATGCTACATGACCACGATTATTTAGAGAAACTGGCTCAAAATCCTGCCACCTTCCAGGAACCTGTTCGTGAAAAAGAGCAGTTAGATTTGTCTTTCTGCCATGATCCCAGAGAAATAGTTGATTTTCTACCTTACCAAGTATTTCCCCTCTATCATTAAACCCTGTAATTTGGATAATGTCTGTTGAAACTTCAAGTTCCCAAAACCCTGAATTAACATCCCAAAGAAAAAGTCTATAGAGTCCATCTAGTCTACTAACAGCTGCAATTTGTCCATAATTATTTAACTCTGCTTTCCATCCAAATGGATAATCAATTAACTTAAGTCCTCCAACATCATCCCAAAGAAACAAGAATCTACTGCAACCCTCTTCGCATATACCTAAAACCTGCCCCTTCTCATTAATTGCAATGGCTTCGCTATTGTCAGTTCCAAACAGACCAAGATCAACCATTCTATACTTTGGAAGCTCTTCAGATGTAACTATTGAGGAAGTAAATAAAAATATAAAAAATAGATGTTTTAATAATTTCACAGCAAACCTCTTGATTAGTTTGATAATTATATATTTGCTGTTATTATTTTGTAAGACCTAAACATTTATTTATTCTAATCAGAATAAAAATATATTATTTGTTATAAGATGCAAATTTATCGTTATTCTCTAGACAGTATTTCAATCCTAAATCATCTGAAAGCTTAAAGAATGCCCAGTCGTCATGAGCATGGCAGGCACAATGACAGCGGCATATTTGTAAAGCATAATTCCAATCTTCATTGACGCTCGCCCATTCCTTTACTTTTTCGTAAGGGACGCCCATTGCCTCAGAAGTTTCAATGACCGAGTAAACTCCAACTTCTTTGCATTTCGCAAAGAGGGCATCGAAAAATTGATAAATTTGCTCGGGGGTCAATGTGCTTAGCCTATCATTCACGGGTAGAAATCCTCCCTCTTCGCCATTCCCCTCATGATAGTAACATCAATGATGGCTTGTGTATCACATTGAAGCATTTGTTGCCAAAGCTTCATCCGTTCTTCAATGGTATACCGCTTCTTTTTCTTATTTTTTTTAGCTATTTTGGGCTGGCCCATTGTTTATCCTTTCTATGTCTTTGGTTAAGATCTCCAGTTCTTTTAAAAAGGCTCTCTCTTGCCTGCGTTCTGCTTTTGCTCTAAGCGTAGACCTCCCGTGTTTTTCAAGCCGAGAATAGACTCCCCCATGCATGCGACATCTTCCATTTTTCATAGCAGGCCCCGCGCATGGAGCTCCTCCCTTTGTGCGACAACGTGCCCCACATATCTTAACGCCTTTAATTGGCATATGCTTTAATCCTTATTCATAGGAGCAACTACAGTCTGCATTGTAGCGCCCACATTTTGGTACACCACATTGATGTGCTGTTGGCTGCCACCACCGCCACGCATCTTTTCTAGGCGTTCTAAAGCATCATTTGAAAACCTTAGCAGCTTTAGACCTAAACGTTGATCATCCTTAAATGATAAGGATAGTTTACGCAATCCCAATAAATGTCCGACAATTATTTGTGAGGCGCAAATAATCTCAAGAACGCTTGTAGGCTTGATCGCTTTCATTAATGCAAAAATGCTTTCGACCTCATCATTTCTTATCTTTTGATCACCATAACCATGTTCACTTCTGGCATAGATTGTTTTGGCAGCTTGTCGAATCAATGCTTTAGCAGTGATCTCTGATTCAACGGAAAAGGCCTCGACTATAGGCGCTAAGGCTGTCGGTATTGAGATGGTTGCAGGGGGCTCTTCTAAATTTTGAGCCTGAGCCATGCGTTCTATATTTTCTGACATTGGACATCGACCTCCTCAGTCTTCGACTGACAATCAATTTGTGTGTTTTTAACGTTAAAGACCTGCTGCCCTTGATTGACGTTATAATTAACCTGAATTTGTTGAGCCCCTTTGCTTCGATATTTTTGGAGAGTATCCAGAACCTTATGCCCAAACTCAAGTAATGGCATCCCCTGCTTAGTATAGCCTTTTTGCAGGCTTTTCATTCCTTGAATGTAAGTTGCAACGAATTGGGTAGAAAGCGCAGCTTCAATAGCATCGTGAGGTTGCAATGACTGCATGAGGCTTGTGATTAATTCGACCTGATCGGTGGAAACTAACGCCTCGGGCTTTGTTCCATAATCAGGACTCCACGGGCCAGGTTCTGTTGGCGTTTCAAGCATATAAGCAGATTTTATTGCTTGTTGAACTATCTGTTTTTTTATACCAGGACTTTCTTCAATAGGCGAAGATTTGCTTAAAGATAGGTCGCTCGGAACAGGAAAGTAAGTGTTCTCTCTTGTTTTCTTTTTACTCATAAAGATATCTCCTTATTCTCAGGCGTTTTTTTATTGTAATGAGCAATTCCCTTTTTAACCCACTCACAGATGTTTAAAGCATGATGTTGAAAAGCATCGCCCGGGCTCTTGCCTATCGGCGCAGACCAAAACCTTAACTGTGGATAGGCTTCTCTCCACCAGAGAGCCTCCTTCTTGCCTGCCTCATCATTATCAAGACTCCATAGAATCAAAGAACATTGCCGTAAAGCTTGATTTGTTTGTGCATCGGGTTTTTTGGTTGCTCCGCCAAGAGCCACACAGAAGCAAAGGTCTTGAGCCTCCTGCTGAATAAGCATTGCATCCAATTCAGATTCCAAAATGATCGCGATCTTAATATCAGCCATCCCATACACTGATAGGCTTTGCATTGATCCAGCGATCTCCACATACTTTGGCAATGAATCATCTTTATGCCAACTTTGTCTTCTGATTTTTAATTTGACTATACGTCCATCATTCGCCATCGTGGGGATAACTAGGCCATATGGAAGCCACAGTTTTTTTGCTCTGCCGTTCTCTTTATATTCCCTTGGCAATCCCCATTCAACACGATCCCTGAAAAAATCAGGCGAGCCTGAAGAGAAAGGATTGATCGAGTAACCCAGTTTATATTTGGTGATTGTCTGATCATTAAAGCCTCTTTGATACAGATCTTTGATTGCCATAGGAAATCGTTCCAGTTGTTTATGCGCCCACTCAACAAAAGCTAATGCTTTATCCTGCCAAACTTTTGGAGGATCTTGTGCAGGTACAAGCCGCTCCTGCGTAGGTCGCTGCGGCTGCCGATGGCTGTTGAATCGTGACGTGTCGTTAATCCTATTGCATGCTTCATGGAAGGTCATTTTCATGAAATCACGACAGAATTGAATAGCGTCGCCTTTAGCATCACATCTGCGGCACCAGTAGCGATTGAGCGCTGGCCAAATTACAAAACGATCCTTTCCTTCGCCACAGCTTGGACAGGCAGCATGGTACTCGCCCCCTTTGCAATGAGAAGTCTTTTTTGTATCTAGTCCTAAGTCCTGTGCCAGCTCTAATAATGTCATCATGATTACCTAACTTCTGTGCTCTGCTAATCCTGCTAATTTTGATAAAAACACCATAAGTAGTTTAATATGTGTATGTTATTGACTATTTCACTTTGCTAAACAGGCGCTACACAGCCGCTAAACTCTGGGACACCTCTGAACGCTTGGGTATTCTTAGCGCTCTTTTAGCAGTTCTTTAGCGTGAGTTTAAACAGTCCAAATCCCTTATAATCAGTAGATAAGGGCTATTTTAGCTACTTTAGCAGCTTTAGCAAGCTATGGGGTTATTAATGTTCCCATCACTTACAAATTGCCAGGCTGAGCGTACTTTCTTTTCCTCGAGCACAGCATCTTGAATTTCAATCACGAATCCGTGCTCCTGCAGAATGTTCATGATATTTTTTGCCTTCTTTGCGTTACGAATCTGAGATGGGCCCCTCTGATATATGTCTGCAATTGGGAAAACCTGTTTAGGACGATTGCGCTTGATCCACTCTAGCGTCAGTATTGCTAGATTGATATTTGGATCACCCCCGTTTTTACCCAATATTCTTAGCGCCTCATCCAGATAATAGCTAATAAGGGTAATCGCCCTTTCCAGTTGCTGAAGACTAATCTTCACTTCAGTACCCGGCTCCAAAGAACTCTCAGCAAATGCAAATATAGCAGCTATGCGGAGTACCTGCTCTGACGCTTTGCTTGCGAATGGTTTGACGGGATAAAACTCTCCATCCTCATTCATTTTTCTGTCGGTTTCATCATGAAATACAATCCACCTTTGCTTTGCCTCTTCCTCTAATTCAATAGGTTTAGGTTCAAGAGAGTCCCCTGGGCAAAAAGCCTCGTTGTTGCTTTGACTGCCGTTTGTCTTTGGATACGGCCTATCTAATATTTTGTTGATGAGATCATAGAATGCTATAATGGCAGGATCCTTATTCAGATCGACTTCCTTATATTTACGAGTTCCTGCGATTGGCTGTGGCGCAGAAAATAGACATCTTGAAAGCAGCCCCTGTCCCATCAACATCTCATTGCCAAGCAATTGTGTGAGAACTATGGGCTGAATCATTAAGTGTACCGCCAGTCTGCGACCATAATAAATTTTACTCCCTTCACTTTTGCGCACTCGCTGGAGAGGTTTTCCATCCCATAAATTGGATAATCCACAAGCGGTCTTTAACGCATTATCGGCATTCATTGCATGCCCGCCAATGAGGCGCCCGCCCTCATCTGAGAAAATACCCGCGCTAGGTTGGCCGCGCTCTAGAAGCTGCTCTAACCCCTCTATTGTGGGCTCTTCACATAAAATCAAGCCTTCACAGGGTGGCTGGGGCTCAGCTTCTAAACTTGATAGCCCATTTTCCATATTTTCAGCCGCCTCTTTGATAGCGGTAGACCGTCTGATTTTCCAAATTTCGTATTTATTTTTGTAGTCTGTGGACCCTTTCTTGTGTTGTTCCACAAGCATTCGTTGCCAAGTATTGATAGATTTTAGGGCTATTTTATCGGTGGCGCTTTTGCGTTCCCCACTCTCGGAAATCGTCAGCATAAAGAGAGAAGTTGGATATATCCGTCCATCAATTTTAACGTCTACAAATCCCTGACAGGCCAAAGATAATGCTGCTAAGATGCTTTGCCCACATGTTGAATCCGGAGACTGTACCACTTTGTGAATCCTGAGCGCTGCTGGACCAGCGACACCCCCTAATGCATCAAATGGATAGGGGTTAGGCGGATTCGTGGTTCTTTGCAATGGCAAAGGGGCATATCCAATGATGGACTTCGCTTTTATTTTTTCCTTACATTGCATTTCAAGTTCGGCAGCGCGAATCTCCGATGCAATGTATTTTTTTTCTTGTTCTTCTGAAGCAAACATGGCATTATTCATTATCATAGTCCTTTTAAGTCATTGGTTGTGTGGGCCTGCCTTGTACGCAGGCCATTTCCGCATTCGATGAATGCTTCAAAGGTAATTTCATGTAAATCATAGGCTTGGCAACACTCTTCATATATTGCCAATGCCTGGTCTAGATGATCGAGATTAGGCTGAGAAGCTTCCTTAAAGTCTGCAAACAATTTGGAAGCTTCTTTCATCGCCTCAATATATTGACGCCACCACCACTCATCATTTGCAGGCATCTTTTCGACCCTCCTGCATGCGTTCCACGCATCTCCAGAACTCGGCTGGATCTACCAGGACCCGCCGATTTACTCGCTTAAAAGCTGTCTGGAAATTATTTTTTCCCCATGCCGCATCAAGAATGATGGCTCTGATGGCTCCTTCAGATGAAGGCCAACCACCCTCACACGTCTGAAGAAATTGGCGAACTGTCAGTAATCGGATTTCTGTTGCTGTCATGTAAACCTCCGTAATTGGTATATTGCTGATATACGCCAATCATAGGTGGTCTAAACTATAACAAGAATGGGGTCACCTCGTTTTTCTGGATGCTGACTAACTCATTTATTTCCAGTGTTTTATGAAAAGGGTCACATAATTTTCTGGAATTTTCTATTAATCATCTAACCCTTTTGACTGGCTTATCCTTTCCCTGGACCTCGTTTTTTTAGCCATCCGTACTGCTTTTCAAATAATTTGCAAGCTTCAAGACAGTTAGCCCGCGTTACAGAAATCATTAAATCTTCTTCTCGGGCTCGCTCCAGGATCATTGCAATAACACGGTCATTGTTGTATTCACTTTTTTCTTGGTCGGTTTTGGACGCTAATATGCCTTTAACAGCTATGTAAGCATATTTATCAGCCTTATCCTTATTTCCATGTTTCCCCGTTCCCTCTCCTTGATGTTGTAGAAGGACTAAAATGAAGCGATCGAGAATGCCTGATACTTCCTCTCTGACTTTGGCTTGATCTACACTCTGAAACACTTCTAGGAGGTGGTCTTTCATCACAACACGATTGTAATGCTTATCCAGATGGGTATCAGAAGGAGTTTCAGGAAGCTTTACATCTTCGACGACAGCCTCTTGCCATTTAGCATACCCGAACAAATACTGAAGGCCCTGAGCAGCAGATAAATCAAACATCACCCTCCAGTCTCCCAAATACCAGGACAGCATTTTCGGAACGAAATCGGGCCATGTAATAGTAATCATTCCTTGATCGATAAAATATCTATTTATTTTACATTCTTTTATTGGCGGCAGTATTTTCGCTGTTATAAATCCTTGTTTTAATGTCTTTTGCAATATTTTCCCTTCGTCGGTGAAGGGTAAGATGATTTTTTCTTGCTCGACCGGTTTTCCCAATGGGTCTACACCAATGGGAAATGAAACCGAAATTTTTTGCACTCTGCCCAAGTCTGCCAACACATTGAATTCACCATATGCCGCCACTGTTGTAGTTATTCGTTCTAATAATGCGATCAATGCGCCAAAATAATTTGGAACAAACGCACGCCCCGCATTAATTTCATTCTCCGTTTTGGCCAGGTCTTCGAGTATTATCTTCTTTAATTCTTGATTTTCCCATTTTCCTGTTTTAATTTTCTGCAGTTGAGAAGTGATCCATTTCATAGATTTTTCAAAATTCTTTTGATCTTTCTCTTTTTGTTCTTTTAATTTTTCCAAGAAAAATTTGAAGGCTGTTTTTGTTTGCTCGTTCCATTCCAACTCGTCTAGTAGTTCCCCAAGCGCATTTAAGAATCCACGCATGGACAATGCCGCCTGCATCTTGCAATACAAGATCTGAATAGGTTTAGGCAATAGTTCTAATCTCATAAAAAATCTCCTTAAAATATTCATAGGGTCAATTTATTGTTTGTGCGTTGAAGAAGCTCTCCCAGGTGGTCTTGGCTAAAGTGTGCATACCGACGGGTCATATGAGGGGAACGATGGCCCAATATGGCCATTAATTCCCCTTGGGTGGCGCCATTCATCGCTAGATAGGATGCAGCCGTGTGCCGAAGATCATGCCAACGGAAGTTGGAAATACCGGCGATCTTTAATGCATTTTCAAAGGTCCTTCTCACAGAGACAATGCCGTGAGGATTGTTCTTCCGTTGTGATCGAAAAATGAGACCCTTTGCATTAGCTTGATAAGTGGGGCATAGCTTGAAACATGACTCCGCGGCATCGGTCAGTGGGATGACGCGTGAATCGCCATTCTTCGTTTGCCTCAGGATGATTTTGCGTTGGTGGAAATCGATGTCTTCCCAGCGCAAATTGATCAACTCACCGAAGCGCATGGCTGTCAGAATGGAGAGGTTGACTAAAGGGTATAGGTAGAGATTAGGGGAGGCTTGGCAGGCTGTTAGTAGTCTGTCTTTTTCCTCAAGACTGAGGAATCGGTCGCGACCTGGGGCTTCGCCCGGCTTGCTTACCTTAGTGATCGGAGAGTCTTCAAGCCATCCCCATTCAGTGATAGCAATGCTCAGGGCTTTGGATAATGCCGCTAAATAGCGGTTGACCGTAGAAGCGCTGCGTTGGGTCTTTCGTCGTGTCGTCTCCTTGAGCAGAGCATCTCGCGCCTCGGCGATTGCGGAGGGGGTCAGGTCGGCAAGGAGCAGATGGCCAAGGCTTTGCTTCCACCAAGTGAGCAGCGCCGTTTGTTTGGACTTTTGTTTAGGATATTTTGGCAGCCATTGCAGGATGAAGCGGTCGATAAGCTCGCCTAATGTGTGGCGCTTCGCCTCAGCCGTCTTAAAATGTCTGCCATCACGAATTGCGGATTCAGTATCTTGAATCCACTTTTTTGCTAGAGTTTTCGTTCTGTGACTTTCTCTTTGAATTGGATGGCCGCGTAATCTTATTTCTGCATGGTATGAGATTGTTCCGTCTCGTTTTTTGTATTCGCGTATAGTGCCCATGGGTTCCTCCGTTAGGTGCAGCAGTCTAGCAAAAGTGGGGATTAATGAGTACAAGGGATGTATAGTCCCTTGCTTTTCTATAAATTCTCTCTACTGAATTAAAATGTTCTTTATTGATTTTTAATAAATTTACGCAAATTTTACGCACATAAAGATATTTGTTATGCATTTTATGGGGTTTAGACAAGGAAATAGCGAACAAGGTGACTTGCGCCAGCTTGCTGGAGTCGAATGCGTAAAATTTGCGTAAAAATAGAAAAAGGCTCCATTCGTGGAACCTATCAGAATCGAGCTGTGAATGAAGTTTGGGGGCGGTTGGACTCGAACCAACGCAGACCGAAGTCGAGGGATTTACAGTCCCTTGCCATTGCCGCTAGGCGACACCCCCAGGAGGGATAAATATGCTGGCAGTAGGACTTGAACCCACAACCGTCCGATTACAAGTCGGGCGCTCTACCAGTTGAGCTATGCCAGCATGTGAAATTAAGCGCATTTTATACCAAATAAGGATTTTCGGTACAAGCATATTAATTGCACCCAATGAAGATTCATGAAGATTCGTACATGATGATATTCGCGCACAGCATAACTTCGCTGGTCGGACTGGCTTTATGCGTCCAAAATGCCAACGCCGCCGCCGGGTTGACGTGTAATGTCAGCGGGCTTGGTTCGGCAATCAAAGCCCATATGAACCATCATGCTCCCTAGGATAAAGTAATGAGTGTCTGAAGCTTTCTTATAAGCTGTTGGAATTAAAAATTTCCGCCCAAAATTTCCAGGGGTTTTTAGTCCTATAAAATTTGCAACAGCGTCCACTACACCTACAGAGGTCGGGAGATGGCTCATATAATCACCCTTGGCGGAGATATGTGTGAGATATTTGTCGGCGCACATCAATTTTTTAACGCCAATCTGGCGTTGCAGTCCCGCTCCAAGTGGTAAACTATTTACGCATACGCCGGTGACTTGATGTTTCAAGCTCAGAAAAGAGGCTATTGAACCTCCTAAGCATTGTCCGGATACAGTGATTTTCTTGTCTTTTAATGAAGGGAGCGTCTTGAGCTGTGTAAAAAAACGGTCAGCCTCTTCATAAAGAAAGGACGTTCCGCCTGTGATGTTTACAATGCCTGACGCTAGCAGCGTTCGTTCCATTTTTTTTTGTTTTGCAACACCTTCTATTTCACTGGCGCCAGAACTTAAGGCGCCAAATGCAACGATGACCTGGTTTTCTTTTTCGAATAGAGAGATTTTTAATCCTGTTTTAGGATCAAAAAAACAAAATTTATGCGCCTCAAGATCGCCCAGGAAGTCAATGGATTTTTTAACTACAGTATTCGGGGAAATAGTTTTATATCCAAAAGGTTCTATCCATTCGGGTTGGCAGGAATGCACCGCGGCGACCGCACAAACATATTTGAGATAAGGTTTGGCTTCATCCGGAGATAGAGTGTGTTGTCCAAAACGCTGATAGCCTTTGCCGAAAAGATCTTCCATATAGGTATTTGATAAATTTTTAAAAAATAAATGTCTAATTGTCACACAGGGGAAACGCAGGATTAATCCGGGAAGAGACCAGGTCTTGCCGCCGAAATAACGCAAAGGAAACAGGATGATTTTGGCTATACACTTGAGCGCCATTTTTGCTATTTCGCCTATTTTTTTCATAGTCTCAAAACGCACGCCTCGCACACCCCGAGATTTTCCGAAACATGGAGGCGCGCCGAAGAACATGGGTGCAGGAGAATTAAGAGGGGAGACGCAGTTATTATTGACAATAGAATTATTCGGCACGTTCCAACTCCCTTTTTTTCTCTCTAATCATGACTGTAGACATGGGGGGAATCGTGATGGTATAAAAATATTTACCCCTTTTTTTGATTAGCCTAATAGCGGGATTGACGCCGCCCTGGCCGCCATATCCGGCGCTGTCGCTGTTAAAGATTTCTACAGGATCACACGCTTCGGCGGCGACTGTATATCTAATAGGTTCATTGCCGGCGAAGTTGTGGAAACAAGCGATCTTTTCACCTTCAGAGCTTGTGCGTCTGTAGGCGATCATGGCCTTTTCTTTGTGATTTTTCTCAATCCATTCAATGTCCCAGCCATTGTCATCTTTTTCCCATAACGCCTTATTGGAGCGATATAGCTGATTTAAGTCAGCAACCATTTGAAAAATTTGTTTACCATCTTCTCTTTCTCCTGCTTGTAACTCTTTGTCTCCCGGTTTTAAATTCAGCAATCCTCGATTTTTTCCGAGATATTCAGTCCATTCTTTTTCAGAAGCAAATTCATTTCCCATCATATTAAGTTTTTTACCTGGAATGGCCATCATAAAACTTAGCATTGCGCGCACGTTGGCTAAACGCGCATCTTTGCTTAGACCTGTCGCTTTATTGAGCAAACTCTTCATTCCTTTTTTAATTTCATCATGAGATAAGGCAAGGACCATTTTATGGAATTTGTCGCCATCGATTGCATTGATTAGATTTGCATAGCGATTGCGGCGCTTGTTAGGGTCGGATGAAAAGTAGTTTAGCGTATTGTGCATCCAGCCAATATTCCATTTCATGTCAAATCCAAGGCCTCTTGCGTGTGCGGCTTGTGTCGTACGCGTATTGCCCGAATAATCTTCTGCAATAGTAATAACGCCCTTAGAGTGTTTGTGAATAATGGCGTTTAAATCTTTCATGAACAGTTTTGAGGCCCTTGCGTTCTCGCTGTAGCGCATAGAACTGACAGCGTCGACACGCAGACCGTCAACGTGCATTTCACGAATCCAGTACATTGCGCTTGAAATGAGAAAGTCACGCACAGGCTTTTTATTATAATCAAAAAATTTAGTGCCCCAAAAATAGCGCCAATAGCGCCTGGAAAAGAGCTTGCTGCAAAATGAGGGATCGAATTGATTGGTTCCATCAAAGTTATTTAAGCCATATGGATCCTTGGCAAAGTGAGCTGGCGTCCAATCTAAAATGACGCCTATCTTATTTTCATGTAAGTGATTAATAAGGTATTTAAAATCATCAATGCTTCCTAAGCGGCTGTTTGGAGCAAAAAATCCAGTCACTTGATAACCCATTGAGGCTTCGCAAGGATGTTCGAGGATACCCATTAATTCAACGTGCGTAAAATGGGCCTCTTTACAATGCGCAACTAAACGTTCCGCCAATTCACGGTAATTAAGCGGTTCCCCATTTGCTTTCCGCATCCAGGCAGTCGGGTGCATTTCAAAAATGCTCATCGGTTGTGATTCGCCTGTCTTTTTATTTCTTTGAGCAAGCCAATTTTTGTCATTCCAAACGAATGAATTTTTATCGCAAACTATCGAGTAGGGAGCTTTTGTTCGATCTTTAGATGGAACATGGGAAAGGCCGTATGGATCAATTTTAATCCGTCCATTTATTTTATATTGGTATTTTTGTCCTGCCTGACATGCCGCCTGCAAGCTCCATTTTCCATCGCCTTTTGGAACGAGCGGTGATTCGCTTATTAAATTTTCATTATTATCATAAAGGCGGAGAGTAACCTCTTTAGCGGCGGGAGCCTCAACTGTAAAAATTGTCTGTTCTCCGATAATCCTAGCCCCTAAATGATTATACTGTTTGAAATTAACTCCCCTGCCATATGGCGAAGACACCTGACAGCGTGTTCCAGGATCTAAATTAAGATAGGCTGCATCCAATTTTTCGCTGTCTTCATTATCAAAATAATAACGATTTAGATACTGTTCTTCCAGCTGAGCGGCGCGACTGATTGTGGATATGGTTTTCGGCGCTGATGTTTGACATAGATAATTTCTGACATCAAAGCGATGAGGCAATGAAGATTTTTTTCTTAACTTGACTTGCTGTATCGCTTTTTGATAAACAACACGATATTTATCAGCAGGTGACGCCCCCTGAGGAGCTGTCGCCCAGCCATATTGTCGACTTTCTTTAATCAGCCTTCGTGCAGTTTCATTTATTTCCTGGGTGGATGAGGAGTTCCAATCTTCCAGAGCTGTTGCAATAACATGAGATGCGCTGTCGACGGCTGTCGAATTGCGATCGAAGAGGTAGCCATTGCAGCGTTCGGGGTCTTTTTCCCTCGAGATAATCGTATCTGATAATCCACCTGTATTAGAACCAATCACCTGAGAGCCAAATAACCATCCTTCGAATTGAATTAAGCCGCAAGGTTCATAACGAGATGGAGCGAATATAAAATCTGTAGCGGCTCGAATAACAGAACTAATTCCCGGTCTGTCTTCATTGCCTTGCTGGTAGTGATATCGCCCGTTATTGTCTTTGAAGTCACGGATAAAAAGAACGCCTGATGGATATTTTTTTTCTAATTTATCGAGCGTTTCAGTCGCTGAGGAATCCTCTTGTGAACCCATAAGAATAAATTGTCCACCGCTTTTTAAAGTGGATTCGATCGCTTCGTCAAGCTTGTCAAGACCTTTCTGATATGAATCGAATCGTCCGATATAGGTCACAATCGGTTTGTTCGGATCAAACGTAAACTGATTAGTCTGAGGATCATCGTCTTCTTTGGGTGGTCTTCCTGTTGGAAAATGCAGTTTTAACCATTTTTGCAACTGTTTTTTTGCTTCCAATTTTTGCCCGAATATATCCTCGCTTTTTTGTCCATAGCTTAAATCGACCTGCATGCCCGTCTCAGGATCAATCCACTGTTTTAAATTTTTATCTTTTTCAGGATTAAAGCGATTGATATCGGCGCCATTAACGATTCCGGCCAATTTGCCCGCTTGTGCGATTTTTCTTATAGCAAAAGAAATTCCTTCGCCCAGTTGAGGCGTTTGCGCTTCCCGGGCAAAGGTTTCAGACACTGTTGTAACGACATCGGCGATTTTGAGAGTTTCAACGAAAATATTGGCGTCTTCATCAGCGAGACCATTCTCCTTTATCGCCTTGACGACAGGGTTGTAGTTGTATGCGCCAGCATATGGACGCCCCTGTGCACAACGGCTATTGTTGTGAAAAGTAAAGACGATGGGAGGAATCTTGCCTTGCTCCCACTCATCGCGATATTGTTTCGAAAGTTTCAAGGCCACGCCGGCGACGTGCCAGTCATGCAGGTGAATAATATCGTTATCATCCATTTGGCTCAGAAGATCCGCTGCGAGGCCGGAAAAAGCGGCAAAACGCTTTTTGCATTTTTCGTCATTTGGGCCATAAACACTAGGATTGTTCTCTTCTAATTCAAAAGCTTCATTTCCAATAAAGAAACATTCAACTCCATCAATGACGGCGACAGATACATCAATGAGTTTTCCTTCGGCATCCACAAATGGTCTTGGAGGATCATACAATCGTTCGACCACGTCTTTTGGCAGCTTGTTGTATTTCGGAAAAATCAGCCTTACTTTGCTTTGAGGGTTGTTGGCGATAACGGATTTAGCAATGCCTTCTAAGGCCTCGGCGAGTCCGCCTTGCTTGATGAAACTAGAATATTCCACACCAACCATGGCGACAGTCAAGGGTTCATTTAGGAGGTTTTTAGGCAATTCCTGCGCCATGCGCTCGATTGAAGCGTCATAAACAGTGGATGAATCATCATGGCCGAATAAAGGCCGTGTAATATGTTCTAGATGATGAAGACTCTCTTTAAGTTTCATCTTGGCGTTGTCAATCAACGTGGATTTTTGCATAGGCGTCGCCGCTTTTTTTACAGCTTCCAAGTCGATTAATTTTTGCGAAACCTCTGTCAGTTTATCCAAGTAAAGGTTTGCAAGATCGGGGGATTCATTTACATTTTGCTGGTGCAACGACAGCAGGGATAGATCTTTGGAAACATTTTCGAGATGCAGGAACAATTCGTCCAGCTGATTTAACAAGTTTTTATCATTGCCGTCTCGGATATCCATTAAAATTTTCGGATTCTGCTCCAGAAGCTGTTTAGCGAAGGCCTCATCCAGCGCCTTCTTCCCATTGGCTAAACACAAAATAGTATAGATGGAGCGCTTGACGCTCTTTGGGAACAGCTCAAAATTTGTTTTCCAGCTGACTTCATTTTCGCCATTCAGATCATGATTTATATTTGAAATAAGCTTGCTGCATCTCAAGTATTTACAAGCCTTGTAGGCTGATATTGCAGCTTCCGGATCGACTCGATTTTGGTTAAAAACAGAATGCAACAAGAATATGTTTGCCTCTGATAATTCCGAAACGTTGATTTTTATTTTTTCGATAAATTTATCACACGTCTTGAACATCACAACAGAATAGTTGTGATCGGTAATAAATTTTATGAAATTCATATTTTGTTTGTTGAATATTTTTAAAATAAAATTAACTATCTTGATAACAGTAATATATAAAAAATTCAACTGAGAATTTTTATACTCTTTACGCTTAGCTTGAAAATCAATACTGGGAAGTCTTTGTTCACTGATTCTTTTCAATAAATCATTATTGCCATGATTTTGCACCATTGGCGAAAAATGCTGCATGCTGTCGATAGAACTAGGATTCAAAACTATACTGTCATTCATATTTAAATCTTTTATTTTCCAAAAATGTTGCTAAAAAATTGCAAATTTGACTTCATTATATTCTTTTATTTAATTAAATGCAATAAAAAACAACAGAAATTTTTAGTTAACTACAACGAGAATCATTCGGCTTATTGAACGGACAAGCGTTCAAGCCGCAAGTGATCCCATTCAGGCGCCCGACGAAGAAAGGGTATCTGAACGAAAAAGGTAAGCAGGCCGTCTCGGCCTGATTCTAACAGCTGATCCTTACCCACAAGTTTAAGGTGTGCTTTCTCAATGCGAATTTTGGATAAACGATTGCCTTCTCGCGCCCCTCCCGGGGCGCGAGAGGGCAATTGTTTATCCAAAATTCGCATTGAGAAAACACGCTTTAGACTTGTGGGTAAGGATCAGTTCTAACAGACACCCTGATGGATGAGGAGTAACTGAACTGTTATCTAAGTTTCAATATTTTTTAAATGACTTAAATACTGCAATATACTGATTTTTTTCGCAAAACTGGGAGGTTGAGGTTTTTGACCTTGTTTTTCCGGTCCATACGCTATTCTTGCATATTCAAATATTTTATGATTATGTTCTTTAATGCATTTTTCTGTACCGTTATAAATTTCAGGTAAATGGATTTGCAATTCAGCAATAACAATACGACCTTCCGGAGTGATAAGTTTTAATTTTGCATGGACTCCAACATAACCGTTAGCTCGATCTTCCTGCCAAATGTTCTTAAAGGTGATATCCCAACCTTTTTCTTTTGCACTGCTCTGGAGTTCTTTGACAACATGAGTAATATCTTGTGGGGTGGCGACAACGATAGAGCCTCTAATAGAATCTGCAATTTTTGAAACTACTTCACTCTCAGCTTTATCTAATTCCTTTATATCATCTTTCACTTTCCTTTCTATACTATGTTTGCTTTTTAGAATAAATTGATTATTATGACCAAAACAAGCCTTCCCATTATTTTTTTCTGCTAATTTTTTTATGAAAATCGCATATTCATCTTTAATAATTGCGGCATCTTTCATTAATTCAGATATTGTCATTGCTGTATTTTCCCATTTTTTTGCATCTTTGACATGTTCAATAGACTCATCAACAACAATTTTGGAACTAATTTTTGTTTTTAATTCTTTGTAAGCGCTAAGCACTTGCTCAGGTTTTTTAGGCACAACGTATTCGTGTCCTTGAAGAATTAGCGTATCATATCCTCCATATTGATCAGCAACTTCCTGATATCTTTTATTTTCAATCTTTTCAAATGCATGATTTTCAGAAAGTGCAATGAATTTGCTCTGAATTTTTTTTGCCGCTTGTCCATTTTTCTCAGATGAGCCCGGCATATTTTCTATTTTTGCCACCATATCATGAACTTTGTTTTCTTTTGCCTTCTCAGTGGGATATCCATCTATTTGAATATCTCGAACCTTTAAAGACTCATTTGAATGGTTAATATTATTACAATTCATAAAAACTCCAACTGAAAATAAATACTATGTTTATTAATAAAAAAGCATATTTATTATAACATAAATGAAAATTTAATTGATATCTTTCTACATATTTTTTTACGTATTTTTTTTACTTTTTAAAAAACAGAATTTTACAAACCAGCATAAAGGTTTTTTTAATTGCATTTTTAAATAATTTATGTTATCATCGGTAAAAACAATAAAACATTGCTAGAAATTAAATAAAAATTTTTTATGATATACGATAATAAATCATTCTTTAATTGGAAAGGTTGCGTGCGGTTATTTTTAGATTTACCTTACCGCTATGGAGTTCGTCATCTTAAATTGATTTTTAGTAAAAACAAAGAAATAATTGGAATCGCCAAACAACTTCAAATCGAATCAAAACCACGAAAACTAACAAAAAAAGAAAAAGCATTCCATTTAATTATAGGAATTGTTGAGTGCACCCCACTTATAGGCATTATTGTTGCATTTGTAGACAGGTATTTCCATCAGGGAGATATGGACCTTGACAAACATCGATTGATCAGGGGTCGACAAAATTTCGAATTCCACCAACACGCCTGGCATTTAAATTTAGCCTTATTAAAATCAGCATATGACGGTGCAAAAGGAAAACAAAAAAGACAAATAAAATTCCTAGCTGCTAATTTTCTTAATAAAGTGACGCCAAAACATCTAAACTTGTGGACAAATGACTTAAAAAAGATCGATTCGCATTATTTAACCACACAACAAGGTTCGCCAATTGAGGAGTTTAGATATCACAGAGAATGTTTAGAGCAGAAGCTTACTTTTGGAAAAAAATTTAATCAAAACCTTGCATATGGTGAGAAGTCTTTATTTATCCTTACTGATACCGATGAGGTGGATCACTTATTTCCGTTGCATTTTACAGTTATCGACAATGAGGAGTCAATAGAGTCTTATGCCGCAGTGATAAAGAAAGTTCTACATGATCACTTTTCAAAGAATCCAAATGAAGCGCTGGATCGACCATTAAATCTTCCTTTTCTTATAGATGTCACTCATATTTTAGATAAGAACATCCAAACTAATAAAGAGGAAAATGCAGAGAAGGAATTTATCAATTGTTTTGAAGAATTCAAAGAAAAAATTCGCGCTGCAGAGAACATGGCGATAGAACAGCTAATCCATGACAACCCAAATTTTTTAGAATTCAAATCAAAAATAAAAAAACATTTGGATGATAATACCACATGTATTTCTCGGGTTAAAATGAAAGGCGCCGCCGGCATCAAAATGTTGCCAATAGGCTCTTCTTCATCGCAAGAAACTCAGTTTAAATCACCGCTGATTAATTATATTGTAAATACTGGAATATATATTGGAGCTGTTCACCTCCGCAGATTAATATCCGACGTCTTTCAACAACGGCCAGATATCAGTTATGGCGTATCCAAAGGCGGCAAATCAACTTTATATTATCCGCAGAAGGAAGATTTTACAGAAGGGCCCTTGTTTCAAAGACTTTTATGTCTGTTTGGAAGCAAAGGGGCGCCTTCAAATTTTTCTTGCGGAATAGCTCCAGATCAACTCAGCCAAAGGATTGATAGTGTTGCTGAAAAGCCCCATATTGCAATGCTGGGAAAAGCAACGATGGATCTTCTTCAAGGATTAATGAATGAAATCGATGGCGCAAAATGGAATGAACTTAATGGAGACCCCATACTATCTCAGATTTTTCAAACTTCTTTATTTTTAATTAGAGAGCGTCTAGCAACAGCAGAACAATATGCCATTGCGAATAAGTTCAATGAGTTCGCTCAAGAAATTGAACTTATTCACGCCGAGCTTGCTGGAATTCTTGAATTGACGCATCCTTTTAATGAAGAAGATTTTGGGAAAATATACAAAAAAGAACTGCTGGGACAGTCGGCGCCTGATGAACTGGAAAATGAGCTTAGAGTGGGACTTGGTAAAACCGCTGTCAATGTTTTTACAGGCATCGCTGCGGCGGCGAAAAAGCAGAATGTTCCTTTGCAAGGCGTTTTCAGCGCTGGATCGTATTTCGAACAAACCATACTTACGAAACATCACTTTGATCATTTTATTAGCGATCCTTCTTTGCCTAAACTAGATCTTTATCTTGGTCAATTCAATGCCAATGTTGACTCCGGATCGACGCTTACAGAATATAAACGAAGAGATGTTGCAGCGGATGTGAGGAAATTGTTGGAAGACAATAGAGTTACAGAGAACTTTACGGTTGCTGTAGACATTACAATTGATGAATTCTATTCAACCAATGTGAAACAACTGCTTATGGAGTTTCAAGAAGAAATCAAATCTGGAAATGTGAATTTTGCTTTTTTTGCCAGTGGGCAAAAATTTTATACGCTTGGAATGGATAACTATTACGGTTCTCCTTTTTACATGGTTAATAATGGTGAGAAAAAATGGAAAGCATTTGATTCTCTTTTGAATCATCCTGCTTATCGAACGGACAATTTAAGCGTCCAGTGGTTTTGTCTTGCCACCAAATATGCATCAGACTCTTTAAGTAACTATAGAAAATTAATTTTTAACAATACGCGACATATCCTAGATCGAATGCCGGCATCTCTTCAGCCAAATAACATCCCAAATCAAAAATATAAAGTTAACAAAGCGCATGCTGATATGGACCCGTGTTTTATCGACATGAAAGCGCTAGGTTCTGCTCATGAGCAATGGGAAAGAAGTGAAGATGTGAGAAAAATATTTTATCAAATGATGATTAAAGAGGGGATGGAATGTTATTTCCGGGGAAGCTTTGGATTTTATCATTGTAATTTTGCGATATTTGGGCCTCTGGATCCTAATGCTAGAACGATCCGTCTCAATCCCGGCATCAACCCCGATGAAAATGAAAAAATTATAGAGTTCTTTAATACTGTTTCCGCAAAATTATGATTTTATTGGCCTTGTTCACCTTTACTAAGAAAGAACTCGGTCACCTCTCTGTGTGCTCTGTGATCTCTGTGGTTGATAAAAAGCTTGAAATTTTTTTATCAACCACAGAGATCACAGAGCACACAGAGAGGGGATTCTAGTGACCGAAAAGGTGAACACGGCCATTTTATTATGACGTATAATTCACCTATTATCGTTTACAATCGGAATGCTCTGCCGCCATTTGAAGAAATTTAAGGGGTCATACTTCTTTTTGATGGCGATTAGACGATCGATGTTATCGCCATAGTAGGCGTCAAGATAGTCTGCTCCAATGTCATAATCAACAGTGTTGACATAGCTGTATTTTGAGACATAAGGGGAGATATCTGAATAAAATTGTCGGCTGTAACGTAGGCACGCGTCATTCATCTCCTCAGCGTCCCAATAAAAACCTTGATACCACCAGGTGAGGGCTTTTTTTGGAAAAAAGGAGGATTTCGATTCTGCGACTTTGCCGCCGAAAGCATCGAAATCAAAAAGAAGGTGAAAAGGCGGCTTATCTTTTTGCAATTGAGCGAAAAAATCCATTATTTTTGTTATTGCTCCATTCGGAATAGGCTCTAAGATGATCTTGGACTTCATTTTGCAGAATTGATCATGAGGCTTTTCCGTCCAATATTTCGCCAAATCGCCATAACGGCCCGTGACTGTCTTAAATTGGGGTTTGAGTTCCTTGAAAGCATCTTCCCATTCTGTAAACTTCTCTTTTCCAATTTTAAGGCCGGCGATCCCTATTTCTGATTTATCGCTCGAATAACGCATGCGCAATTGCGAAGAAACTTTATCCGGAAGCGATTGCACCCATGTTTGCCACGCTTGGATAATTCGAGGAACCTTTTCAACATCCCAATCCCATGTAAGCTCGTAATAGCTCACTTCCGGTAAATGACGCATTTTGAGCGTAAACTCGAGAACAATCCCATACGACCCATTGCCCGATCCGCATAGGGCCCAGAAGAGATCAGGGTGGTTGTTATTGTCCACTGTGATTAATTCGCCGCTTTCATTGAGGAAAAGAATGCTTTTTATCGAATCGCAGGTGAGTCCATAGATTGGAGTAAGCATTCCTACGCCTCCGCCTAAGGCAAGTCCCCCAATACCCACTTGAGAACATGTCCCTGTAGGAATTGCATAGTCTATTTTGCCGAGCTCTTCAATCACTTTGCCAAGGCGACACCCGGCGCCAATGGAAACTTCTTCCGCATCAATGTTAGGTTGGATTTTGTTGAAGCCGCTCAAATCGAAGATATATCCCGAAGATAAAGATCCGGGTTCATAACAGTGTCCCCCAGAACGTATGGAAAATGGGAGGTTGTATTTTTTCAGGGTTTTCAATACGTAGATGGCTTCTTGAGGTGTTCTAGGAGAGATAATTGCGTGGGGAAATAGACTAAAGCGTTTATTGAAGTTGAAGCGTGCGGCATTGTATTCCGGACTAGTCGGATAGATTGCATAGGGGAGATTTTGCAGCTCCGACGGAATGCTCTTGAGCAGGTTCTCCGCTGAATTTTCCATTTTTAATGCATCCGCCACTTCATCAGCGGCGCGCTTACCAGAGGAGACAGCTCCATCCATATAGGCATACCATTCAGTCGCCGTTTCAGTTCCCGCCCAATGGATGCGGCCTACAGGTTTACGCACTGCATTCGGGAAACCTGTCCACACTCCAGGAGGCAAGACGCTGGTGAAGCATCCGCGCGACCAGGGTTCTTGGTCCCAATTTGTTGTATAAAAGGCTATTGGAGAGCCAGCCTCAGGACCATAGTATTTCACAAATGATTCTAAAACCATTTGTTTTAATTCAGCCTCCGATTTCTCGGACCAGCGACGCGCTTCATTTCCTTCAAGAAATCCGGCTATGATTCCCGGCTTCCCGTTTGATGGGGAATTGTCCACTGCAAGAGAGACATCATCATCTGCGCTAATCACTTGTCCGCTTAATCCTTTTTCGCGCCAGAACGCAGATGGATAAACAGCGTGAACTTTGATGGATGATCCCATTGGAGCGCGTTGGGTGAACTGATCTCGGTTGGCGGGGAGGCTAGGATGGTAAACAATGCGGGAAGCAAGCGGCGGCGCTGCAGCGATAATCACGCGTTTCGCTTCGAAACGATCTTGATCAGTTAAAACTATAACTGCATCGCCTGTCTGGTCGATCTCACGCACTGGCGTTTTGAGCATCACCCTGTCGCCAAGCTGATGTGCAACCTTTTCAGATATTTGTTGCGCTCCTCCAACAAAGCGTTGTGCAACCCCAGAGGTATGTAGATTATGCAGGCCGCCGCCTGCATGAATATAGAAGAGAAAATGAAGAAATGACACTTCACTTGGCTCGGCGGCAAAATACCCCAGTACGAAAGTTCTTATAAGAAATCGAGCGCTGGGGCTTTTGACGTTGTCTTTAACCCATGTGGCGACCGTTTGACTATCCCATTCTAGAGCTTGAGCCGCACTGCTGGGATCCTGGACTGGCGTCTGTAAGGCGAGTGAATCGAGTTTTTCCATTGCAGACTGATATTCCAGTAGATCGGCTGCAGGAATAGGAAAATTTCCCTTGGTCGGCTCAGAGGCGTATTCCTCGCGTTTTTCAGAGAAGATGAAAATATTATTGCCTTGATGATGACTTGGAAAAGTTTCTACATTTACTGATTTAGCTAGATCTAGAATATGGTTCATGCCAGGGCCAATCCACTGGCCGCCCATGTCAATCCATCCGCCGTCTGGAAGCTGCTTTGTCCACGTTCTTCCTCCGACCCTGTCGCTAGCTTCCAGAACAATCACCGAATGACCTTCCGCCACGAGCGCGCGCGCTGCGGATAAACCCGCAAGACCGGCGCCAACGACGACAACATCAACTTTTTCTTTAGCATGCTCCACGGCGTGGGCCTTCAGTGGGCAACAAATGCATGTGGAGAATGCAATCAATGTGATGATTATACGCCAATAGTTTGGAGAACTGGATTTTTGGATCAACGCACGTTTTAAAGTATATGGCATCAGCCCTCCCAATTAACTATTTAGACCCTCATCAGACTAACATTAAATAAAAGAGTTGTCAAATCATCTTGACGTCAATTTTGTGTAAATTTAAAATTCAATAAAAGGAGTTTATCCGCCTATGAATGATATCCAGCTGCAATCTTTTATAAAAGCTGATTGGCAGTCCCGTGTAGGGGCGTACATGCTTGATGCAATAGCGGCCGCCATAGTTGGCTATATGGCTTATTTTATCTATGGAAAAAGCAATGCCGGATGGATTGTCTTTGAGCTTTTCTTTTTGTTTAATTTTTGCATTGGTTGGAAGATAGGTCAAACTATCGGCATGAAGCTCGTCAAAATTCGAGTGGTGACCACCGAGGGACAACCTCTTAGCTGGGCCAGGGTCATTTGGCGATATATCGCTTTCACCCTTTCTCTATTTAGCGTCATTGGCATGGTTTGGATAATTTTTGATAAAGAAAAACAAGGGCTGCATGATAAATTGGCCAAAACATATGTGATCAAAATTCCCGCAGTTCCTAAGTCATAATCCTATAAAGCCAGGACCTTTTCCGCAACTTCAACTGCATCTAGGGCGGCGCCTCGTCTTAAATTATCAGACACGATCCACAATGAGAGACCATTCTCAACGCTCGGATCTTTTCGGATGCGGCCTACGAAAACTTGATCCTGTCCCTCCACTTCTGCGGGCGTTGAATAATGGTGCGGACTGATGGCAATGCCTGGCCCGGAAGCCAAAGTGCGATATGCCTCTTCCAAATTAATTTTTTGTTTAAATTCTATGGACAGGGAAACAGAATGGCCAATTCCGACCGGAACGCGGACTGCTGTAGCCATGACTTTGATTTCTGAAGAGATGATTTTTTGGATCTCGCGCATGATTTTAAATTCTTCATATGAAAAGCCGTCATCCAAGATCTTATCCACTTGCGGAATGATGTTGAAAGCGATTTGGCGCGGGAAGTGTTGAGATTTGACCTCTTCGCCTTTCAGCCGCCGCTGTGTTTGATCAAATAGTTCATCCATCGGTTCTTTTCCCGCGCCCGAAGTGGATTGATACGTGGAAGCGATCACGCGAGTGGCAGTCCATTTATCATGCAAGGGCTTTAAAACGACCGAGATGGGGGAGGCGAGGCAGTTGGCGACAGCATACAGAAAGATGTTGGCTTGGATAAGGCCGGCGTTAACAGGAGAAACGATTAATGGAACATTGGGATCCAGTCGATATGCGGAACTGCTGTCAATGACGCGGCAACCGGCCTTTAGGGCTGTCGGCGCATATTGACGTGAAATGTCGCTATCCGTAGCAAATAAAACTAAGGCGCATTCGTTAAAATTACATGCAGAGGTGTCGCTTATTTGATACTTATATTTTCCAAATTGCACAGTTTTACCTGCGGATTTGGCTGAGGCGAATAGAAGCAGGTCATCCGGATTTATACTTTCTCTTTGAAGAAATAATTCAACGATTTTGCGTCCTACATTGCCTGTTGCGCCGATTATAGCGATTTTACCATTCATAGCGTGTCCTCCCATGACTGTTGACCTTTCCGTCAGTCGGGCAACGCTTTTTTATGTCGTCCTTACAGGACAAAAGGCTTGACGCCTTACTCATTTTTGCATCATTTTTTCTCTCATTATGTAGCCCGCACTAAGGTGCAGCGAGCCCTAGCGAGCGGAACCGGAGGTGTGGGGACCAGTGAATGCACAAGCTAACCAGGGACCTGGTTCTTCATTTTTATCTTTTTTCCCTCTTTTTTAACGTCGAACGTTTAAATATTTTTCTGTGAAAACAGCAAAAAAGACAAAAAAGAAGAACCAGGTCCCTGGTTAGGTCATGTGTTCATTGGTTCCCCACACCCGCGGTTCCGCTCGCTAGGGCTCGCTACACCTTAGTGTGGGCTACATAATGAGAGAAAAAATGATGCAAAAATGAGTAAGGCGTCAAGCCTTTTTGTCCTATAAAGACGATATAAAAAAGACCACCCGACTTTGTCTATCGTGGATTGTAACTGTATTTGTGAGAGATTTACAAGAACAAAAAAAAGAGGGGGTGCAATTAAAAGTGAGAGGCTAAGGAAGGTAGCCAGGGCGTCCCGCCCTGCTTTGTAGGCAAAAAAACATTGAAGATAATACACGCGATCAGGGCGAGACGCCCATAGGCATCAACCTAAAAATAACATAAATAATGGCATCTACGTTCACATGAAAACAAACATTTAATAAGAATATCGTTTCAGCATATACAAGTTTTGCTCTAAGTTCAGAACACTATACTTTAAAAAACGCCTTATTTTGGGGAAATTGCGTCGAACATTACAAAGCAGCATCCCAAGGGGGCTTGTCCACTGCACTCGTTATTCTTATCGCAGTTGAATCCATCCCAGTTCTTGGCCAAATTGTCTCTCTCTTTGAAATGGTCATCGCCAAATGTTGTTGCAAACCTCGCTGTTTAGACGAGGATCTTTCTAAGAGAAAAATCACTTTAAAACCAGCGGAAGACACTCCTAAAATCGCATTAGATGCACTCCGAGTCAATAGGGAAGAAGAAAATAATAAGATCGAAATGTCTGAAAAAACTCCTGTAAACAGTCATCCAGCATCTGAAAGCGCGCCAAACGCCACGCTTGAAAAAGAACTTTCATTACAAGCTGTTTTACAAAAAGATCCTGTCGATTGTTTTGCTGTCTGGCGTAATTTGAGGAAGGAGCGAGAATTTCTACGCCGCATCCCGTTGGGAGAGTGGAATAATTTCATAGAAAAAATCGGAAAACTTGATCGTGACTCTCTGTCATTAGAAGCAATAGACGCTTTTCAATTAGGCAAATGGGAGCATCCGATTTTTAAGCATCCAGAATGGCCCCTTCTTGCATTCTACGCCTATTTAGAAGGTCTTTTAGAAGAGAAATATTTGCCAAAACTCATACTTTTTGACGCCTGCTGCGCAGAAGCGTCAGCTGATTATGGCGTTCGCACTTTTCAACTAATAGATCGAAAAGGCAATATTGACCACACAGCGTTAAAAATAATCCAAGAAGGAATGAAAGAGAGCTCTAGCGAGCAATGTATACAAGATCTAGTGGAAAAATTGCGTAAATCTCCACCTGAAATGAGCCAATTCTTTCAAATTCAACAGCGAAAAGAAGCCAGTGAGACATTTTATAACCTAACTCGAACAGGCTTTCATCCTTTCCTCTACGAAGATGACAACGAAAATTATATACAAACCGTGCTTCCCCCTGAATTTGTTCATGAAATTTTGCAAGCTAGATTTGGTGAGACAACAAGAATGCCTAATCCTGTTTTAGGATATTTTAAGAAAGAAAAAATGTCGCTTGTCGATCGAAGAGTTGTTTCTCTATCGCTTCGCGATCACATTAAATTGCCACAACAACTTCATGATTTCAGCTCTACTCCTCTTGGATATTATCAGCATGACGCCATTTATCACTTATTTGTCGATTCCGCCAACATGCATCGAGCGGCTTGGATTGAGATCGCCAAACTGTTCAAAGATGCTGAGGAAAGTGATATTGCAGAACGCATATTTGATGGGGATTTCCCTCCCTATCGCAGCGCGATACACGTAACGCCTCAAGCTGAAAGTTTATGTGGAAAACGCTTAGAAAAAAATGATGAGCTGTTTTGGGGTTCGCTTATTGCCGGAGCATTAATCAATTTTCGTGACGACCCAGAGAAAGCAGTGGATCTGTTTTGGAATTATTTAGAAACGCATTCTTTGGAATGGAATCAAAATTATGGGCTGAGCATTGAAAGCCTGCGTCAATTTTTGCTGGAAATGAGCGTTAGAATAATGCCCCCGAACAAACTTGGGCTATCCTTACGTGATGGTGACCATATCTTGCGATTGCTGGCAAAAAAAGCTGGTTTACAAAAGGAATTCAAGTTATGGGAAGGCTTCCCAAGTTTTGAGAAGCGGCGGGAACTGGAAGCTCAGGCAGCCAAACTGGAGTTTGAGGCTTGGAAGGCAGCCCTGGATCTCAGGTATCCCACACCCACAGCCCCATGTTAGCA
>JABDEO010000012.1 GCA_013287015.1 Chlamydiota bacterium
CCATCCCTCAGTTTAACTTAATGGCCTTGTTCACCTTTGCTAAGAAAGAACTCGAAAAGATGAACACGGCCAACTTAATATACCTGGTAAGATTATGGAAAATCACTACTTGCTTGTTTCAAAATGGATCTCGCCTATTTTTCTGGTCTATTTTACCGGACTCAATGCGATGTACCTTATTCTCATTTTATTTGGATCGATCAAAACGTACCTGCGTATAAGAGAATTGAATCGAGAGGATTTTACAAATATTTTACGCTCCAATTCATTACCTGAAATCACTTTTTTGGTTACTGCATACAATGAGTCGCATCATATAGTCTCCGCCATTAAAAATTTGGCGCATCTTTCCTACCGTTATAAGAAAATCATCATCATCAATGATGGATCGACAGACAATACCATGGAGACCCTTCAGCAGGCATTGGAGCTTACCCCAATCCCCTGTTTTTATGAAGATAAACTCCCAACAAAACCAATCAGAGGAATTTATCGAAGCGGAATACATCCGGAAGTGATCGTCATTGACAAGGAGAATGGAAAAAAATTCGACGCCCTTAATGCGGGGCTCAATGCCTGCAATACGGCCTATTTCATCACTGCAGATGCAGATACATTTATCGATAATAGCAGTTTTGAAGCCATCATTAGACCCATCCTGACGTCTCCGGAAACTGTAGCCGCAGGAGCCAGCGTCAGGCTTAGAAATGGCTGTTCACTTAGCTACAACCGCATTTCGACCATTGGTTTTCCACAAAACTTCATCTCTGCAGTTCAATCCATCGAATACTTGCGAGCCTTTTTGATGCGTCAAGCGTGGGAATACACGGGCGGACACTACTTGCTTTCAGGGGCGTTTGCGATGTTCTCAACTGACCTTGTGGTGAAATTGGGAGGATATGCTCCGACGGTGGCGGAAGACCTTGAGATCGTCTTTCGGATCCATCGAGTATTAAAGAACACCAATATTCCCTACAAGATCACCTACCTTCCGGATCCGGTGGCGTGGACGGAAGGTCCATCGACTTTTAAAGCGTTGACAAGGCAGAGAATAAATTGGCACCGCGGTTTATTAGAATCGATGTGGTTTCATAGATGTTTATTTTGCAATTCAAAATATGGGGGGTTTGGACTCTTTGTCTATCCATTTTTGTTTTTTGGCGAGGCGATTGAGCCCTTGGTTGAGACACTGGGATACCTATTCATTATCACTGGCATCATTTTAGGCGTTGTGAATCCGATATTCATCCTGTTGTTTATGGGTATAACCATTGGCTTTACTTTTATTTTCACTCTGTTTTGTCTGTTGATAGAGGAGTTGAGTTTTAGAAAGTATCCCTCTCTTAAAAGCATTGTCATGTTATTGGTGTATAGTTTAGTGGAAAATTTTGGATATCGCCAGCTGACGCTTATTTGGAGGCTGCAAGGGTTTAGAAGTTTTTATAAAAGATACGCCGAAATAAAACGAGACTCGCACAATGTCAATGAGTCGATTACACAAGCGCTTAAAAAATTTGTGAATAAAGGAGAAACGTCATGAGTAATGCACTTAGAAAAAAAATCGCCTCAAAAGAAGCTGTGATTGGGGTTATTGGGCTGGGGTATATTGGATTATCCCTTCTTGATGTTTTTGGAAAAGCCGGCTTTTCCCTTGTTGGCTATGACAAGAGTAAAGAAAAAGTTCAGATGCTCAAAAAAAAGGATAGTTATATAAACTACCTTTCTCTAGATTTTCTGTTCAATCTACTGAGTAAGAAAAAATTTACGCCCTCCGCTGATTCGGATATTTTAAAAAAGGCGGATGTCCTGGTCATCAGCGTTCCAACATCCTTAGATAAGCATCATGTTCCGGAGTTATCAAACCTGAGGGCGGCCTTTCAAACCGTGATCTCCTATTTAAAAAAAGATCAGCTTGTCGTTGTACAGAGTTCAACTTATCCGGGAACGACCGAAGATGAGCTTTTACCGCTGCTGAAAAAATCACAGCTTAAAGTTGGAAAAGATTTCTATTTGGCTCACGTGCCTGAAATCGCGGACATTGGCAATCCTAGTTACAACTTCATTGATGTTCCCAGGATGGTCAGTGGAATCACTCCCACTTGCTTGAAAATGGCCGAACTGCTTTACGAAAGCATCGGCGCCACAGTTGTGCCTTGTTCTTGCCCAAAAGTCGCGGAATCAGCAAAGCTTTTACAAAATACATATCGTTTAGTGAACATTTCGCTTATCAATGAGATGAAAATCATGCTTGATCGCATGGGCATCGATATTTGGGAGGTTGTCGAGGCCGCTTCCAGCAAGCCGTTTGGCTTTACACCGTTTTATCCAGGCCCTGGCATCGGCGGCGACTGCATTCCTATCGATCCCTTTTATTTGGTATGGAGAGCGAAAGCAAGCGGCGGTCCAACCACGCTTATCGAGCAATCGGGCAATATCGATGATGGAATGGCCATTTATGTGGTCAACAAGGTGATTCAGGGGCTAAATACTCGAGAAAAAAGCATCCGGGGCGCAAAAACACTTGTACTTGGCGTAGGATACAAAAAAGATGTGAATGACATACGGCAATCACCCGGATTAAGAGTCCTTTCGATATTAAAAAGCATGTTGGCTGATGTTCATTATCACGATCCCTTTGTGCCGGAGATCGCCTCATTGCCGGAATTTCCCGAGCTTCATCTGAAATCGATCCATTTTAAGTATGATCAGCTTCCCCAATATGATGCTGTCATCATCGTGACGGATCATTCTTTTTATGATTGGGATCGGATTGTCGACTCTAGCCAGTTGATTATCGACACGCGCAATGTCACTGCAAAAATTCCTGGAGCTAAAGGGAAAGTCGTGAAGGCGTAGTTTTTAAATGAAAGCCCAACTGGCCCTTACTATAGGATTTGACGCTTTGAGCGGGCATTGGGGTCAGGCCTGACTCCAATGCCACGCGTCATCGCGTCAAATTTTACGCGTCAAATTTTATTTGTGTGTAAGGATCAGCCTTACTAGATACATCTTCTCCCTCCACCAAAACATCCCAATTCAGATCATAGCTTGTGCTTCGACCTTTGCTTGGGTTTTGAAGGATGACTTTTTTCTCGACCAAATTTGTGATTTCGCGAAAAGCCGTTGCTCGGCTCACTTTTGCAATAGACGAATATTTACGAGTAGTTAGCCCTCCCTCAAATTCATCTTTGCCAGCATTCAATAGGACATTCAACACCTTCCGTTGTCGATCGCTCAGTGCGGTTTGACTGAAATATTTCCAAAAAGAGGCTTTAGCAAGCACTTTCGCAATCAGGTTAGAAGAGCCTTCCAGCGATCTAGTGTAGCTTGCCAAAAACCACACAAGCCAAGCTGTTATATTCATATCTCCTCGTTGGCATCGTTCCAAAATATCGTAGTACTCTTTTTTCTCCTTCATGATTTGCGAAGAGAGGCTATAAAACCTGGTGGAGATTTTTTCATCCTGAGCTAAGGCCATATCAGTTAATGCACGAGCTATACGTCCATTGCCATCTTCAAAAGGGTGAACAGTTACAAAGTAGAAGTGAGCTAAACCTGCACGTAAAAGACCATCTATTTTATCAAGACTAATCTTCCACCAAGTGAGAAACTGATCCATCTCGTTTTCTACACACGAGCTTGGCACGGCTTCAAAATGTAGATTCTCCTTTCCGATCGCCCCTGAAACCACTTGCATGGGGTCTTCTCCACTCCGCCACTCGCCTACTTGAATGCGCAATAGGCCTGAGTAACCTGTGGGAAATAATGCAGCCTGCCAAGACCTGAGTCTTTCCGCTGTAAGAGGTTGATCATACTTTTTTGTAGCGTCAATCAGAATATCGACAAGACCATCAATTGACCGACTTGCCTGTGGCATCCCAAAGCTTGGAAGCCCTAAATGCTTCGCTACCGACGACCGAACTAAATCACGATTTAAATAAGCCCCTTCAATTTCGGACGTCTTGACAACCTCCTCAATCAAAATATCGGCGCCTGCTTCTTGGCTAAGCTCAAACCCTAACTCCTTCGTTCTACCTAAAAGTTTTCCTTGCTCTAATCGAGCTTTACTGAGAAAAGGAAGCAAAGCTTCTGTTTTCCAAACAAAATCTGGCCAGTTGGGCTGTTGCCAAATCCATTTCATTAATCACCTCACATATTGAAGCGATTATAACACGTAATTGTCTCATCGGGCAATAAAAATTGCTATAGCTCTATAATCAGCTCTAATTTTGAAGCGATTAAGAAAGACAATCGCTTCAAAGCTGTTCGGAATATGGGTTTTATGCTTGAATATAGTCTTCATCGTTCGAGTCATATGATTTAAAGAGGTGGCCCCCTTTAATCAAAACGTCGATAAGGCGAGGCAGCCACTTATTTTCATAGTGGTGGACTGGACGATACTCTAGATCTAATGCAAAATAACGTCTTCCCTTGATGGTCGCTTGATCATCGCTGTTTTTAATTTTATCATTTATTTCCGTTAAAACGCTTTCTGCAAACTTCTTAAAAGTAATGATTTCGTGCTGCCCATCGGCGGTTTTGACCTGCGCTGTTTCTGTCAAATTCAAATCTAAAGAATCAAGATCAACTTCAATCGGCTCCAGTCCAGTCTTGATGTTTTTTGTTGCATAATGCTCTTTTAACTTGCGTGCATCTTCCAGTTCTTCTTTCCGCCAACCATGCACTTGCGCAAAGGACAAAACACTTACTCCATTTTCCTTTGCCACTTCGGCGACGATGTTTCCCTGCTCTTCATTCACACATCGGACTAAACCGACTCTGTTTTGCCCACATCCAAACAAACCGTCCCCTGGGCTTCCCCTAAGATCAAGGTCGAAAAGAGCGAGTTTCCGATCTCCATTCGCATCCAAGCTTTTGTTTACAACTGGATTATTTTCCCATTTAACGTCGTATCCCATTTTGCAAATGAACCAGGCAAATTGACGAATAACTTTATTAAGACTTTCGGCATACTCCTCAAAATATTTTTCTTGCATGCTCTTTTGTGGATCCACATCTAATTTTTTCTCCACAATGACTGTATAGGTATGACTTACGCCATACTCTGGAATTTGGGCTGCGATGGCAAGTTTTTTTGCATTTGGAATGACAAGCAATCCCAGTTCATGAATGCGGCAAATGGTTCTTCCGTTAATCATTGCATTATAACGATCCGACGTTAAACCAGTTTTAAAAATCAGTCCAGGCGCTATGTCTAGTTCGAAAACGCAACCGTTATCATTGCTTGCATGAAACTTAATCCCCTCTTCTTCCGCCAACTTAACGCGATCTTCTTTGTGAATTTTAGTTCGCACAATACTTCTAATGCACTTTTGAAGTTTGGCTATCGTTTCATCAGATACATCAATTCCTTCTTGCAGTTCCGCCTCACTGATTTTGTTTTCCGCTTCCCAGTCAACAAAAACGCCGTACTGGATTGTTTCTTTTTTCTCGGTGAAAAGGCGACGAATCGATTTGGAACGCCATGCGCAGCCCAAAGAAAGGACCACAATCAACGCCGCTAAAAAGACTCTTCCTATGCGTTCCAAACATGAAAAACGTCTTTCTTTTTCTGCAATCAATCTATAGCGAGATCCTTCGTAACCTGCAGCGTACAATTTGCCGCTCTCATCGACAATTTTGTCTTTGTCATTAAATGCAGGGGAATCAACCCAACTGGCAGAGAGATTAATGTCAGCAATGCTATTAACAATTCTAAAATCAGACATACTATCCTTTTTAATCAATAATTAAATATTAATAGGTGATTGTATAATACTGTTAATAAATAATCAATAGAGATAGTTGCAAAACTCACAAAAAAATCCTTCTCTGCGCCATCGCGTCTTTTCGGTCACTAGAATCTCCTCTCTGTGTGCTCTGTGATCTCTGTGGTTGATAAAAAAGCTTGAAACGTTTTTATCAACCACAGAGATCTCAGAGCACACAGAGAGGTGACCGAGTTCTTTCTTAGTAAAGGTGAACAAGGCCCAAAAATTATTTATATTATATATTTTTTTTGATATATATTCTGGTGTCCAACTGAAGGATTTTTATGAAATTCCTTATTTTTTTTCTTCTTTGTCCATTCGCTCTCATTGCAGACGCCATTCCCCGTCATGTCATCGCATTTTGGGACAGCGTCGTTGATCTGACCGTTGATGACTGCCTTGTTCACAGAACAGTGGAAATGCCCCTCAACCATCTTGGACTTGATGTCGTTTATTACGACATCCAAAAACCGCTTCCGGATCTCTCTCCGCAGGATGGGATTCGCGGAATCATTCTTTGTTTCCAAGGAAGCACAAAAATGCCGGATCCAAAGGCCTTTATTGAGTGGGCGATTGATGGCGTCGATAAGGGGAAAAAGATAGTCATCATGCGGAATCCAGGTTTTCTTGCGGACTCCAAAGGCAATTACACCTCAGGAGATCTGCAAAATCGACTCTTCGAAAAAATTGGTTTTACAAATACACAAGAATGGATTGAATATCCTTTTGACTACCAAATCATTTCAGCGGGCAAGGAGCTTTTTCCCTTTGAAAAACAATACCCTAACCCCTTGCCCGGATTTTACATCACTCGAGCTTACGAGGCGGCCGCTAAGGCGTATCTGAAGGTAAGCCTCCCAGATAAGCCTGAAAGCCAAGCCGATCCAGTCATTATTGGTCCTCACGGGGCTTATGTCTCCGAATTCTTCGCCAACACATATGATAATCTTCTGTATACGTCAAGTCCAAGGTCCCTAGGATGGTATTTCGATCCCTTTCGTTTTTTTGAAATCGTCTTTGACCTCGCGCATCTGCCCATTCCCGATGCAACCACGCTTGCGGGTAGAAGAATTTATACCTCAACCTGTCATGGCGATAACTGGAACACGGAAACGGCGATTGAGGAATACCGAGGAAAAAATATCTATTGCGCCGAGGTTATTCTAGAAAAAATCATAAAGACAAATCCCGACCTACCCATCGCTGTAGGAATTGTTGCAGCGGACGTAGACCCGACATGGGTGGCGAAAAATAAAAGCCAGAAAATTGCGCGCGACTACCTTGCGCTTCCACAAGTGGAAGCCGCTTCACATACCTACAGCCACCCGTTTTATTGGGATTTTTTTAGAACAGGGGGACCTGAAAAAGAGATCGATTACCTCCATCTATACCCATATGGAACCTGGCAAAACAGCTATTTAAGCTGGGCTAGGGCTAAGTATTATCAGGTTTTCAATCCAACAGAATTTGCGAAGAGAAAACTGAAATGGGGATATGTCATTCCACGCGCCTATGCAAACAAACCTTTCGAACTTGCAAATGAAATTTCAGGAGCCATTGATTACATTAACCAATTCGCACCCCCCAACAATAAAATAAATCTCTTAATTTGGCCTGGAGATTCACGTCCATGGGACGTCCCTGTGATTCTCTGCGATAAACTTGGAATCAAAACTTATGGAGGCGGCTTTGTCCGATTTGATCCTGACTTTCCTTCCTATCTTTTTGTCTATCCTCTAGGCAGGAAGCCTGGCGGGTTGATTCAGTTGTACGCTTCTTCCAATGCAGAAAACAATTATACGCATGGTTGGAAGGACCATTTTTACGGCTTTCAGTACTTGCCGGCCACACTTAAAAATACGGAGAGCCCAAAACGCATTAAACCCATCAATCTGTATTATCACAGCTTCTCTGGAGAATTTCAAAGCAGCGTTGATGCGGTGTTAAGCAATCTCGCATTTATCAGAACGCAATCGATCATTCCCATTCGAACAACACGTTTTTGCGAGATCGGCGAAGGTTTTTATTCGACTGCAATCGAACCGCTGGGGGTTGATAAATGGAAAATCCGAAATCGAAAAGGACTGCAAACAATTCGTTTTGACAACGCTCAAAATTTGACGTTGAATTTCTCCGACTGTCTGGGCGTAATCGGCTGCCTAGCCTATCAAGGATCGTTATATATCCATCTTGACGCAGCCTATGAAGAGCCGATTGTTGCGATTAAACAAGGAACCGATGCGACCGCGGCTGCGCATGATATTCCTTATCTTCTGGACAGCGACTGGGAAATCTGGGACCTCAAGCGGGAAGGACAGTCAATTAGTTTTAGCGCCAAGGGCTGGGGAAAACTGTCGATGAGATGGAGAATGCCTTCTGCAGGCGATTACAGCATAGCCGTCGCTGACTTGCCTTCGAAAAAATTTACAGCGGATGAAAAAAACATTGTGACAGTCGAATTAGAGCTTCCTTATAACCGCGCTATACAACTTACAATGAGTCGATCATAGATGAAAGCGTTTTACATTTGGATCACGCTGCTGGCTGCATTGGGGATTGGAATCAGCTTCTATTTGATTCCATCAAAAGAAGATCAGGCTTTAATTCAATTAAAAAGCAAACAGTTCACTGAAGCGGAAACTTACTATCAGGAGCAATATGACAAAGGAGTTCGCACTCCTGATATCATCATGGCTCTTAGCAGGCTGCATGAAAAGCTGGGAAACCTTAAAGCGGCGATCTCCGTGATGCGCGAATATGTGCGACTGCATCCCAATGACGTTTTTGGTTTGCGCACTCTTGCAGATCTTTATCATGACAATCAGCAATATAAAGAATATCACCAAATTTTACTCCAAATTGAAAAACAAAAAACCGACAGCGACCTCCTGCAAGAACTTGCCGAATGGTATCAAAATGAAAACGCCAAAGAACCCCTCTTTACTGTTGTAAAGGAATACATTGCAACAGGAAAAGCCGATGAAAGTTATTACTTAGAACTTGCTTTGCTTTACGCAGCGAAAAAGGATTATAAAAATGCAGCGGCGACGCTTGACGCTCGACGAACGCTATTTCCAAAAGCAGTCGGAATAAATGAGATCTTATTTGAAATCTGGATGGACATTGAAATCAGCAAGACCGAAGGAAATGCGCAATTCAAAACAAAGGCCGTGGATCTATTAGCAAGCTATCTTCTTAAAAAAAATGATCCTAAATTAACCTATTATGCACTCGGCGTGATTAACACTCGTTATCCAGAACTCGCGACGTCTTTCATTGCACAATTAAAACCTTTAATCGAAAAAGACATCGCTTCACAAATCCTCGTTCTTCAAATCTTATGGGAAAACCCTGCTGAAAAAAAACGCGTCTTGCCTCAACTCCTTGAACTAATCAAAACCGCCCAATCCAATATACAACTTCAAAATTTCGCATTCAATGTCTTGCTCGATAACGGAAATGACTCTCTTCTCATCGATTTCATTCAAAAAATTCCCGCAAAAAATATTGAAGATCGTGAAATAATCAGCCTCTCCATTACGGCGCTGACGCATCAAAACCCGATCCTTGCAGAAGAGATGCAACGCGCCCTTGGACCCGCTTTTCTACGCGATCATCCTGTGATTGCAGTCTCGCTTGCCATAGGAGCGCAAGAAAAAAATGCGCGAGAACAATTAGACAATCTTATGCAGAAAACCACCCTATCGCATCCGGAAAGCTATTTTCTATTAAAATTAGCGGCCGCAGCTAAGTTTGAAGCTGAAGCGCTGAAACTTGGAGCCAACCTTCCGCCCTACCTTGGATTCGAAGATTATGAACTTGTTGATATCGCTCTCGCTTACATGCAAATAGATCATGCGGAAGAGCTTTATAAACTTATGATGGAGTCGATCCCTGCAATCGGAAAAAACCGCCTAGCGTCAGCCCTGGCGATCTTGGACATCTCTCGCGGCCGATCAAAAAAAGTCGCTGAATGGCTCAGCAAGGAAAAAACCGTGAAAGAATATCTTCTAAGCGGCCTGTATACCGCCGCCGAAGAAAGCAAGGAATATCCGCTGGCCCTATATATCGCCAAACGTCGACTGCAGGAATATCCGGCCGCCGCCGCCGAAGCTGACTATGCCCTCGCACTGGTGCAAGTTGGAAAAATCGACAGCGGAATCGCAATATTAAAAAAACTCTATGCAAAAGAACCGAACGACCGCCTCATCGAAACGGTCTATTTCAATGCGCTTGCGCAAGCGGCGAAAACAGACCCTCTTTATAACGATGCATTAGCCGCATTTATGAGCGATTTAGAAAAACGAGAACGCATTTCACCGGAACTTCGGCGGAATTTCGCCTATGTCTACCTCGAAAATCTGCATGATTACCCAATGGCGGAAAGGTCATTTCAAATTCTTTCCGAAAACGCCTCGCCCGAAAACTCAGACCTTCAAACTTTAGTTTATTTATGGGGACCCACGCCCTCCGATAAAAATATCGAATGGTTGGAAAAACGAGCCTTCCAATCCAATTCGCATGAATTAGGTTATTGGTTGGAGCATCTCCTTTTTATCGAGAGATACGACACTGTCATCGACCTCTTCCAAAGTCGTTCCGCCGAAGATCTAGAATTAAATGCTTATTTCGCCTACATGGAGGCTCTTGCATATGAAAAAAGAAAGGAGGAACTTCGAAAAGCCATCTGTCTTGCTCTCGACTACGTGCATGATAGAAAACAATTGGAAAAGCTCTCCCTGTATGCAGAAGAAGCCGAATACCCTGAAGCCAGAAGAATGATCTGGGAACGAATCGCCTATGAATGGCCTGACGACCCGATCGCTTGGCAAAATCTTGCGACAGCGGCCTTTAACCAGCATGATTACCGAGGCGCGCGTGAAGCGCTTTACAATTTTTTTAGTCTTTATTCGACTTCCGATGTTGTCAATTCCAAATTGTATGAGAGCTTTTACGAATATGGTGAAATTTTCAAAAAATATGAAAACTATCGCAAAGCAAGGCGTTATTTTAAACTAGCCCTTTGCCATATTGAAAAAATCACTGAACAAACGCCGCGAATGATTGAACTCAAAGCCTTAATTCTTCATAAACTGGGTGAGACCTCTAAGGCGCAAGGAATCATGCATCAGCTCTATTGGATGACCGGCGAAGACCCTGATCTAGCGGCCTCCTATGCAAATATGATGATGGATGACGGCGATTTAATGCGAACTTCCGCTTTTTTTTTCAGGATGGGTAGGATGGATTGATGCAGTCTCAAACGAAATTTTTATAGATTCAATCCATCCTAGCCATCCTGAAAAAAAAATGCATCGCCCATAATTTTTTTTTCAGGATGGGAAGGATAGATTGATGCAGTTTCAAACGAGATTTTTATGGATCCAATCCATCCTACCCATCCTGAAAAAAAATTTCGCATATACCGTTTTCTTTCTCGCTCATATTTTTTTCCGCTCCCTGTCCGCTATGATGGAGCCATCAATAGAGACAGGTTCCGCTGTGATGAGTGAACGCTTAGAATTTTCTGAACAAGTAGGCGAATACTTTTCAGATGAAATCGCTCTTCCGTCCTCCCCAAAATCAGCCGAAAAACCCGATGTCAAACTTAAATCTCATGTGAAAGTTTCCGCTGTAAATCTTCAAAACGGAAGATGGCGGCTTATCTTTATTTTTCCAAGCCCCATCATTTTCATACGAAAAGATGAGTCTGATGAACTGTTTATTGAATTCAATCAGGGAGTGGATTCGCCCGACCTAGTGAAAGCCCAAGAGAAACTTGGATTTCTTGTAAAAAAATTCTCCACTGGTTTTAATAAAGTGCATATTATTCCAAAAAAACCCGTTTTCTATCACACTGAAGCATCTGAAAACACCTTTACTCTAGATATCATTCCTGATGATCAAGCTCCTATAAAGGAAACGCGCGCTTTAAAAATTGCAAACGCACGCCTTTTTATTGAAATGCGATGCTATCAAGCGGCGCGATGCGCGCTTTTTCAACTGATGGAAGAATACCCTAATGACAAAGACATAATCGTTCTATATGCAACCTTAGAGGGACTTATCCCTCGATGGCAAAGACAATATCGAATTCTATATGGACTGTCATCTGAATATCCCCTCGACGCTGACATACGCACGCTTATGTATGAGGCTTATTCTCCACACTCCTCTTATATTTTATCTGAAAGACAACTCCAAAGAACCATCGGACTCGCAGCGGTTCAAGTCTACAGACTTCAAGGTGAAGAAATCATTTCCATGACCCCTGATTACACCCTCTATGCCGGAGCTCAATTTCAGCTCTACCGCGGCCACGTTGGACTCATTGTAAATAATCAAGGCAATCCGGAGGGATTCCGAGGAACGAGATGTCAGGGAAATCTCTATGTACGCAAAGAATGGGTTGTCGGAGGACATCTGACAGGCGTGCTTTATGATCAAGAAGGAGCTGTCGGCGCACTGGGTGAAGCCGGCTTGCTCTTCCCTTCCATTCAAAGCGAATTCAATCTGATCACCTATTGGCATCGCCCCTACTGGGCCATTTTTGAAGCGTTGGCGTTCAATGGACGGGAAGACATGGTGAAATTGCAATTCAGCACGGTGTATAGCAGATATCTCAGCTTACAACTGGAAACAGGCGCGCATCGCGTCGGGATTACCGGAACCCCTAATGGATTTAAAGCGATCATGGCTTCTGGACAACTCTTTATCAATCTGCTCGTTGGGAATCCGATTATCGCTTTTAACTATGCGCTAGACGCCGATTATGTCACTTGGGAAAAAGTGAAAATCGGAGTGTCCGGCAATAAATACAATCCCGTTCCCTACGTCAGTTTTGAGAATCATACAGTCCGTGGCTATCTCTTTTATAAATGGCGAGAGCATTGGTATATCACATTATTTGGCGGGGAAACCTTTAATCGTTTAGGATTAAATGACCGCACATATGGAGTAAGCGTCAAATATTCCAGGCCCCTTCCCTGCGGTTGGGAGTTGGAGTTGTCCGCATATCGTTTTCCAAGTACAACGGTTCAAGGCGCCACCAGTGAATATTATACTGGGACCTTCACAGGCAGGTTCTGATAGATGAACGAAAACGATAAAATAAAAAAAAACAATTCGGAATCGACATTTCTTGGAGCTCGCGTCTCTGCATTAATTGAAATTGTCTGCTTTTTTTTTATTCTTTTTATTATAGCGTTGATCTTCGGGATGGAATACAACTTCTTCACCGCCTCTCCTCATCCATTTTGGATTCTTGTTGTCCTGATTTCAGCTCAATATGGAACAATCGAAGGGCTCCTGGCCGCCCTAGCGGCGACAGCGATCTTTTTATTGGGCGATCTCCCCCCGCGAAATATCTTGCAGGATAAATCTGAGTATTTTTTCTTTATCGGAAAAACACCCATTCTATGGTTTATCACCGCCGTCATTCTGGGTGAACTGCGCATGAAGCATATTAGAGCAAGAGATCAACTTAAAAAAGCCGCCTTACAAGCAGCGGAAAAAGAAACAAAAATCAAAGAAGCTTATACTGCGCTAAAAAAAATCAAAGAACGCCTTGAAATGCGCGTCGCTTCCGAGATGCAAACCTCCTTGATGGTGATTTCTGCATTTAAAGAACTTGAAGAACTTGGCAAAGAAGGCGTCATTAAAGGGGCGTGCGACCTTACTAAAGCTTTGGTCGCCCCGGATAAATTTTCTATTTTTTTGCTTGAATCTAGGGAGTTAAAACTTGTTGCTTTTTGGGGGTGGGAGCCATCTGATCAATACTTAGAAAGCTTTGGTCCCGACACTCCTCTATTTCAAGAGATCGTAGGCAAAAAAAGAACTATTTCCGCCGACAGCTTCGACTCTTTTATTTTAGGAAAAGAAGGCGTTTTAGTCGCTCCAATCGTTGCCGATAATGCAGCCGCTCAAGTTTTAGGAATGATCAAAGTCGAACAAATTCCCTTCCTTAGATTAAGGACAGCGACTATCGAATCTTTGCGCACGATTGGAACATGGGTTGGAAAAGCATATGCAAATGTTCTCGCACATATGGATGAAAAATGAAAGTTTTTGCAAATTTTTCATCGATCATCCTCGCTTGCATCGCTTTTATTTTTGAATCCATTATTCTGTTCTCCTATCTAACCAATGTTTTTAATCTTTTTTTTCTAATTCTATTTCATGTTTGCATATTGACCTTTCTCCTCTTTTTTGTTTTTAGAGCGTCCAGAAGAGAGGAAGACCTTCGCTATCCCCTTCTTCTTTTGCTTGCGGCTTTTGGAGCAGGCCCCTTTGGCATAGCGGGATTTCTTCTGGAAATCTTGCTTCGCCCCCTTTTTTCCAAATTTTCCACCCCCATGGATGCATGGCTGGAAGGGCTCTTCCCTGAAGAACAGATCAACCCATTCACAAAAATATTTCAAAGAATAAAATTCAAATGGGACGATTATGGCGGGCTGAGCGAAGTTGTCTCGTTTCAAGATCTATTTACATATGGAAATCTGTCAAAAAAACAAACAGTCTTAGACGCCATTGTCAAAGATTTTCATCCAATCTATTCTCCGATCCTTCAGCTCGCTTTACAAGACTCCCACAATACTGTTCGCATTCAAGCCGCTGCAATTGTGACAAAAATAGAGCATGATTTCGATCAAGAAATAATGAAGCTTGTCGCTCGACATAAAGAAGATCCCAAAAATTCCGCTATCATTTTACAATTGGCGATAGGCTACGACACTTACGCCTCCCTAGGAATTCTTGACTCCCTAAGAAAGAAAGAAGTTTCTCGACAGGCGGTCCATTTTTATCGCGAATATTTGATGAGTCATCCCAACGACCGCAACACAAGCCTGTCAATCGGCAGGCTTCTTTTCCACATGCAGGATTTTGATCATTACCTCTCCTGGTGTAAAGAATTTTGTGAAAAGGATAAACATTTTCCGGAAATTTTCCGTACCTGGCGTCTCGAAGCTCTCTATAAATTACAACGCTATGAAGAACTATCGACAGAGTCAAAAGGATTTTAACATGGATGTTGAAGCGGATATCTGCATTGTCAGCGAAGGATCTTATCCATACAATTCCGGCGGAGTCGCTGAATGGGTCCATAAACTCGTCCAGGAACATCAGGAACGAACTTTCCATATTCTCACGTTAATGCCCCCTCGTCCAGACCTCACCTTCCGCTATCGATTCCCCAAAAATGTTGTCGGACACACCGTCTATATCGTACAAGATCTTCCAGTGGGAGCCCACGCTTCCAAAGCTCCAAAAGAGATCTGGAAGATCATTGGACCTGCCTTTAAAGGCCTCATCAGCTCCAAAACATTCAACGATTTCGTCCCTCTTTTTGATTTTTTTAAGAGACATCGCAAAATTCTCGGAAAACGAATTTTATCGGAATCGATGGACGCATGGGATTTTATCCTTGAATTATACAATGAAAAACTTCCTTCAGGTCCATTTAAAGCTTATTTTGGGACAGCGTTCACCTTAGGCCTCAGCCTATTTTCCGTCGTTCTTCCCGAACTGCCAAACGCAAAACTCTTTCATGGGGTATGCACAGGCTATGCAGGTTTTATGCTTCATCGGGCGAAAATAGAAAAAGGCGTTCCATGCATACTCACAGAACATGGAATCTATTCTAACGAACGGCGAATTGAAATTGCAATGGCCACTTGGATCGCTGAAGTAGGCTCTCTAGATCTCGCTTTAGAAGATAAAAAGAAAACTTTAAAAGATTTCTGGTTGAACGCTTTTTTCTCCTTCGCCTATGCCTGCTACACCAGCTGCGATGAAATCATTTCCACTTTCGATGGAAATCAAGATATCCAGATCGAGGGAGGGGCGGATCCAAGAAAAGTACGCACAATCGTCCATGGAATCAGCTTGGAAAAATATAAAACCTTGCAACTGATCCGCAAAAAACACCCCCCTACAATCGCTTTTATCGGCAGAGTCGTTCCAATTAAAGATGTAAAAACATTTATCAGAGCCTGCAGCATCGTAAAACAACACATGCCAGAGGTCCGCTTATACGCTCTCGGCCCCACGGAAGAGGATCCTGAATATTTTCAGGAATGCCAGGAACTTGTCGCTCTCCTGGGACTTGCCGATCAACTCAAATTTTTGGGGAGAGTCAATCTAGAAGAATACTTTGCTGAAATCGATCTGATCGTCTTTACAAGCATCAGCGAAGCTCAACCCCTTGTCATATTGGAAATGGGAGCGATTGGAATTCCTTTTGTCGCCACAAACGTCGGGGCTTGCCAGCAGCTGCTAAATGGAAGCATTGACGAATCCCCTCCTCTTGGAGCGGGAGGAATTGTCACTCCTCTGGTCAATCCAGAGGCGACTGCGGATGCGATCATGCGCATGCTTTCGGATCATGAGTTTTATCAAAAATGCAGTGAAACAATTGCAAAAAGAATCCAAACTTATTATAGCTTTGAACAACAGCACATCGAATATCGCAAATTATATAAAAAGTATCTACGATAGGAAATCATGGCAGGCATCGGCTTTCTATTAAGAAAATTAGCGTCGCAAGATAATTTTTCAGGGATCATCCGCGCCTATTTTCATTCCTCTGTCATCGCCGTAGGGCCATGGATTCTGATCGTGTTGGCGATTGGCGCCATCACATTTTCCACTTACCCTATCGTTGGCCTGGGAGAAGCCAATGAATTTCTTGCCGTTGTGATTTATAATTTTTTTTTCTCTTTTATTCTCACAGGGGGTCTTTATCTCGTTTGCGCCAGGTATGTCGCCGACTGTCTTTATCTCAGAAATGTCGCTCCAATCCCCGGCATTTTCATTACAAGCATGATTTTTTTTCTAATCCCTGCGATCGTGATCTCCACTATTTTTTATACATTCTACGCAACGATGACTCCCCTTTCCACCATTTGCAGCATCGTCAACTTTACATTCCTATGTGAAATATGGATGATCATGCTCTATCTTGGCTGCCTCCGCAATTTTCGCGCCATCACCTTCTCCTGGATATTAGGAGTGTTTGTTGTCACTCTCCTAGCGATTTTTTGGGGAAAAATATATGGATCGTCCGGCATGTTGACTGGCTTTAATGTCGGATTAATCTTTCTACTGGCTTCATTGAAAGCCAGCGTCTTAGCTGAATATCCCTATCGATTTAGAAAGGCAAAAGAATTTCCGTTTTATTTTAGATATTATAAAGGATTATTTTGGAGCGGATTATTTCTTTATGGAGGCATGTGGATAGATAAAGTAATCATGTGGAGTGCGCCCGAGGCCATTACGCATCTTAACAACCTACGAACCTATCCGGCATATGATGGAGGAATGTTCCTTTCATACCTCAGCATTATTCCCATTATGGCTCTTTTCATTTTCAGTTTGGAAACGAATTTTTACGACTCTTATATCCTCTATATCCAACATATTGAACGGAATGGGCCTTTTGCATTAATTGAAGAGGAAAAAGTAAATATTTTTGCAAAAATTACGGAAAACGCCCGAGTTTTTTTTGTCTTGCAGGGGAGCGTTTCTCTCATCACCATTGCGGTCGCCCCTACCCTATTTGAATGGATCGGAGCTGATTATTTACAACTTGGCATTTTCCGGCAGGGAGCCCTTGGGGCTTTTTTTGGAGCTTTAAATCTCTTCATTGTAATTATTTTTTCCTATTTTGACAGCCAAGACAACATGCTCAAGGTTACTGCAACGATGTTATGCAGCAACATATTATTCACCTTTATTACTTTATTTTTAGGTTTTCCATTTTATGGATATGGGTATAGTCTATCGATGATTCTCACATTTTTTGTTGGAGCCACGCTTTTAGTTCGTTTCTTAAATCAACTTACCTACCATATTTTCATCACCAATATCGTCAAACGCCAAACAATCACAGAACATTATGAGGATAATGAACTCCGCATCGGAACAGGAAACGTACATAACGCCGATAGGGCCCTTTAGCGTGAGGCTAAGGAAGGTAGCCAGGGCGGGACCGCCCTGACTACCTTCCTTAGCCCCTCACTTTTGATTGCACCCATTTTGGACGGCATGTTTACGTAAAATACACAATTAAGTATAATGAAGTTGTTACAGGGAGTTTATTATGCGAGAACAGCAGCATCAAGAAAAAAAAGTTAGGCTCAGCGTTGACTGTACAGAGCAAGAAAGAATGTACATCAAGATGATCGCAACAAAGAACCATATGACGATAAGCGAGTATCTTTTGTCTTTTGCGCGCAAGGAAATGCCTAAATGTGCAGGCCATCATTGCAAACGCAGTCATGAACCAAATGACGAAACGGCCCAAGTTTTAAGAGAAACCGATCAGGAAAAAAACCTAATAGAATATGACACATTAGATGATTTTTGGGACGCATTGGGATTCAATCAACATGCTTAAACCGAAACACTCAAAAAAATTTAAAAGAGATAAAAAAAAATTCGAACATCAAAAATCCGCAATGCTTAACCTTCGGGAAGTGATTGAACATCTACTGAAACAAGAACCATTGAATGAAAAGCATTGCGATCATCCATTAGGCGGAAATTGGATAGGCCATCGAGAATGTCACATAAAACCCGACATGCTGCTAATTTACAAGACAGACGATGAACGCCTATTTCTAGAAAGAGTGGGTTCGCATTCAGAACTTTTCAAGTGATTTAAAATCCATATAAAGAGAGCTTGTTAAAAAAACATTGCATCGGCAAAGTGCATATAAAAGTACTTAAAAAGTTATGGCTCTGACACTGCGATACTTTTAAAAGCGCCAGGGTATTTTTGGGGTCAGGCCTGACACTATGACACTTTTAAAAACGCCAGTATGATGCTTTGAAACGTGTCATACTGGCGTTTTTAAAAGTGTCATAGTGTCAGGCCTGACCCCAAAATACGCGCCAAAGCGTCAACGTCAGGGCAATCGTTTATCCAAAACTCGCGTTAAACAAAGGATGTTATATGAGATTTCTAAAATCGTTGACGGTGGGGTCGTTGCTATTTATAAGTACAGCTTATGCAAATGGATTTGGGCTCTATGTTGGTCCATTTGACCTGCAATTTAATGGAGGCGAAACCTACTACGTCGACAACCATAGGGAAATGGTGGACAATCCTATTTGTTACGCCATTTCACATCAAAAACGATTAGAGATGCTTGTTGAAAGCTCTGAAAAAACGAATGCAAAAGAAATAAAAATCGCGGTTAAAAAACTTGTCGTAGAACCCTACGCCTTCTTGGTCACGAAAGACGGAAAGCCAGCGCTTCGTGGAAATATCATCAGTGAAAAAATGGTTAAAGAAATAGCTATAAAATATGGCGAAGATAAATTTGATCATGATGATGAAGAAGTCTCATGGCAGAAAAAGAAGGGTTATTTTTCTGGATGGTTCAAATCCGACAAAAGCCAAACTGTCGACATTCGAAGAGTCAGCCGCCTTCAAGTCATTGAAGATTCACATTTTGATGCGCCAAAAAATTACAAAGAGATAAAAGAAGACGGCGTCCAAATCATCTGCCAATTATCTGCAGCTGAAGAATAATTATAGAATCCTTCTCTGCGTCATCGCGTCTCTGCGTCTCTGCGCCTCTGCGTAAAATGCCTCCACAAGCATTTAACGCAGAGGCGCAGAGACGCGATGACGCAGAGGGTAAGTTGGATTCGATCTATCCTGCCCATCCTGACGAAAAATTTTTGCCAGGAGAGGCAGGCGTTTTTAGACGGCGATATTGCGCTCCACCATGCTGATTTGACGACGCAAAGTATCGTCGGTGGCTAAACGCTGTTCAATGCTTTTACATGCATGCAGCAATGTCGAATGCGTTTTGCCAAAAGAAGCCCCTAACATTTGCAGGGATTCTTTAATCATCTTACAAGCTAAATACATGGCGACTTGTCGAGGAAGAGCTATCTCTTTGGTGCGCACAGTGCCTTTCAGATCGCTAACGCGCACCTGAAAAACAGTCGAAACGCTTTTGAGAATCTGCTCCACAGAAATACGCTGCTGCGGAATTTGCTGCAGCATCTCACGCAAAATTTGCGTCACAAATTCCTCGGTAACGCTTATATTCATCAACCGACAATAAGCGCTCAGTCTGTTAATGGCGCCTTCTAATTGTCGCACGTTGTTAAAAATGTGTTCTGCGATAAAAAACGCGACTTTATTGGGAATTTCTATGCCCCTTTGCCGCGCTTTATTTTGAATGATCGCGACGCGCGTTTCGAGTTCCGGTATCCCCACATGGGCCACTAGTCCCCATTCCATACGGGCAATCATGCGCTCAGACAGTTTCAATTGCGCAGGCGGCTTATCGCTTGTGATGACGATTTGCTTATTTTGATTAATAAGCGCTTCAAAAGTATTGCAAAATTCCTCTTCAAAATTAAGACGACTCTGAAGAAATTGAATATCATCGACTAGGAGAATGTCTACATCGGCGCGATAGAACTGCTTCATCTTATCAATGGATTTTCGACGTAAATGATCGACCAACGCATTGATGAATTCCTCTGTCGTGATGCATTGAACGCGTAATTTTTTATGATTCTCGCGGATATGGTGTCCAATGCTATGAAGAATATGCGTTTTACCTAAGCCAACTCCGCCATGAATGAATAATGGATTATAGGAATGACCAGGTCGATTCGCAACGCCAATCGCCGCTGACTTGACAAACTGGTTGGCGGGACCTTCAATAAATGTTTCAAAGCGATAATTGGAATTGAGCTTAAGAACATATGAATGGTTGGATAACCCGTCCGATTGATCAACCGGCTGTGAATCCTCCTTATCGGAAGAAAGCGCCGGCAGAGATTGTATTTTTTTCGGCGTTGAATCGCCAATCGTAAAACTAATGGCCGGTTCACCATTCACATTAATGGGCAAAAATGCCGTCAATTCTTTTTTGTAATTCGATAGTAAATATTCAGAAACAAAGACATTAGGAACTTCCAACACGATTAATTCATCTGTCGATTCCAGTACTTTAATAGGAGCCAGCCAATTATCAAAAGCTGTCTTGGAGCAACGAGTTTTAATAAACTCGATGAATTGGGTCCACATATCACAAGTATTTTCACATGCTAGCATAGTCCAGTCCTTTCAAAATCATGACAACTTATTATTCATATAAGGGCGCAATTTGAGGCGCTGCGCCCGCACATGACATAACATCATAATGAATTAATTACTCGTTTTTGGAATCTCGCAAGTTAAACTCACCTTACGCAAAACTAGTGATATTTGAACTCAGCGAAAGCTCTCGCGGTTGAAGCGACGCCAGGACCCCCATATTAGGAAATATGGGGGTCCTGGCGTCGCTTCAACCCCGAGGCTTTGGCTTAGTCCAAATGGCGCTATTTTTGCGTAAGTTGAGTTATAAACAACGTTTCCACAGATTAGTCTGGGGCTATTCCGTTGTGAGAATCTAACAGGAGCGATCTTAGCCTGCAAGCAAATTATATTCATGTTCGCTGCAGTTAATGTTAAAGCGCTGAAAATCAGAAACCTGGCTGTTAAGTTAAATTTACACTTTACTTTCATCCTGAAGATTTCTGCTCTTATATCACTCTATTTCAGTATGTTGTAAATTTAATGCGCATTGCCGGAAGTCTCGTTCTCCTTTTGTGTGTCGCTGGAAAGTAGGTTTCCTATCCGCGCCAACGTTGTTGCGTCATGCACTGTAATGGATTCCCCCTCTTCTAAAGCGATTGGATCTTTCTCGGTTATCCAATCATCGTCTTCCACCACCTCGATAGTCCGCTTAACAGCCACAAGTTGCGCGCCAATATGGACTTGCCTGAGTTGTTGATTTTCGGAACTTAGCGCCTGCACTCGCTGTTCTAAATCGTTTATGTGAGAAGAAAAAATTTTGCGCTCGCGTTCAAACCGTTCGCCTATGGTTTTTACGGCTAAGGAAGTGGAGAGCACGCCATGCTCCAAGGCCATTTCACGGCCTGTTTTCTGAATAGTTTCACTTTGCTGTTGGACATAATGTTTGACCATTCGCTCAGCCGTCAAAGCGCCAAATGACAACAGGTTGTATTGGATGGCGGCTGTAATTGGATGCATCGTTAGTCGATCATCGCGGGTTTTGGAAACGGACTCCTTAACACTCTCTTGAATAGTCGCAATCCGTTTTGAGGCTGCATCCATTAATTGTAAAAAAGAAGGTTCATCTGAAGAAGTCTTATTGGGATAATTTTGAAAATAAGACTTTACGCGCTGCCCATTCCATAACTCTTCTAACGACATGGAATTAACGCAACCAGCTAATGCACTGAATATTCTTAATATTTGATGAGAAGAATCCAACTCCTCCAGCAGCTCTTTTTTATTTAGCATCGATTCCATCATTTGCTGACGATAGGACTTCGTCCGATCCTGAATGGCTTCGGAAACGATATCCTCTAATGTGACCTGACCAACCGCCATTACTTGACTGTTCTTCCATGCGTTGCATATAATGAGAGTTCCCAAACCCGCTACCGCCTTTATATTTTTACTGCTATTAATAACCGTCTCCGTACAATCCCCTTGAGTTTTAAATTTTAGGAGATTTACAGACTTGCCATGCATATTTTTAAATTTTATAAGAATCTCAAATTGAAGATGAGGCACTTCATCTCCTCCTCCCCAGGGATAACAATGCAATGACTGTGATCCAGGGAAGTGCATTCCTGTGATGACACTCTCCTGACGATATGCGCTCCGCTGAATGGTGTATTCATAAAAAATCTGACCACTTTTTAATTTTTCAGCGAACAGGTATTTTTCTATACGAGTGCGACAGTCCTCAGACAGTTTATCGAAGACGGTTGCTTGCATTTCAGGAGAGATAATGAGGGGGATTTTATTAAACTGATATTTTTGTTTTTCTGCAGAGGATATTAATCTAGACGAATACTTGACGGTTAATGGAGGCTTTACATCATGAATATTTAGTTTATAACACTCCGCGTCAAGCGGCTTATTCGCAACTGCTTGAAGACTTTTTTGCTCCATCTCAAAGAGATTTTGAAGCGCAGTTTGGTCATTAAATTGAATGTGGACATATCTCACGAGCTCAGAATTATTTTTTCTTTGTGTTTCTAAAACTTCCCGCAATAGTTGTTCCTCTTGCCGCCCCGCCTCTTGAATAAATTGTGATTTTAACTTTCCTATATTGATCTGATGATTAGCGCTTAATTTTATGAGGATTTGCGGTTCACGCTGGATGTGATTCATTAATTTAATGACTTGTTTGGCTGAATTAATGATGCGTTTGGCTTGCAAGGCGCTCGTATCATAGGTGTACGTGGATTGCTTTAAAAATTCGATGTAGCGTGTTATTCCTAAAAACCAGATGTCAAGATTTACCAGTCCATCAAGATCCAAATCTTTAGGCAATAGAGAGGGTTCTTGAGTCTCTTTGACCCCTTTTTCTTCCTTTTCCAAGTATGACGCCAAGTAACCAAGTAGAGCGTTAAACGACTCGTTTTTAAAAAATTCATTAAGTCGTTTGATGGAATAACTTCGGTGTCGCCTACCTGTAACGCTAGGATTGCAGGAACCCTTATAAATTCCTTCTTCCAACTCCTTCGCATATGCAGTAAATTCATCACTTGAAAGCCCTTGCTCGGTGCAATTTCGATAGGCGCTGAAAAATTCACTCAAAAAATTTCCGTCAAATCGCGCTCCCATTATTTCATGAAAATTCTTAAGCGCGCTTTCTATTTGTTCCGGCGAAGTCGCCGTCAATGACTTAAATTGCGAGGGGCGCTGGAGGCCAAGCGCATTCACTCCTTGATAAATGCACTCCACCACGGATCCCCATTTTTCCGTTCTGTGACTGGGATGCAAAGGTTTCTCTTTATGCAGCGCCAGCAGGATGGATCCCAATTCTCTAATATAATCTAAATGTCCTTGCATCAGTTTGAAGAACTGTTCACCATCTGATCCACGTTCATCAATTTGTTGGATTATTGACAGCGCCATGCAACCTATAGTGGAGACATGCGCTAGGCTAAGATATGCTGTATCTTGTATGGAAGCGGGGTCAAGCCGGGCTAAACCATGCACGGCGTCGACAATCTGCAGCCCCATTAAGGCGGTCTCTGCACTGCATGTTAAAACATCGGATTGCATGAGAGATCCTAGAAAAGCGAGCAGCCATAGGGCTCTTCGACCGTCATTGCGCTGGACTTCGCGCTCCTCCAGCTCCTTAAAAACTTCCTCCCGCTCTTTCCCAAAGGCCCTCTTGATTTGTTCTAAATCTCCTCCAATCGCCGTCTTACTGCCATGCAATATCGCATGCGCTTGTTCCATAAGCGTCAATATCTTTTCATTGCCTGTTATTATGCGATTAATTTCCCGTTGAATATTGTTTTCTGACTTCTCCATCTGTTCAAAATTCGCATTTGGCGCCTGCAGGATCTCTATTAAATCCTCGCTCAACTTTTTGAGATAAGGCGACAAATCATCGATCTGAAATCTTTGACGGAGTCCCATTAATTGTTCTTGGATCCGAATAACATCTTGAATGCTCTGCTCTTGACTATCCAATCCGGCGCGCGTCATTGGGAGCAACCAGGTCTCCTGAGAGCTCTGCTGCTCTTGCAAAGCCGCTAGCAAAGATTGAAACTGATTTTGATCAGATTTTTTTTTAAAAGACTGCATCTCTTTTAAAATATAATTCGAGACCCCTCTAGCATACTCAAGGGATAGAATATGTTGGTAACTGGAGATGTCGAAAGAATTAACGAAACCATTTGAAAAGGATGTAACAGTAAAGCGTCCTTTGATCCCGGAAATTTGTTCTCTAAGATTTAATAACGTTTCGGAAGAATTTTCTTCCTGCGGCCTCTCCGTTTGCTGATGAGAAGACTTTACCAGGGCGACTAATGTTGTTCCCTTCATGGCGACTTCTATTGATGTCATATTTATACCCCTTAAAAATTAACATGCAAGTTGCATTCTATCAGAAAAATATTTTCTGTCATCTTTTTGTAAAAAAGATAACTTGAATTAAATAGTTTTTTTTCTATACTGATATTATATACGGCCTCTAGTTGAAAATTTGTTTAAGGCCAAAAAAGGAAGGACGGATGACTCTTGCATCCTTATCGACGCTGCAGCAAATCCATGTACAACAAGGCCATTCCTTGGCGGCGTCGACTCCTGTTGACATGTCGCGCGTTGCAGCGATCATTCTGGGCGGAGGTCAGGGGGCTCGACTCTCTCCATTGACCGCCACTCATTGCAAGCCTGCAATCAGCTTCGGAGGCAAATACTGCCTAATCGATGTCCCGATGTCGAATGCAATTCATTCCGGCTGCCTCATGATTTATATTGTGACGCAATTTTTATCGACCTCTCTGCATAAACACATTTCGAGCACTTATCGTTCGGGCACTTTTTCGCCCGGTTTCATCGAACTTTTAACCGCAGAACAAAGACCCAATGAACATTCATGGTTTCAAGGAACGGCGGACGCCGTCAGACAAAACATTAACTATTTTTCCGAAGCGCCAGTCGATTATTTTTTGATTTTATCGGGCGATCAACTTTATAATATGAACTTTCAAAACATGGTCAAGTTCGCCAAAGAAACAAACGCCGATTTAGTTGTAGCGGCTCTGCCGGTGGCGGAGGCCGAAGCAAAGCGCATGGGCTTGCTAAAGCTGAATGAAGACCGCTCTATTGTGGATTTTCGCGAAAAACCACAAGAAAAAGATGTATTGGACCACATGCGCATTCCGGAATTCACCCTAAAGCAACTAGACCCCGATTTTGATAAAAGCCGCCAATACCTGGGCTCCATGGGCATCTACCTTTTTAAGCGCAAAGCGCTTCTTGACCTGCTTAAAACCGATCCACGTGAGGATTTCGGGCAGCACTTGATCCCCACTAAAGTCAGCCAAGGCGGCGTGGCCGCCTATCTATATGATGGTTATTGGGAGGATATCGGCACGATTGAATCCTTCTTCAAAGCAAATATCGCTTTAACGGCTCCGAATCCTCTTTTCAATTGTTATGATGATAAAAAACCGATATTTTCGATGCACCTGCATCTACCTCCTCCGAAAATTTTTAATACACAAGTCCACCACGCGATCATTTGCGAGGGTTCCGTCGTCGAAGGCGCTGAAATCATCAATAGCATCCTAGGCCCGAGAACATCCATTAAATCGGGCTCGGTTGTCCGCAACAGCTACGTCATGGGAAATGATTTTTATAATCCTCCTATCCATACCGAACGGCTGCCGGCGCGGCTGGTCATCGAAGAAAATTGCATATTGGACCACGTCATCTTAGATAAACATGTTTGGATTGGAAAAAATGTCAAATTGATTAACAAAAATAGGCTGAAGCGCTACGATGGCGATGGCGTTTATATTCGAGACGGCATCATCATCGTCACGCGCGGCGCGCATGTGCCCGATAGATTTGTCCTTTAATCAAAAACTCCCCTACAACAAGTATTCATGGCGATTTGGACACTGGCGGATCTGCATCTTTCTTTCGGAGTCCCCGATAAAGAAATGGACCTTTTTGGCGAACATTGGAAGCATCACGCCGCGAAAATTCAAGAGCATTGGCTCGCCTCCATCAAACCGGATGACCTGGTTCTTATTCCGGGCGACATTTCATGGGCTATGCGCCTAGAAGATGTGCGACCCGATCTAGAATGGATTCACAGCTTGCCCGGCACGAAAGTGATCTTAAAAGGAAACCATGACTATTGGTGGGGGTCGCTTGGTCAAATAAAAAAAATCCTGCCTTCTTCCATCCATCTCATTCAAAATAACGCTTTTCATTGGGGCGACGTCAGCATTGCCGGAGCGCGCCTCTGGGATACTCCAGAGTATGGTTTTGGTCAGTTTATTGAATACCGGGAAAATCCGCGCGCTCAGATTCTCACGGCTAGGGAAAAAGATCAAGACGAAGCGGAACGCATTTTCCAACGCGAATTAGGCCGTCTGGAGCTCAGCCTAAAATGCCTAGACAAACTGTCTGGACCTGTGCGCATCGCTATGACCCACTACCCGCCGATTGGAGCCGACTTAAAGGATTCGCGCGCTTCTCAGATTTTAGAAAAATATAAAATTCATACATGTGTTTTTGGTCACCTGCATAACGTCAAGCGCGGCATTCCCCTTTTTGGAGAAAAAAATGGGATCCGTTATCTTCTCACTTCGTGCGACTACCTTGACTTCCAACCCCTTAAGATTTTTGAATAGCATTGGGGTCACACCTAGACTGAAACGAACACCCCCGGATGAGGCAATTGCAAAAGCTTTCTATGCAAAAGTCAGCCCTTACCCCTCTCTGTGCTCTCTGTGGCTCTGTGGCAGCCAAAAAGCCTTAAAATGATTCAATTTAAGGCTTTTGGCTACCACAGAGCCCACAGAGAGCACAGAGAGGGAATTTTAGTGACCGAAAAGGTGAACAAGGCCTGACCTGGGCTGAAACGAATGACCGATTTTCGAAGAAAATCAGCTTGTGGTTTTACCCCCTAATTTTGGCGCCAACAGTAGCGGGGCTTTTTTATGTCGTCCTTACAGGACTCAACCCCTCGCTGGCATAACCCAGGCCTTCGCTTCGCTGCGACCTGGGCTGTAACATTCCGGTCCTTCGGACCTCTCTAAACCCTTCCTAGAGGTCCGAAGGACCGGAATATTACAGCCCAGGCCGCAGCGAAGCGAAGGCCTGGGTAAAACAAAAAAAGGTTGAGTCCTGTAAGGACGAGATGAAAAAGCCTGGCTACCGTTGGCGCCAAAATTAGGGGGATAAAACC
>JABDEO010000013.1 GCA_013287015.1 Chlamydiota bacterium
CATGCAGCCCCAATGGTAAAAATGATTGGATGTAATCGGCTGATGCATTTGGATGCAGCATTTCACGATTGGGATAGAGTACATAAGCGAAGAAAGCGAAAAACATTAAAAACGGTATGATTGCTGTATAAAACAGCTTTTCTTTGCTTAATATATTGCTCAATTTAGCATAAAGGATCAGAAAGATCACTGCGCATGGAGCCACGCCCCATGTTTTAAGGAACAGGATCGTCTCCGGTCCCGAAGCGGTCACAACGAGAGTGTCTTTTGTGTCTCTCAAAATCGTGTAATTAAAGTTAATGAAGAAGAACATCAACAACATAGGGAGAAGCTTCTTCAACTCATACGCATGCACCGGCCAAAAGAATGACCGAAGCTTGCCAAAACTTGCATTTGTTTTTTCTGACATATATAACCTCTTATGTAGAGTTGTACTTTATTCTTAAGAAAGCAAAATTGTAACAGCTTTTAAAAAAACATGCAAGAGAAAGATTGAATATGATGAAATTAGTAGAAAAAATGTAAGCAAAAAAACCTTCGCAAGTTTTTAACTTGCGAAGGTTTTTAGACGTGACTACGGGATAAATACGCCAATTACAGCGTCGCCGCCGCCATAGAAGTCATTTCAATATAGGAATTCCACAACTCTTGCTCAATAGCGCCGTGAAGACCATGTTTAATGGCTGAAATAAGTTCTTTCTTCAACGTGCGAAAATCGCGCTTTGGAGTAAGTTTGCGAATCATTTCTTTATCGCCGGCGCCGCGAGCGATCATTAGCATGCGTTCAACATCTTGTTTGGAGAGAAGAACTTGATCACGTCTTTGACGCGAACCGCGTGCAGCGCGTTGCTTTGGTTTTACGGTTGTTGGCTTTTCGCTGTTAAGAATGTATTTTGAAATCAGGATTTGAAGGGCTTGAGGCGCTTCAGTTTTCATTTTACGCAATGTAAAATGATGGATATACCCGCCAGTTTCAACTGGCAAATAACGACAGATGTCATTCTCTTTTCTACCTTGTATTTTTTTTACGGCAGTATTGATGAGCGTTTCTAGTTGTTTTGCATCGACTTTTTCTTTTTCTTGTATAGCCATATTCTTCTTCTTCCTTTTTTTGCTTTAGCATTTGTTGTTTTTTTTTAACTACATGATATACGTCGCTTGGCGCTTTTACGCCAACCTCTAAAAATCGATATATCTTTTACCTAGCAACTTTAAGGTGAAAAAACACACGCTCTTATTGCTTCCGGTAATAAATAACAATTTCCGACATTTTCTCCAAACATTATCTTTAGTCTCGAAAAAATGGACCTAAATCCTTATAAGATAAGAGCATTCAACACCCTTAATTTTATTATCGGTGATTTTATTCATTAAATGCTTTTTTCAGCAACACAATTTTTTCATACAGGAGTGAAATAGCTTAAATTAACAAACAACTAACTGCAATATATGTTAATCTAAGAATAATCTTAACCGATTAATATTCAGTATTTTGCATCTATTAATTATGATGTTGTCAATAAAATTTCTTCTTGAACGCGCATTCCACGCGCCCTGAAATGGAAAAGGCTTAATTAAAGAATGATTAAATGTTAAAGACTGTGATGTTTTTAAAAGCGCCAGGATATTTTTGGGGTCAGGCCTGACCCCAAAAATACGCGCCAAAGCGTCAATGTCAGGGCAATCGTTTATTTACAATTCCAAGGGTTGAAGGGAAAGACGCTCTGGGATAGAATGATTGCTTCAAGCAAGCATGTTGCACATGAGGAAACGTTATGCCTTTAAACATCTATCAAGAAGCGACAGGCCACCCATTGTCTAATATCAAACATGTGATTGCAGTGGCGGCGGGCAAGGGAGGCGTTGGCAAATCTTCAGTTACAGTGAACCTGGCGCTCGCTTTAAAGCGGCTTGGATATCATGTAGGCGTGATGGATGCGGATATATATGGACCCTCCGCGCGCAAAATGCTTCCAGAAGACCGCATACCCAGCCAAAAAGGGGCGATCATTCAACCGGCGCTCTGTCAAGGCATCCACATGATCTCCATGGCTTACTTTCGCAAGGAGCATGAGGCGGCTGCAATCCGGGCGCCGATCGCCAACGGAATCATCACGCAGTTTATTCAGAATGTCGCATGGGGGCCTTTGGATTATTTATTGATTGATTTCCCTCCGGGGACGGGCGACATCCAATTAACTTTAAGCCAGCAAGCGAACTTAGCCGGAGCGATCATGGTCACTACGCCGCAGGAAGTTTCCGTCATTGATGTAAGAAAAGCCATGCATCTATTTGAACAAGTTAAAGTTCCGATTATAGGCATTGTAGAAAATATGAGCTATTATCGCCACTCTCCGACTGATGAAAACATTTATTTGTTTGGAAAAGGAGGCGGCGAACGCTTAGCTCGGGAAGCCGGAGTTCCTCTTTTAGAAATGATTCCAATTGATCCCTGCCTATGTTATAGCGGAGACAAAGGACATTCGATTTTTGCGGCTGAAAATACGGAAGCGGACTCCATTGCGAAGGTGTTTATTGCATTGGCAAAGCGAGTCATCGAGCACATGGCGATGATGAAAGTTCAAAGCGGCGAAGGTCAGACGAATTTTGAGATCCATTGGAAGGAGATGACATGAGAGAGCGACTTCCCGCGGCGGCGGTGCAAAACATCAAGCAAAAAAACAATCATGCATTCACTATTGAATGGAGCGATGGCCTCGTTGGAGACTACCGCCTCAGCGACTTGCAGAAATGTTGTCCTTGCGCCAATTGCACCGATGAAACCACAGGAAAGCGCCTTGTGGATGAGAAAAGCATTAAGCATGACGTCAAAGCCATTCGGATTGTAAGCGTTGGCCGCTATGCGTTGCGCGTGCAGTTTACGTCTGGATGCTCTACAGGTATTTATGATTTCGACATGCTTTATAAAATGGCTAGGGGATAAAATGGTCCTTATACGGTTGCTTTCACTACTCTTACTTCTTGGCGCTTGCGGAACATCGGCAAACCAAAGTGAAAGTCGTTTTAGTGAATTGCAACGCTGGAAGGAGCCAAACGGCAAGGTTAAAGTTTTATCCACTACTGCAATGATCAATGACTTAGTCAAACAGGTGGGAGGCCCTTATATCGACGCTTTGACATTGATTCGGGGCGAACTGGATCCGCATTCTTATCAGCTCGTTAAGGGCGACGATGAAAAACTCGCATACGCCGATCTTTTGTTTTACAATGGCCTCGGCCTGGAGCACGGCGCAAGCCTGCACCATTATCTTTACGGAAATCCTAAAGCCGTTTCTTTAGGAGAAAAGACCTTGCAAGCGCACCGGGAATTAATTTTACATTATAATGGCCAGCTGGACCCGCATATCTGGATGGATATCTCTCTTTGGCTTAAAACGGTCCCTTTTATTGTGGAAGCGTTAAGCGGTAAAGATCCCGTCCATGCGGCGGTTTACCACGATAATGGGGAAAAACTAATGGCGGAGATGCAGCGGGTCCATGCCCAGACCCGGCGGAAGATGATGTCCCTCCCGGATCAATGCCGCTATCTGGTCACTAGTCATGACGCTTTTAATTATTTCACGCGCGCTTATTTGGCGAATGATGATGAATGGCTGAATGAAACTTGGAAAAAACGCTTTGCCGCCCCGGAAGGATTAGCGCCTGAAAGTCAGCTTAGCGCCGCGGACATCAATTTCATCATCAGTCATCTTAAAAAATATGAAATCCATGTGCTGTTTCCTGAATCCAATGTCAGCAAAGATTCGATCCGAAAAATTGTTTCAGCCGGGAAAGAGAAAGGGCTTAATGTATCGATCGCCGACGTCTCTCTCTACGCTGACGCAATGGGTGGGTCAGGTTCCGACGCCGACACATATCTTAAAATGATTGTTTATGACGCCAATGCGATTGCACAATGTCTAGGAAGCATGCAGGTTGAACCATGAATGCGCCGCATCCGCCTTCACAGCCATCCGCTCTGCGGATACGCCAACTGTCGGTGAATTACGACAAAAATCCGGTGTTATGGGACATCTCATTAGAAGTTCCCGCCGGCAAACTTGTTGGAATCATCGGTCCGAATGGAGCGGGAAAAAGCACGTTGATCAAAGCCATTTTGGGGTTAGTGACGCCAATATCCGGAAAGGTCGAATTTTTTAATAAACCCCTGAAAGAGGTTAGGCTGCGCGTTGCCTATGTGCCTCAACGTGAGAGCGTGGATTGGGATTTCCCTATCACCGTGCGCGATCTTGTTTTAATGGGGCGGTATGGAAGGATCGGTTTATTCAATTGGCCGCGTCAGGCTGATAGAGAGGCGGCGGAACGCTGTTTGGAGATGGTCGATATGCTGCCCTATGCGAATCGCCAAATCAGCCAACTCTCCGGAGGACAACAGCAAAGAACGTTCATCGCGAGGGCTTTGCTGCAGGAGGCTGACATCTACTTTATGGATGAACCTTTTGCGGGCATCGACTTAGCGACGGAGGCGATTATCATGGACATTTTGCGTCAGTTGAAAAGTAAAGGAAAAACCGTCTTCATTGTGCACCATGATCTCAACACGGTAGAAGAATATTTTGACTGGGTGATTATGCTTAATATGCATCTTGTCGCATGTGGAAGCGTTCTACAGGCGTTCAACCCGGACACCCTTAACGCCGCTTATGGCAAGAGTTATGCGTTGTTTGATGAAGCGTTGAAGCTGTCGCAGCAAAAATCTTCAGGGATCATCTAAAAAACAATTGTAGCGCAGACTGAAGTCTACGCTACAAGTGTGGAAGAGGATGGGTGCATCTTTGATTGATTATTTTACCGATGCTGTTTTGCGAGGGCCGACAATAGGCTCCATGCTCATGTGTTTAGCCGCGTCTTTGATTGGCGTCATTATTTTTTTGCGGAAACAATCTTTGCTTGGGGAGGCATTGTCGCATGCCGCTTATCCAGGCGTGATCATTGGAGTCATTTGCGCCGGTCTTATCCTTGAAGACGACGTCAATGATGCGGCGACCGCTATATTCATCTTATTAGGAGCCTTCTGCACAGCTCTTTTGGGGCTTGTTGCGATTAACTGGCTGGAACGCGGATTTAAGATCCGCACCGATTCCGCCTTGTGTTTTGCGCTGTCCGTTTTTTTTGGGATAGGACTGACGTTGGCAAGCGATGTGCAATTTTCTTTTCCTGCCCTTTACAGGCAAGCTCAATCTTATTTGTATGGTCAGGCTTCCACGATGATGGACGTTCACATCATCATTTATGGCGCGCTGGCCATCGTCGTTATTTTGACAACGCTTCTGCTTGGAAAGGAACTGCAAACAATCACCTTCAATCGGGATTTCGCCAAAAGCATCGGCATGAAGGTGTCCGCAATCGACGCCATCATTTTTATATTAACGGCGTTATCGGTTGTGATCGGCATTCGTTCCGTCGGCGTTGTTTTGATGTCCGCCATGTTGATAGCTCCCGCTGCAGCCGCAAGGCAGTACACAAACAACTTCCATATAATGCTTCTACTGGCGGGTTTGTTCGGCGTCATCAGCGGTTTTTTCGGCAACTATATCTCTGTGGAGCTTTCCCAATATCTGGCGATTCGTTATCCAGGCTCCCGTTTGGCAATGCCGACGGGCCCCACAATTGTGCTTGTCGCCTCATCGATCTGTTTTCTTTCCCTGTTGTTTGCTCCGGGACGCGGCTTGTTGTTGCGGTTAATGCGCGTCACTTATTTCCGCCACCGATGCATTCGTGAAAATATACTCAAAACGCTCTGGCGATTTGACCAAGATTTTGATCGAGATAAAAATATCCCTTTTGAGCACATCTTGCAGTATCAAAGCGTTTCAAGGCTTTATCTTCACTGCATTTTGCTGAGTTTAATCCGTGAGGGCTGGCTGGGTAAATCTCAGTCAAATGTTTATCGCCTTACATCAGATGGGCGCAAAAAGGCTTCACAAATCGTGCGGCTGCATCGTTTATGGGAAGTGTATTTGGCTGATTATGTCGGCATTGGCGCGGAACGCGTGCATCATAACGCTGAGGAGATGGAGCACATCATCACTCCGGAGTTGGAACGTGAGCTTACCCGGCTATTAAAGGATCCGCAAGTCGATCCTCATCGGCAGCGTATTCCTCCGATGAATGCAAACATGGATGGAATTTGACATGGAAAGTCTTGTGCATTTGAATCCTTATGAAGGCAAAACCGTTTTTGGATTTCTTCTGCAATTTGTGATTAGGATCGGATATTTTTTATTTGGCGAACTCTCTTTTTCGGATTTGGCTTCCGACGAGATTCAGGTCATCGTATTAGCGGGTGTATCGGCTTCCAGCGCATTAGTGGGATCTTTCCTAGTGTTGCGCAAGATGACGATGCTGGCGAATTCGCTATCGCATACTATTTTATTGGGAATTGTATCTGTCTATCTTTTAACTGGCGCTCATGATGGGCTCAGCAATGTCTTCGTACATGTTGAGCCTATTAATATCCATGCCATGCTGCTTGCTGCATTGGCGACGGGCTTAGTCACAGCATTCCTCACGGAATTTTTAACTAAGGTCGCAAGGTTGCAAGAAGACGCCAGCACGGGACTGATTTTTTCCAGTTTATTTGCATTAGGCATTATCTTAGTGACGTTGTTAACGCGCAATGCGCATATCGGAACAGAGGTTGTCATGGGTAATGTTGACGCGTTGCGTCTTGATGACTGCAAACTTGTTTTAGTGATTTTTGCAATAAATGCAGCGCTGTTTACGCTTTTTTTCAAAGAATTTAAAATCACAACTTTTGATCCGGCTCTTTCTCAGGCATTCGGCATTTCGACTGTATTTTTCAATTATCTCCTGATGACTCAGGTGTCGTGCACGGCGATCGGAGCCTTCAGAGCTGTAGGAGCCTTGATGGTGTTGGCCTTTATTACAGGGCCCGCTCTTACAGCGCGTCTGCTGACTAACGATTTGAAGGGGATGTTGTTTCTAGCGATCGGCCTTGGCAGCATCGCTTCTTTGATTGGCGTGGCGCTTTCGCGTCATTTTCTCACGGTGTATGGACTTGCCCTCTCGACGGGCGGAGTCGTTGTTTGCACTCTTACCGTTTTTTTCGCTGTTGCGGCGCTCTACAGATGTAGCGTAGACTTCAGTCTGCGAGATGTAGCGTAGACTTCAGTCTGCGCTTGTTTACGCAGGTTTTAACCTGCGTTTGTTTTTGCGGGTTTTAACCCGCAAAGTCAGGATGGCGCTTCGGCCTTGTCCACTAAATTTGCTTTAATTGAAGTCGCCGCAAGCCACACTTGCGGGTTAAAACCCGCAAAAACGAGCACAGGTTAAAACCTGTGCAAACAAGCGCAGACTGAAGTCTACGCTACAGTTTAATAAAATGTTATAAAAACATCCTTGTCTTTAAATAATATGCATGATAAAATGTGGCTTATTTATTAAACAAATGGCAAATAGGTGGTAAAATGGTTAAAATTAATAATATCGAAGAAGTCATTGTTAATGCTCAGCACAATAAATATTTCAACGAGCAGACTCAAAATTATGTTTCTTTAGGCAAATGGGCGCGCATGTGGCGACGGATTTTCCGTTGTTGCGGCGTTGACTCTAGCATAACAGAATGCATGAAAATATCTTTGAAGGTTGTCGAAAAAGAAATTGACGGAAACAACCCGATTCATCTAGATGATGCGTTTAAAACATCAATAATGGATCAATGGAAAGATAGAACAGCAATTCGACAATGGTCTGCGAATAATCGCGTATTTAATAATCTAAAAATTGCCAATGCCATTGTAAAAATTCGAGATATTTGCAAAATGGAAAAGATTCAATCGAAGAACAAGGAACTTGTAGCGAAAAATAAAGCTTTAAAAGCGGAAAATGCAACGCTTTCCGAAAAAATTGGCGACCCTAATATTAAGCCAAATATTAAACCAGATCCTTCATTAGTAGAGAATGGAAAAAACGCTAAAGGCGCAAAGTCCGATGACAAAGGTATAAGCGATGACGACGCATCAGTGGAATTTTTAAAACAGATTCAAACATTGGAAAACGAAACGCAGAAACTGGAAAATCAAAATAAAAAATTAAACAATGAACTTGTCAACGCTCACAACATTATTAAAATCGATAAAGAAAAGCACTCCCAAGCCGCTTTAAAGGCGAAAAACGAAGAGACTATCGCATTGCAAAAACTAGGAGAAATGGACAAACTAATAAAGACAAATATTGATCTGACAGCCCGAATAAAAAAACTTGAAGCGGAGGTCGTTCCTGCTCCCGAGGGTGCTGGTGAAGCGCAACACCAAGAACTTTCCGATAAAATTAAATTATTAGAAAAAGAGAGAGACGACTGTCGAGAATGGGTAGTTAAAAAAAATAAATCGATAGAAGAAAACAATAAAAACCTAGTATTATTTCAGCAACAAGTAAATTATAAAGATAACGAAAACGAAAAAGAAAAATTGTTACTACAGAATCAAAAATCGACATTAGAAAAAGAAAAAGGTGACTTGCAGTTTAAAATAGATGCCGCAGATAAACAAATTGAAAAATTAACTAAAGAAGTTAGTAGATTAAAAGAAAAATATAACAATCTTTTGGATAAAAATAAAGTTGTAGTTGATGAATCAGCAAAAATTAATACCGTATTTGTAAAGATGCGAGAAGAACTGAACTTCTTGCGATCTGAACACAAAAAAGCGGCCGAAGACTTTGCCAAGAAAGCAGAGGCTGCCGGAGTCCCCGGTGGTCCCGTAATCGATGATGACAGTGTAAAGCAACAAAGAACAGAAGTCCTTCAGGAGTTAGAGAGAACAAACCATATAGTTCGCGATTTAAACCAGGCTGATTTTGTGATTGTTGGTTGCGATTACTCACAGAATAGGGGGGATGGAGTCGGTATAGAAATATTAAAAAAAATAAGTGATAAAAAAATCATTGAAGGGAAGATTCGCGCATTGCTTGAAACTGGCGGAGCTTGCAAGGCGAAGGAGGCTTATAGTGAAAATTTAACGCTTGCCCCCGTCAATAACTTTAACATTTATGGCCTGATCGACGGAATTAACGTTCTGGACAGGATAGACGCTAAGGTTTTAAATAAGTTAGAGGAAGAGACTATACCGGCGCTTGTAACGGAATTAAAAAAATACCACGAGAAGACGGGCCGCAAATTCACACTCGAGCCGGATGCTACTGTGCAACAATTAATTCAATTTGCTAGCGAGATTGCCTTAAAGGAAGAGATTCCAGACGGCTTTAAAAAACAGCTCAGCATTATACAAGGATGGAATAAGCGTGAAAAGGCAGGGGAGAACGCAAGTGAGAACGATGATTTAAATGGGTGGCAAATAAACAGCTCTCTTATTGAGGGTCTATTTAAGTGCTTTAGAGGATATCTACAAAACTACGCTGACGGTATATTGGTCTTAATTAATAGAGCAATGAAAAAAACAGATTGGACTGATAAAGTTGCTATTGTTGTAGACGCCTCAATCATGCACATCGTCGTGGGTATGTTCGGCGAAAAATGCGAAACAAGGGTAGCGGGTGTGATGCCTAAAAAAGTGCAAGCTCAAATGAGAGTGTTTGAGCGAATATTAAAAAATTATTATCTTTGTCTAGAAGAAATAAAAAAAGAGCGCATAAAAAACAGAGGTGAATCCCTTAGTGAACAGCAGGTAATAACTGATATGGAAAATTTAATGCAGGACGACGTTTTTAAAGTTTTTCCAAAAGAGAAATTTTGCAAAATATGTAAGGAAGCTTGTCAAGGGGTTTTAAGAGAAATATTGCATGCTCGGTTGACATGATCATGCAGTCTACTTATATGTGCACGCGCTCTACTCATATGTTCTATAAATTTAGGATGTAGACAGATAAATATTTAGCGAGCGAGTAACAAATTTTTATTGGCTGGCGATGGCGCCAGTGCAGGCGCAGCTCATTGAGAGCGGCCTGCAGCCGTAGGGCGCGCGGCGCCGCGCGCCGCTGACTCCATCCGCGGCAATGGTAGGCTAGGAGGCTTGGATATAACATCAGCGTCCAGCCGGCCTGTCTTAAGCGGCAAGATAGATCAATATCCTCTTTATACATGAAGAAGGAGGAGTCAAACACCTCTTTTCCATTAACGCCATTTATCAAAACTTGATCAAGCGCAGTTTTTCGACATAACATCAGGGCTCCGCAAATGGCGGGAAGTTGTTCTGGTTGTTTGTAATTTTTTGGATTATTCGGATTATACGGCTGCCTTTGATCGCGGTCGTACCATTTGCCATACCAAGTGGGAAAAACGCCGGTTGAGTCATATTTTCCATTAGGAGCGTTCGCTTCTCTATCGTAACCTAGCAGGATTCCCGTCATTGCGCCGCAATTTTTTTGGGTGGATTGTTCCATAAAAGCTAGAGCTTCTTCAAGAAAACGCGGCGTCAAAAAGGCATCGGGATTAAGGAACAGGACATAGTCGCAGGGTTCGTGGATGAGCTCTACGCCCAGGTTATTGCCTTTGCAAAATCCGACATTGCGGTTGGCGAGCAAGACAACGGTGTTTGGACGGCTGCGGTAGCGCGTCAGGTATTCGAGTTGAGCGGAGCCGCTGTCGACGATGATGACTTGCGACGCTGGGACCGATTGGTTTTGGAGGCAATCCATTGCGTGATGGATGTCTCGTTCGCTGTTATAGGTGACGATGATGACGGCGCAGCTGGGCGGCATGGTGCAACCTTGTAAATAATAAAAATGAAAATGGCTTCACGCGCCACTGCCGGGGGAAAGGCAAGATGATCTTTTCGCCTCCGTGCCAGAGAAAAACATGAAGCGAGCTCTTGCATTCATTTGTAGCGTAGACTTCAGTCTGCGCTTGTTTGCGCAGGTTTTAACCTGCGCTTGTTTTTGCGGGTTTCAACCCGCAAGTCGGACTTGCGTCAATTTCATGTCGGATGCCAAAGACTCCCCCTTCCAAACGTTGCGGGTTAAAACCCGCAAAAACAAACGCAGGTTAAAACCTGCGTAAACAAGCGCAGACTGAAGTCTACGCTACAAACGAACCCCCTGCCGGAAGCGTGTATATTGGCGGATTTCCAACGTTTTGAAGCCATTGAATATTTTCCATATACCAACTGACGGTCTTCTGTAGGCCGTTTTTAAAAGAGTGATCGGGAGACCAGCCGATGTCGCGTTTGATTTTGCCGCAGTCAATCGCATAGCGGAAATCGTGGCCCGGGCGATCTTTCACGAAGGTGATGAGCCGCTCTAATTTTTCAGGGGCTTCTCCTTGCATTTCCGAAATGATGCGGATGAGTTCATAGACTAGATCAATGTTGCGCCATTCGGTTTCTCCGCCGACATTATAGATTTCTCCTTTTTTCCCCTGTTGAAGGAGCATCCAAAGGGCTTTAGCATGGTCTTCCACGTACAGCCAATCGCGCACATTCGCGCCTTCTCCGTATATTGGAAGCGGCTTTTGATTGATGCAGTTTAAAATCATGCAGGGAATTAATTTTTCAGGAAATTGGCAAGGACCGTAATTATTGCTGCAATTGGAGATGCAAGTGGATATGCCGTATGTTTTTCCATACGCCCTTACAAGGTGATCTGAAGAGGCTTTAGAGGCCGAATAGGGGGAGTTCGGACGGTAGGGGGATTCTTCAGTGAAAAAACCATCCGCTCCAAGACAACCATACACCTCATCCGTGGACACATGATGAAAATGAATTTTTGGATGTTTTCTAACCGCTTCCAGCAAATGAAAAGTTCCCATGACATTGGTTTGGAGAAACGTTTGCGGCGTAAGGATGCTGCGGTCGACATGGCTTTCCGCTGCAAAATGAATGAGCGCGTCGATCTGATGTTCAAAGCAGAGATGTTCAACTAGAGCTTGATTGCAGATATCGCCTTGCTGAAAAATGTAACGGGGGTCTTTTTCGATCTCTTTTAAGTTGTCGGGATTCCCTGCATAGGTCAACAAGTCTAAATTAATGCAAGTTCCCTGAAAGTCAGGAACCTTTTGGAGAAGATAGCGGATGAAGCTTGAGCCTATGAAACCTGCGCCGCCCGTGACTAAAATGTTTTGCACGCTTCGTTTCATGATTCGCTCCTGTTTTTATTTTATACGTCTATTCATGCTGGGATTCATGATGCGAGTCTCTTTCTGATAATTGGACCAGATACTGCCCATAAGCGCTGTTGCCGAGACGCTGGCCTAAAACTTTTAATTGCGCCCTGCTGATTAATTTTTGCCGGTATGCGACCTCTTCGGGAGAAGCGATGAGCAGGCCTTGCCGCTCTTCGATGACCTGCACGAAATGGTTGGCCTGCATCAGGCTATCATAGGTGCCTGCATCCAACCAAGTGAAACCGCGCCCCATTAGAGACAACGTCGCCTGTCCGCGCCGCAGGTATTCGTTATTTACGTCTGTGATTTCCAATTCCCCGCGAGCGGAAGGTTTGAGATTGGCGGCGATATCGACCACTTGGTTGTCATAGAAGTAGAGACCTGTGACGGCGATATTGGATTTAGGATTCCTGGGCTTTTCTTCGATTGATAATACGTTGCCCTTTGCATCGATCTCTGCGACGCCATAGCGTTCCGGTGATTTCACTTCATAGCCAAATAAAGTCGCGCCCTTTTCTTTTTGGCTTGCTTTTTCCAAGAGAGGCCCTAGATGGTTGCCGTAGAAAATATTGTCTCCCAAAATGAGAGAGACGCGGCTATTTCCAATGAAATCGCGGCCGATGATAAACGCTTCGGCAAGGCCGTTTGGTTTAGGTTGGGTCGCATAGGACAATTGCACGCCAAAATCGGAGCCGTCTTTTAGCAACCGCTGAAATAGGTGTTGCTCTTCGGGCGTGGTGATGATCAGGATTTCGCGGATATTGGCCAACAACAAGACCGACAGAGGATAGTAGATCATCGGTTTGTTGTAGATGGGCAGCAGCTGTTTGGAGACCCCAAGAGTTAGCGGGTGGAGGCGAGTGCCGCTTCCGCCTGCGAGAATAATGCCTTTCATTGTCATCGTCACCTTAAAATTAGTGCATTGGGGTCAGGCCTGACACTATGACACTTTAAGAGCGCCGTCGGCGCTCTTAAAGTGTCATAGTGTCAGGCCTGACCCCAATGCAGCGTCAATAGCGTCAAAGCTTCGCCAGGATTCAACGTTAATTCGCGTTAAATAAAGGGGATGTTATGACCTGCTTTCGAATTTGTCAAGGCTGATTTATACGTCGAAAATTCTTTTGATGTATTTTTAACTTTTTATTTGTTATAATAATATTTAGAGGAATATGAGAAATTGAATCTATAGTGTTTATAGTTAATTTTCTCTTATTGTTTTCTATATTATTATTAGAGGCTGAGTTGTTTTACGGCTCGCCTCGAGAGGAGGAACTTGTATGACGGGACCCATCACCACAACAAGTGTGAATGTCTTTGGGATTAACGGTTACGCGTTGGCAGCCGCAGAGACCGCGGGGCCGGTGTTTTCCAGCTATACCACCGCTGTTAATACGATCCAACAGCTATTGCTTCCTACGCCGCCGGCGACTACGCCGCCGACTTTATCAGCGGCCGACGCCAATACGCTTAATCAACAATTAAACATTTTGCGCAACCTCTTGACGAATGGCGCTTCCGTGCCTGTGGATTCGTCGAATCCAAGCGGTTCGACGCAGACCTATTATGTCACTACTGAAATGGCGCAACAGCTTGGCGTGCTGTTTGGCTCATTAGATGGAGTGGGAGTTCCTGTTTCTTCATCCGCTCCGATCCAGATGTCGCTCAGTCAAGCCAATGCATGGCAGACCAGCGTAAATGCGGCGCCGATTTTGCAAGGTTTAGTGCAGTATGTGGGATCGGCGAGCAATAGAAGCATTCAAAGCATGATTGAACTTGACTACATTCAAACCGGCAATGATATGATCGCCGCGCAGATGGGCAATCTTGAAAACGCCCTTAGCACAACGCAAAAAACGTTAAATATCCTCGCCACCCTGCAGCAGATACACAACCAGATCCAAGTCAATAGCAGAAGCAGTTTCACTTCGGTGGCCGCGAGATCGGGCTTTACTTGGAATCCTCCGAGCGGATCAATAACGGCTTCAGCCTACACTCTAGCTTATCAGCATGCAGCGAGCGCCTTTTTCGGCCAGCGCATTGTGCCTGTTGTGGGCGTTGGCAATGACCCTTATGTCGTATCGCCCGCGGCGCAATATTTCGTCAATGAGATAAGCTTTCTTACATCTCAAATCAGAAGTCAAACCCCAGGAATATCTACAGCGGACCTCAATACTTTGCTTACTAATTTTTACGCTCCTCAAGGTCAAGCAGGCGTGCTTAATCCGCAGTATACATTTAATCTTAATGCTGCTTTTGGCGCGCTTCCACCTCCTCCCCCTGACTTTCTATCGCAGTTTGGGGTGTTTCAGAATGCGGCATTAGGACCCACTTCATACAGCACTTTTAATGCCAATATTGTCCCCGCGTGGAACACGGCTCTTGCGGTAGTCCAAGCGAATAATTATACATTTTCTCAGGATGCGAACGGCAATACGATACTTACCATCCCCAGCGGCGCTGTGAAAACGAATTTTGTGAAGGCTTACAGCTTGTTTCAGGGTTCAGTGGTTAACGCCAAGAGTCAGTTGGTGATTCTTTTAGCTCAACTTAGCGCGTTGATTCCGCAGTTGAGCGCCACGGTGCCAAGGTTGGGGGCCACTCCTGCGAATCCGGGCACGGAAGATCCGGCGGGCCTTACGGCGAAGATTAGAACGGTGTATAACGATTTGAAAAACGTTTTTAAGACGAGCGCAGGCGCGCGCATTACGTCCGCGTCTTCGATGCTTTCCTCTTTTTCCGGGCTGAGCAAATGGTTATTGGATGGTTACAGCACGCCGCAGAACGCGCCGAGCGCCAGTCAGGGAGGTATTTTTCAACAGGACATCACCTACGCCATCACAGCGGGTCAATCATTGAACGATTCGCAAAATGAGCAAGTGCGGCAATTTTTATATGTATTTGAAGAATATTACAAATCGGCTTCGGCCATTTTACAAGCGCTTACGCAGATTCTACAGCACATGGCGCAGAATATTAAATAAATACGATATTTTTGGAGGAGTTTATGTCTGTACTTATTAATAATTACGTAACGCAAGTTGCGTCGAGTGGAGGGGTGGCGACTCCGCCGTCTGGCTTTGATTCTTTGGCGGCTTACACCGCTGCATTGGCTGTGAATACAGATCCGGGCTGGCAGCAGTTATTGGGAGGGCCGCCAAGTTCGGTCTCCATCAACAGCCAATACCAAGCGTTTCTAAACGCATTTATATCTTATACAGGAGCTCCGTCGAACACGGCGTTATGGGATGCTCCTACGAGGCTGAAATGGGCTGAAGCGCTTGCTCCGATGTCGACATTGGGAGCTGATCCGACGCAGCCTTCGCTTGCGAATTATTTGCAATCCTATTTTTTGATTTTTCCGGCGGCCAGTTTAGCGCAAGCGCAAGCTCAATTTCAACAATTTTATAACGCTCAAATCACGCAGTACGGTTTTTTTAATCCCAGTGTTTTTTATCAAACTTGGGCGCAAACTCTTGTTCAAACATTAGCGAACGGCGTTTCTCCGATAGGCGCATTGCCTGTGGATACAACCAACCTTGCATCAGGAAATTACAGCAAAACTTTAATTCTTAATCGCATATTTTCCTTGATTGCGAGCATGTTGAACACGCTGCAGCGCGTCGCGGCGATGCAGGCCAACCGTTTGTTCATTTTGACATCTTGGCAGAAAGCATACACCGATGCCCTGACTCAAATGCATACGTTCCTTGGAGGCGATGGCACTCGACTGAGCGGTACGGCCGCAGATCAGTCAACACAGCGAGCCATTGCTAACGATACGATAAACGCCCGGCTCCAACAGATTATGCAGAACAACCGGGGCGTGGTGGGGGATGATGCGCAGGGATTGCAATCCAATGTCAACCAGAGCAACGACACAGTGAGCCAACAGGCGAATATGGCGACGGCGATCATTCAGGAGTTGACAACGTTGTTGAATGCGGTTTTCCGTTAAAAATGGGCCTTTTTCACCTCTTTGTGCGTTCTGTGATTGAAGAAAGGGTCGATAGAAACTTGAAACGCTTTTATCAGCCAAGGAGATCACAGAGCGCACATAGAGGTGAGAGGAGTCTTTAAATGACCGATTGATCAATCTGGTACGCTGTAAAGTTATTGTTGACTATTTGTGGCGCGTCAAAGCCCCGGGGTTCAATGATCGCAAAGGGGGTAGTATGAGGGGCATACAACCCCCTTTGCGATCATTGAACCGCGGGAGCTTTCACGCAGCCACAAGTAGTCAACAATAACTTTACAGCGTACTCGCTCAACGAGGAGAATGTTATGGAACATGAAGAGGTGGAAGTGAAGAAAGCGATCGAAAAGGTAGGTGAAGGGTTGAAAGGAGGGGATTTGGCGGCTCAGGTTGCGGAGATCACCCTCTCTTTTTTGAAAACCGGAGTGTTGCCCAAAGAAGCGCTGGGCTTTAACGACGCCAAAGTGGAGGCCATTTATGGGCAAGCATATCGGTTGTACAATACTGGAAGATATCCGGAAGCTATTGAATTATTTCGACTTTTGATCGGGTTGGATTCAGCGGAACCCAGATATACGCTAGGATTGGCCGCTTGTTTCCACATGATGAAAGAATATGAAAACGCGGCAAAAATTTATTTAGTGGCGGCGATGTTGGATCCGGAAAATCCCGTTCCCAATTTCCATGCTTCAGATTGTTATATTCAGATGAAAGATCCGGCTTCGGCGGTTCTCTTTTTAGAAATGGCGATGGATCGCGCTGGAAGCAAACCGGAATATCAGGTGTTAAAGGACCGTGCAAAGTTGACCATAGAAAGTTTAAAGAGGGAGATCGAAAAATAGACTTTGCAGACGTCCATTACTTAGGAGAAGTTTTATGACTAGCACAATAAAAAATGATGATGGTTCAAATGTTTCATATACGAGTCAAGCTCAAGTCGGTGTAGCGGCGGAAACGGATGCAGCGCTTGCCGCGGGCGCGACAAGCAAACAGACAGGCCCATGGGGAAGCAAAGATGTTCAAGAGCAATCGGATGCCGACGGCTCTGCAAGTGGAAAGGTCTATGCTTCGCGCGCCGGCGATCCGGTTTTAAGTCCCACAGTCCCCGCCAAAACAGCTGATGCAAGCGAAAGCGCTCCGCCAAAGTTTCTAGAGACGTTATTGAATCCCGACGAGCAAACAACATTGAACAATAATTACAATAACACAGTTGAATCCGCCTTGGATGAAGAGGTGACGAAAAATCAGTTGAATACAAAGCAGGCATCGTTTTTAGAACTTGCTTTTTTCCATCCGGAGGTTGCCGCACAGGCGGATCCATCCGTCCAAGACATGCTGGCTGAAATGCGCGGCAAAGTTGCAGACAAGCTGCAAAAAGCCGGAATAGAGCTGCCTGCGGATTATCAGCCCGACAGCGGCTTTGTGGATGACGCCTTGAATACGGCTTATGATGCGACTGTCGCTGAAGAGATAAGCCAACGCACCGGAGGAGATTTGGCCGCGGCGCGCAAGTTGACGACGCTGCACTACAATCCCAGTTTAGGCAGCGCCGCTGACAGGGCGACTATGTCGGAAATAGAAGAAACCGCGCTTAACAAGCTTAAAGCGGATTATGGTTTGACCACTCTTCCAACCGGCGTTCCAGCCATCGACACCGAAGGCTTTAACGGCATGGTCAGCAGCAATTATCGCGGCAATGTGGAAACGCTGATCAATGGCAGAACAGATTTGACGGCGGCTCAAAAAACGTCATTACGCGCATTTTTGGCAGATCCCTCCGCTGCAGGCATTCCTGATGGAATCAAAACGATCGCTGCGGATATCAAGCGGCAGGCTTTGTCGGCGGTGCAGCAAGAGTATGGCTTACCCCCCGCTTGGGCTCCGACAGGGCCTGATTTATGGGTGGGATCAAGAGTCGGTTTGGACGCTGTTCTTTATTTAAAGAGCATGAATGACGTGGCTGTCAGAACTGCGAACGCATTGCCTGTAAATAGTCAAGAGCGAATGACGATAACGAACTTTTTGAAAATGATTGGACAGGCGATCAGCGCATTGGAAAAGCAGCTCTATCAAATGCAAAGCGCAGATTCCCAAAGAGCGCAACAAACCGCGAAAGGGCAGCAGGACTCGCAGGAGACGAAGATCGCAGCGCATAAAAAAGCGTTGGATGATGAAAAAGTGCAGCAGGATGATATCAACAAAAAGAAAGCCAAAAGCGACAAAATGCAAGATATAATGAAATTTGTAGGCCCGATCGTATTGGCGATAAGCGTCGCCGTCACGCTGCTTTCATTAGGCTCATTAGGACCTGCCGCCATCGCTTTATCTGTAACATTGTTGTCCTTGTCCGTGGCGGAGCAAGCCGGCGCGGCGGGCATTACCAAGAAAGCCATAGACGCCCTCGGCAAGACAGTTTTAGGCGGCGCTCTTAACGCCTTAACGGGCGGACTCATTGATACGAAAATCACCGATTTCATTGGAACCGTCATTTTGTTGGTGGGAGTCACGCTTTTGTGCGGCGCGGGTGAAAGCGGTTCCCTTGCTGATGGAGTGATGATGGGCGTTCAAGTATTCGGCAGCTCGAATGTAGTGGCTGAGTCCGCCCAAAATTTGGGTGGAATGAGCCCGGATCAAGCCGCCATGGTTGGCCTGTATGTAACCATAGCGGTCACTGTCGCCGCTTCTATTGGCGCGGCGGCTTATTCCTATGCGAAGAAAGGCGAAGCGGCGGAAAAACTTATGGAGAAGCTGTCGCAAAGTCAGGCGGAACTGCAAGCCGCAGAAGTGAAAGTCAGTCAACTGTTGATCGGCGGCGCCAGCAAATTTGAAGTGTTTAAAGCCTGTACGATGGTTGAAATAAAACAACTTGCAATGATGATGGCTCAAGCCAGGGCGTTCGGCGGCAATCTCACCGCCTTGGAAACGAACTTAAAGCGCATTTTAACTATAGGTCAAACGGCGAATGCGGCTGTCGGCCTATCCAACGCAAAATATCAGTACGACATCAGCATGAGTGAAGGCGAAGTTGCAAAAATCCGCGCGCTCGCTGAAGCTAAGGACGCCATCTTGCAAAAGGCGATGGACGACATTAAAGCTTTGATCGATCAACTGCTGAATATCGTCAATTCCTTCGGTTCCTGGATCGCCTCTTTGGAGGAGTTTCAAGGTCATAAATATAAAACAACGGGAGATGCAACGACTAGTTTAATTAATGCGTCGAGAGGATGATGCGAATAAAATAGGAGAAAGATGATGGCTACAATGTACGAGTTGATAGAAGAGACCATTGCGAAGGTAGCTCCAAATTGTTCAGAGCGTGATAAAAAGAGTTATGAGGACGCCCTAAAAAAAATGCTGCTTCAAGGGGTTCCCTTTGATCAGGCGGCGGGGCTCACGCAGGAGATAAAAGACACTCTTTACGCTTATGCGTATCGGCTGTACGGCTCTGGGAAATGCAAGGACGCCCTTCTTATTTTTTCGCTGCTTAGCACATTGGACAACGCTAATCCGACTTACTCTTTTGGGGTCGCGGCTTGCCGTCATATGTTGAAAGAGTATCAGGACGCTTTAAACGCATATGTCGCATGTTACTATATGGACTTGAATAATCCACTCCCCTTCTATCATATGTCCGACTGCTATTTAAAGCTCAATCGGCCCGACTACGCCGCTTTCAGCCTAGGCATGGTGATCAATATCGCCGGCAATGAACCAAAATACGCAAAAATTAAAGAACGCGCCCAGCTTACGCAAGCGAGTCTCATTAAAGGGATCGAACAATTAGCGGCGCAAAATCAGTGATGGTGAAAATGGGCCTTGTTCACCTTTACTAAGAAAGAACTCGGTCACCTCTCTGTGTGCTCTGTGATCTCTGTGGTTGATAAAAACGTTTCGAATTTTTTATCAACCACAGAGATCACAGAGCACACAGAGAGGGGATTCTAGTGACCGAAAAGGTGAAAAAGGGCTGAAAATGAAGATAAGGAGTAAGTTATGACATATGCCACCGGAACAGGAGGAACAATTGGCGGGCCGCCCACCCCATTGCCTAATGAATTGGACGCCACCGCGGCAAGGCAGAATATGGCGATAATGCTCGGCATCACTCCCGAAAGCGTGATCAGGCCGTTTGAAGATTTGGGCCTGGACGCTACTTGGAAATATAAAAGCAGCGCCGGCAATCCCACGATAGCCATGTTGACTCGCGTCCGCACAGCGGGAGCCCCTCTTGAAAGCGATAAAAGTTGGACCGCTCAGTTCGAGATCTTGTTTAAAATGCTTCCTGTTGAGGTTCAAGCGCGTTTGATAAGTGAAAGCAAACTGCCTGCGGATGAGCGCAATGCAGCGTACAGCGCGCTCGATGGGACGCTTGGCGCAACGGCCTTCGCTCTTGCATGGCTGGACGCCATCGCGAACCCACTCGAGCCTACCGCGTTGGCGACCTCGCAACTCGCACAGTATGCCGCTTTGCCGGCGCTTGCGCGTGAGCAGTTGGTCGAACAGGGCGTTCTCATCTTGGGCGCGCTCCAAAATAATTTAGCGGCCATCGGACCAAATGATCCAAATTTCGACGCTCTAAGCGGCCTTTCTAATCGGATGGGAGTCGCCCTCAATGATTTCGCCATTTTGAGCGAGCAAGGGGATAAAGCGGGTCTATCGGATTTGGCGGCGGAGCTGGACAGCATGCAAGCGCAAAGCCGGTTTTCAGGGGACGCTCTGCAGGCGCAGGATCCAATGCTTTGGGCGATGGATCTGATCGTTGCGGCCTCAGGCCTACAAACAGCGGCTCCCGCACTGTTGCTAGGGCTCAGCGTTGCGAGTCTGGATGTGGATAAGACACTGCTTCCGGCCTCTTTGACATCATCGACTTCTCTGGTTTCAGAGGCCTTGTTGGCGACGCTCCTTCCGCTTGCAGACACTGGAAGCAGTCATCTGCTGCCGCTGCTGCTTAATGCCCTGTTTGGAGGCGCAACCGCCCTTGGCTCAATGGCTAGTCCAGATGGCGTCTTGGGATTGGATTTAGGTTTAAATTTAGGGGCCAGCGCAGGAGTGATTCGAGGAATTTGTTTGGGAATCGCACAAGCTTGCGGCGCCAACGAGACGACTGAAGCGACGGCGGCGGATCTGCTGTCCGGCGGAGTGATTGCCGCTGCGTTGCGGGCCTTAGGATTGCAAAACCCTTCCGCTGCAGCGGGATTGGTGGAAAGTCTGCGCGATCCGCTTATGCAATGGTTAGGCCATTTGGAGCAGTTTGTGACCGACCCTAAACTTGCAAACATCTTTTCCGAAGAAGATATTAATGCGCTGAATGTCGTGATTCAGCAAGGTCGGCTTGCTTTAGAAAATATGGACTTCAATGTTTTTCTTGACGCTCTCTCACACATGGCGCCCGCGCACATAGAAGAAGAGCTCGAAGCGGAGAAACAAAAAGAAGAATTTAGAAAATTTGATGAGTTTGTAAAGATCCTATGGCGCTACACAAGTGAACCTGGAGGGAATGAGACCTCGCATTCAACGGGAATTTTGCAGGGATAAGATATTAGAGTAATAATAACAAATTTTGTTTGAAAAAAGGAGAATATTTATGAACGGTTCTGTTGATAATGATAGTAGAAGAGTGGTTCAATCTCCAGATCAATCTTTCGAAAAACCGGGATTGCTGCCGCCTGCAGGTTCGACGACGACGGCGGCTCCAGGCGTGACCGCTGATACAAGTGCAAGCGGGGCTGGCAATGTGGCGGGCCCATCAAAAATCACCGCTGCCCGAGATCAAGGCCTTGACACCGTACTGCCGGATACGCCGGGAATTCTAAAACCTACCGGCGATCTAAATCTTTCTGAGACCGATATAGAAAATGTCTTGCAACAGGCTCAGAAATTTTCCAATCTAGCCGCCGCAACGCTTGTCATACTGCAAAAATTAGAGAGCTTAATTGACTCTGCATTTGGGCCTGAGGATTCACCTGGACCTGAGGATTCATCTGGAGCCAGCGATCCCACGGCGACAGTCAACAGTCAGACACAGGCTACAGCCTCTAAATTCGCTACAGGCTCTAGATCCGATGCAGCGACTCTACCTCCGCTTCCGGGAGCGCCTGCCCCTAACGCTATGCTGGCGGGGAGTTTTTATACAACATACATTGAAACGATCAGTGGATTGGCGAAGATGATGTCCCAAATCACTCGAGAGAATGCCGCACAGCTTGTTAAACAGATGCAAGCCACTGCAGAGCAGGCAATGCTTCAATTCAAAGCCACAATAGATGAAGGCAATACGAAGGCCGCTCAATTCAAGGCGTTGGCCGCCAACGATTTGATGACGGCTGTTGTGAATCTTACTATGGCCGTCGGTTCGATGGTGGCCGCCGGCGTCACGGCCCGAATGGCTAGCGGCGGGAATGCGGCGTTCAAAAAGTTTACACAGTTTAGCGATGTAACAACCAGGACGTTTGACAACTTCGCAAAATGGAAAAACGAAATGATCCAAGCGGGATATGCGCCTGAATTGGCGAACCTTGAAGCGAATAAATCTTTCTATGGACAATATGTGCGGATGAGTCAAGACTTTGAGGCCACCTTAAAGCAAAACATTGGGCCTTACCATGATCAGATTCAGAAACTCTTTGAGGCTTTGATACAGAATATCAGAACAATGAAGAGCATGGTCTGGAAAGGATAATTAAAAAGATTAAGGGACTAAGGGACAAGGGACAAGGGACCTAAAGGACATAAAGGACCTAAAGGACATAAATAACCTAAAAAAATATATCTTTTTTAGGTTATTTGTGTCCTTTAGGTCCTTTATGTCCTTTAGGTCCCTTGTCCCTTGTCCCTTTGTCCCTTAGTCCCTTTGTCCCTTAGTCCCTTGCCTGTTTACGAAATAATGACGCTCTGATATGGTGTGAATTATGTTGGATGCACACATGAAGCAGCTGGCGCAGGAACTGGAAGTCGACGACTTGCTGGAGCCGGGGTCAACTGGAAATTACAAGCTGCCATTGGAAGAGGATTTGGCGATCAATATTACGCCCCTGTCCAAAGGTTTCTATTTATTTTGCAATATCACCCCCTGCCCTAAAGCGAATCGCGAAGTTTTCTATTCCGACGCGCTGTTGGCCAATCTGTTTGGCCAAGGCACGCATGGCGCAATCCTCGGCCTTAGCGAAGACGGCGGCCGCGTTACGCTTTCTTACGCAGCCGATTATTCGGTAGAATACAAAGAATTTAGAGATTCTCTCGAAGATTTTATTAATACTGTCGATTTTTGGCGCGAAGAAATCCGCAAAAATCAATAAACCTTCTTCTTCCTTTATTATTTGGAATCAATTATGCTCGATTTTATAGGGAAAAGTTCGTTTTTAATGCATTGGGAAGTGAATGAATTATGTCTGCTAAATTAGTTGCTGAAGAAGGACTTCTAAAAGAGCTGACGCTATCACTGGATGAGGGCGAACAGTGGATAATTGGACGCGATCCGGACGCATGCCAATTTTTAGTGGAAGATCCCGCCGCTTCACGTAAACATGCCTTATGTCGAAGGACGTCCGAAGGCATCGTCATCGAAAATCTCAGCGCCACAAATCCTGTCCGCGTCAATGAAGATCCCGTCACCGGTCAACGCCTATTGCAACAGGGCGACATGGTAAAGATCGGAGATACAGCCTTTCGCTATTATTCAGAGCCAAGTTTACTTCTGCCCGAAGAAGACGCCCATTTTACCGTTGAACAACCCATCGGTCTGGTTGTGGAAGATGCGCCTCCCGGAGCGCAGGAATCAGAAGACGAGCCTGATACTATTTTAGAGCCTGAAACGGATGAACAGGGTGGTTTGGCTAATGTCAACTTCGACCTAATGGATACCGGACGATGGCTTCTCAAAGTGGTTGGGGGACCCAACAGCGGCGCCGAATTTCCCTTGCAAACCGGCAATAGCTACATCATTGGAACAGATCCCAATACATGCGATGTTGTATTTTACGATACAAGCGTCTCAAGACAGCATCTCCGAATTATTGTCGGTCAAGATGATAAATTGACGGTCGAAGATCTAAAAAGCCGTAATGGAACGCGCGTGGAAGGAGAACTACTGGAAACTTCCAATGAACTGTCTCCCAATGCGCTGGTGACTGTCGGCACCACCTCGTTTGTCGTCTATGATCGCGAGGGCGAGATGCAGACGATAATTTCTCCGCT
>JABDEO010000014.1 GCA_013287015.1 Chlamydiota bacterium
AAAAGAGGGTAATTTATGAAAGCAAACCATGATCAGTTTCTCCAAATTCTTGATTTAAAAATTCAATCCAAACACCTGCTTAAACATGTTTTTTATCAGGCATGGTCGAGAGGTGAATTATCGATCGAATGTCTGAAAGAATACGCCAAAGAGTATTATCAACATGTTAAGGCTTTTCCTACATATCTCTCCGCCATCCATTGCCGAACCGACAATGCAGCCATTCGTCAAATTCTTCTCCAAAACCTTATTGAAGAAGAGGCCGGTTCCCCCAATCATCCCGAACTTTGGAAAAACTTCGCCATCTCCCTAGGAGTCGCTGAAGAGGAACTCATTAATCATGAGTCTTCGGATGAAATGAAAATTCTTGTGTCGACATTTCGAGAGATTTGCGGCAAAAAAACAATCGCCGAAGGCGTGTCTGCGCTTTATGCGTACGAAAGTCAAATTCCTGAAATTTGCATTTCCAAGATTGCAGGGCTTAAAGAACATTATGGCATGCGAAATCCGAAAGATTGGGAATATTTCAGCGTACATATCGCCGCAGATAAAGAACATGCGGCTCAAGAGCGGCAGCTGTTAAAAGACTGCATGAATGATGATGATCAGAAAATGGTCGATTTGGCTGTAAACAACGTTCTTGATGTTTTGTGGAATTTTCTTTCAGGAATATGCCAGCGGCATAAAATCGCCTCCGCTTGCATCCACTGAAAGTGCAATGAGATGCGCGGGTTAGCGTGATTAGTCACTGTATTTTTGCTGAGCGATGTCTTAATCATTTTTGCATCATTCTTTCTCTCATTATGTAGCCCTTACGCCGAATTCGGCGTAAGGGCTACATAATGAGAGAAAAAATGATGCAAAAATGAATAAGACATCAAGTTTCGGATGATCTTTGGTTCAAATTGATACCAAAAATAACCAAAATATGGTACTTTTAGGTAGGAGTTAGAACCATGAAGCGACATCTCGAAAAAGAACTAATGGCATGGAAAGGAAAGGAGGAGCATCTTCCTATCCTTCTAAGGGGAGCTCGCCAAGTCGGAAAAAGCCACCTAGTTGAACAATTCGGTAGAAGCCAATTTGAAGATATTGCCGTTGTCGATTTTGAAAGCCGCCCGGAACTCAAAGGCGCTTTTTCTTCGCGTGATCCTAAAGAAATTTTAACGCGCCTCGAATTCGCTCTTCGCAAACCGATCAAAGCCGGCCAGTCCCTCCTGTTCTTGGATGAAATTCAAGAATGCAGAGAAGCGCTATCCGCCCTCAGATATTTCAAAGAAAAAATGCCTGAGCTCCATGTCATCGCGGCTGGATCGTTGCTAGAGTTTCTGCTTAGGGAAGAAGATTTTAGCTTCCCGGTAGGTCGTATTGAGTTCCTTTACTTAAAACCGCTTTCCTTTATTGAGTACTTAGAGGCTGCCTGCCCATTTGTCGCCGAGAGGCTGTCGCTATTTGACTTGCAAAACCCTCCGAGCCAACTAGAACACCAAGAGCTCTTAAAGTGGGTGGGACGTTATTTGTTTATTGGAGGCATGCCCGCAGCCGTAAAAGAAAGTCTTAAAGAAGAGTCTCTTCTCGAAACACAACGCGTTCATCACCGCATCTTACAAGCTTATGAAAGCGATTTTGGAAAATATGCTAAACACACTCAACACAAATATCTACGCATCATTTTTCAAAAAACTCCGACTCTTGTTTCCCAGGTGTTGAAATTTAGGAGGATTGACGAGGAGATAAGAGCTCGTGAATTGAAACCGGCGCTTGAACTTTTATGCCATGCAGGGCTGCTTCAACGTGTTTTTGCCACGACAGCCGCGGGTCTTCCTCTTTATGCGCATATGAAAGAGGACCGCTATAAACTCCTTTATCTTGATGTTGGGCTGCTTCAAACAGCAACTAAGGTGGATGCAACTCATTTTTTTGGCGCCGGTATTTTGCAGATCAATTCGGGAATGATTGCTGAGCAGTTTGTAGGACAGGAGCTTCTTGCTTACAACGCTCCTTATCAAAACACTCCTTTGTTTTTCTGGGAAAGAACTGATGGCGGACAAGCGGAAGTCGACTACGTTATTTCAGTAGGATCCGATATCGTTCCCGTGGAAGTCAAGGCGGGAGCAACCGGTTCCCTTCGCTCCATACAAGAGTTTTTAAAGGAAAAGAAGGGACGACTAGGAGTTCGTATTTCAGAACACCCTCTCTCGCTGCATAAGCAAGTTCTTTCGATTCCTCTGTATATGATGAACTCCCTCGAGCGCTTTGTACGAAAGTGTTGAGAAACTCTTGAATAACTTTTTCGAGGTTGTCAAAAAAAATTAAAGATCGTATACAATGAAAACTAGACTGTCTAGACAGGAGAAGATATGAACTGGCAACTACAACAGGCTAAACAACGTTTGAGTGAAGTCGTTCGCTTAGCTAAAGAACAAGGTCCTCAGATGATCACTCAACATGGAGAAGAAAGCGCCTGGATCATTTCCGCAGATGATTATCATAAGTTAACTAAGCCCAACCCGATTTAAAGGAAACATACTTTCTATTGATGAGACGATTGCGATTAAATGGGGCGCTTTAAATTCGTCCTTGCAAAAGAAAGGATTGACTGTTGGCGTGCAAGATCTTTACATTGCTGCAACAGCTGTAGCGAGAAATTTAGCTCTCGTGACACTCAATACAAAGGACTTTATTAACCTCAATCTTACCATAATTAATCCATGGGAATGACGGAGCGCCAGGTTGAATTTGACTTTTGGTATTGAAAATCTTTTTGGCTCTTTACTTCACACATAAAAATGTGTATAATAATGTGTAGGAGGTAAGTCATGGCGAGCAATATCGAATATGATCCTTATTTGCTTTCAGAGGTTCTGAAAGTAGGGGGTTTTAAGTATAAAAAGGATGCTGTAAACGCCGCTTTGAAAGAGTACTTACAACGTCACCAACAGGTGCAAATTTTAGACCTCTTTGGATCTATTGAATATGACGAAAAATACGACTACAAAAAAAAGCGAAAGCGTTAATGGAAGCATTAGTTGACACAAGCATATGGTCTTTAGCATTAAGGCGTAACAAACAAAAGGCTATTGAAAATACACTTGTTAGCCAGTTTTCGGAACTTATTAACGAGACTCGTGTCCGAATTATAGGACCAATTAGACAAGAACTGTTATCAGGAATTACAGAAGAGCTGCAATTTCAGAAGTTGAAGAGGCGCTTAGAAGCATTCGAAGACTTGCCCATCATCAGTAAAAATTACGAGCGTGCAGCGGAAATGCATAATCAATGCAGAAGAAAAGGAATCAATGGCGGCCATGTAGACTTTCTAATCTGTTCTGTTGCTGAGTATTACCATCTCGCAATCTTTACCAATGATAAAGACTTTGTCTATTATGCAAAACACCTTCCCATCACGCTTTACTATTAGCTAAGGAAACGGAAGAGGTGGGATTCGAACCCACGGTACGTGTTTAGCGTACACACGCTTTCCAAGCGTGCTCCTTAAGCCACTCGGACACTCTTCCATATGAATTTAGAAACAAAATGAGCATACCCAAGAAGCTTAAAAAAATCGGTCTTTTTTAGCAAGACATACTCTCCCAAAGGGTGCAATTAAAAGTGAGAGGCTAAGGAAGGTAGCCAGGGCGTCTCGCCCTGGTCGCGTGTATTATCTTCAATGTTTTTTTGCCTACAAAGCAGGGCGGGACGCCCTGGCTACCTTCCTTAGCCCCTCACTTTTTAATTGCACCCTTTCTCAAAAAAATCCATCCTTGCCTTAATGATTAAAATATGCTAATCTTTCATTATATGAAGGAAAGATATCACAAATCTATCCTCATTACAAGGAAATATAAGCAATGAATGAGCTATTGACGCTCCAGATTTTATTAGGAGAATTTCACGATAAATTAAAACTCCTCAAGGACATTGTGGTCAGAAGTGCACGATTTCCTGACGCTCCGAATAAAATCAAAGTCGCTATAGGCATGCGTCGCGCCGGCAAGACCTATTTTATTTATCAACAGATCCTAAAATTGATCAATGAAGGCGTCAATAAGACAGCTATTCTATACATCAATTTTGAAGATGATCGACTTCTGCCATTGAATGACCAAAAATTAGCAAAATTGGTGGATTCATTTTATGCGATTTATCCTGAAAATCATGATAAAAAATGCTATCTATTCTTCGACGAAATTCAAAATGTCGATAACTGGCCTATCGTTATTAGGCGTTTGCATGACACCAAAAACGCAGAGCTTTTTTTGACCGGATCTTCAGCAAAAATGCTTAGCAAAGAGATCTCGACGAGTTTACGAGGCAGATCTCTAGCCGTCGAAATCTGGCCGTATAGTTTTAATGAATTTATTACAGCGGAAAAAATCTCAATTGACCGTAGTCTATATGATAAAAGAACTCAGGATAATCTCACGCAAATATTTCATAACTATTTATCTTATGGAGGATTTCCTGAAATCATTTCATTCGATCCAGATGTCAAACAAAAAACCTTACAAGAATATCTCGATGTTGTTATCTACAGAGACATCATCGAACGACATAACATTAAGAATCCAACTCTGATCAAGTATATGATCTTGTCGATGATTCATAATATCGGCAAACCATTTGCTGTAAATAAATTTTACAATGGCTTAAAAAGCCAGGGATATCAAATTGGAAAAGACATTCTTTATGAGTATGCAGATCACATTGAAGATGCCTATCTGGCTTTTTCCGTAGCGATTTATGATAAATCCATTCGAAAAACGCACACAAATCCTAAGAAATTATACGCCATTGATCCTGGCATGATCAGAGCATTAACTTTGGATTATGAGAGCGATCTTGGAAGACTTTTTGAAAACGTTGTCTATTTGGATTTGAAACGTCTTGGCTGCACAATAAACTACTACTTTACTTCCGAGCGCTACGAAATTGATTTTTTAGCGCAAACGCCTCGAGGCCATAAAAAATTTTTCCAAGTCGCCTGGGACATGCAGGATGCAAATACAATTGCACGAGAGGAGAGAGCTCTTCGAGCAGGAATGAAAGAATTAAAGATTGATGGAGAAATTATTACTCTTGATTCCTACCTGCGTGAAGGAATAAAGTTGTGATCGTCTTTACCAATTTTTGAGGGCTTTAAATGTTTGTTTATTCAAAAAAAATCATTCAATTTTCTAATGAAATCAAATGCGTCGTCAAGGATGTATTGTCTAGAGAAGTCCGTCTTAAAGTCGCAGGCGATCGCTTCTATGATCGACAACAAGAGGCTTCATACCCTATCAAGGTAGTGATTTACAACAACAAGAGCATGTTGGGATACTTTGACCCAAATTTTTACGAGCTCGGTTTTCATGAACGCCTCATGCATACAAGCAAGGGGCAGCTCCGCAACGTAGTCAGACATGAATTAGCCCACTACATCACTTTTATCAATTATGGAGAAACCGTTCAGCCTCATGCCGTTGAATTCAAGGCCTTTTGCCAACGGATGGGATGGGACGAAGAGGTTTATAAAGCGTCTTCCTGTGTGGAAGATGGACAGAACACTCCTGACATAGAAGAAAGCGCTGTTTTTAGAAAAGTTCAAAAGCTCATGGCGCTTGCCTCCAGCAGCAACAAAAATGAAGCGGAACAAGCGATGATTAAATCGCAGCAGCTTCTTTTGAAGCACAACATTGAATCTAAGTATATCGGCGGTGAAGATGAGGAAAAAATATTTCTTAAGCGCATCATGAAGCAGAAAAAGGAAAACGCAAAGATGCGTTCCATTGCAAATATCTTGGAAACTTTCTTTGTCACCGTCGTCTATAATCGAGGAGGAGGTTTTACATTTCTTGAAATTTTGGGAAGCGCCGTCAATATAGAGATTGCTGAATATGTGGCAAGCGTTCTTCATTCTGAAATGGATAAACTATGGAAGCAGGCGCAACAACATGCTAATTTAAAAGGGATGATAGCAAAAAACTCCTTCTTTCTTGGTTTAGCAAGAGGATACTGCAATAAAATCCAAGCCCTCAAAAGAGAATATAACAGCGATGTTGCGAACGCGCTAATGATCATCGAAAAAAAACTAATCGATGCAAAAGCAATGGTGTATCCACGTTTGTCCTCAAGCAATAGCAGCGGCGGCTATTGCCAGAAATCATCTGCGCTGGGCGAACAAATGGGAAGGCAACTCAATATCAATGCCGCTGTCACCCGATCGAATCACTCTACAGGACTGCTTGCTTATTTACCCCTATTTACCTTTTGACATAAATGAATTTTTCGGATATTTATGGGTACAAATGCGGGTATTCCTTATTAAATTTGGGTATTTATGGGTGCTTTTTTGGATATGTTTCCCTTTGATTCGTTAGTTATCACGCCTGAGATGTTAAATCTTATTTCTGAAATCGATGAATTTAAAGGCGCTTGGCAGCAAGCGGGCAGATTGACGCCTGACCGACTATCTGCGCTCAAGAGAGTCGCCACCATAGAAAGCATAGGTTCTTCGACAAGAATTGAAGGAGCCAAGCTCTCGGATAGTGAAATTGAGGCGCTTCTTTTACGCGTTGACGCTAAAACTTTTCAAACTAGGGATGAACAAGAGGTTGCGGGTTATGCTTTTGTTTGCGAACAAATTTGCGACCATTATATATCGATTCCTTTTACGGAAAGCGTAATCAAGCAGCTGCATACATGGCTTTTGCAATATGCCGATAAAGACGATAGACATCGTGGAGAATACAAAAAAATTCCCATCCGTATTGAAGCGTTCGATTTCACAGGAAAAAGCGCTGGAGTTATTTTTGAAACAACCTCGCCTTTGGAAACGCCGATCAAAATGCAAGAACTCATTGCATGGACAAATGAAGCTTTTGAGAAAAAAATATTGCATCCACTTATCGTTATTGGCCTTTTTATCGTGTTGTTTCTTGCCATTCATCCTTTCCAAGATGGCAACGGTCGACTTTCACGGTTGCTGACAACGCTGCTGATGTTGAAAAGCGATTATTTATATTCTCCATATAGTTCATTAGAAAGCATCATCGAAGCTAATAAAGAAGGGTATTATCTTGCTCTGCAGCGAACCCAAAAGGGGTGGCAAAACAACCAACCTGATTGGAACGCTTGGCTGCTTTTTTTCTTTCATTGCTTGCAGCGCCAAAAAAAACATCTGGAAATAAAATTAGAAAGAGAAAAAATCTTATTGAAAACGCTTCCTGAGCTAAGCCTACGTGTTTTAGAATTGTTGACATCACATGGGCGTTTAGGAATTAACGAAATCGCCGCTTTGACAAAAGCCAACCGAAATACCCTCAAAAAAACCTTGGCGGCGCTTGCGACAAAAAACTATATCACACGAAATGGTGTAGGAAAAGCTTCTTGGTATACTCCAAATATGTAAGGATGAGCGAAAAATCATAGTTTAGCGTCAGCGGCGACCTCTCCGTCAACGATTTTTTTAATTAGCGTTTCATTTATCACTACTTCAGGAAATTGCGCTTTAAGCTCCTTAATATTTTTTTCAAGATGCGGCAATATGATGTGCAGTGAAAAAAAGAAATCTTTTTTCAATTTCGCTAATGCCGCCGGCCCCGTCTCTTTCATTATTTTAGCCGCCGTTAAAACCAGCTGCCTCTGTTGGCTGCTCACAAGCTGTTGGCCCCTTCTCAAAGCGGCTAATTGATCTCGTTCGTGGGCATGCTTTGCTTGAAGCGCATTACGCGTCTCCGCCAGCGCCTTTAGTTTTTCGGCTATTTTGTTCCCATTGGATTTGTGGAAATCACGCCTATAACGGGAACACAAGCCTTCATACTTCTCATTAATTTTGGATAGTTCTTGCGCTGACGGAGCTTCGCATTGCTGAGCGCGCGCATGCGAAATGGCGTCTAGCAACACTTGTTTCGAAATATCAGGTTGAGCCTTGTTCGGCAAGTGTTCCTTTGTTAATTTAAAAATCTGTTTCAAACTTTTCTCAGAGACATCAACATCGATCGCTTCGCGGCGCACAATTTCTCTTAAAATCAATACAGTTTCTTGCCGCTTTGTCGGTTCTATGTGAATAATCTTAAAACGCCTTAATAAAGAACGATTTTTTTTGAGCGCTGTATACCCTTCTTGAGTAGTCGCTGCAATCACTTTAGGCAAGCCATCCAGTCCTTTTTGCAATCTGTCGGCTAAATCCGAATTTTCGCGAATAGCTGACTGAATTTCATCAAAAAATACAACAAATTCATCTTTATATCCTTCAATTTGACTGAGCAGTTTCTCCAGCTTGGTTAAGTTATCTTGTGAAAAATTGCTGTCATGCAAATTCACCGTATTGATTTCCTGAATTTCGTTGTTTTTCAAATATTCAGGAATATCGCCGCGTAAAATGCGGGCCGCCAACCCCGCGATAATCGTATTTTTTCCCACTCCAGGATTGCCAACAAGTAGAACATGGCGCCTTGTCCCGGTTGAATCCGGAGCTAAACCTTGAATGATTTGATTGATTATATCATATCTTCCCCATGCAGGCGGCAAGGAGCCATGTGCGGCATCGGCGGAGAGATTATGTCCAGCCTCAAGGCGTTCAGGCCGTCCTCGCAAATATTTAACGTAAATCAACAGCGCGGCTCCAAGCGCAACGATAATCCCCACCGTAACAAGCAGGGCGATAAGCGGATTGACAAGCAGCGTTCCTAATACGCCAAGAATCAATAAGGGGAAAGCGAATATTTTTCCGTAAATTGATAGAATTTGAGAGGCTTCCCATGTAGAACCGGGCTCCCGTCCCGCTTCAAAATAGCTGAGAGCCTTTAAAATTGTCTCCATCAGGCCACGTATGATGCGTACAAGATAACAGGATTGTTTTGGCGATATGACTTGCATCTGTGAATCATCCTTCGATGCATGTTCGGCTAATCCCGCTATCGTCGTTTCCAAATCCTGCAATTGCCCATCTAGAAGGGTCTGTATTGTCTCCATACTGACAAACTGCAAAAAATTTTGTACGATTTGAGAATTATTGTCTTCGATGCTGCGCTGGACGACAGAAAGCGCAACGGTCTCCAATTGAATGCAATTGAGACGATGGAAAATATTTTGCAACAACCGATGCGCTCGAGAAGCCTTGGGGACATTCAACGCTTGCACGATGTTGCGCTGTGTTTCATCCCAGTTGGGGTTAAAATTTTTAATACACATAATGCCGCTGAGAGTATCTTCCATGGGATGCTTGCGCCGGCAACAAGCCTTTAAACGGCGCCACAAGCTGCAGCATGACCTTGGGGACCTTTTTAGATTGTCATTATGATTTGGCACATGGTGATGCAACGAATTCGAAGGCGTTTTGCTTGACGCGCCTTCAAGAACGATCGGAGACGCTTGCATATGTAGCGACGACAAGGAATGAATGGTTGACATAAGAAGAACTCCTATTTTTTATGAATGTTTTATAATAAAGACATTCACAGTTGAAAATAGGGGTGGAAATTATAGGAAGACAGAGGAGATCGCGCAGCAAAAAACTAGCGAAAACCTAAAAATTTCTATTGTGTTGCGATAGAGAATTTGGTTTTATCTGTCTCTTTCATTGGCGCACCCCGTCCAACGAAATGACTCTTGCATTTAGGCAGGTCTCCTGGCTTAGGAACTGTGCAGCAATAAGTTGAACGATTGGACTGCGTCAAAGCCCCGGGGTTGAATCGATCGAAAGTGACCCCATATTATAATATTGGGTCACTTTCGATCGTTCAACCGCGGGAGCTTTCACGCAGTCCAATCATCCAACTTATTGTTGCACAGTTCCTTACAGCTGTGATTCCCTACTGGCCTTCCCAACATATAAAATGTCAGTGGCATCGGATAGAGGGCATGCTGTTTACAGTTGCGGGGGCAGCTTCGGTGTTACCGAATTCCCTATTAATTTCTTACGAAAGCCTATTGAGCAAAAGATATACGCATATAGCGTTTGCAAGCAGCTTAATTGAAGCGATCAATAATCGCAAGACTGTTATCGCTGATTCTTACGCACAAGTCTAAAGCGTGCTTCATCAATGCGAATTTTGGATAAACGATTGCCCTGACATTGACGCTTTGACGCGTATTTTGGGGTCAGGCCTGACACTATGACACTTTTAAAAACGCCAGTATGACACGTTTCAAAGCATCATACTGGCGTTTTTTAAAAGTGTCATAGTGTCAGGCCTGACCCCAAAAATACCCTGGCGCTTTTAAAAGCATCACAGTAAAAGGCGTTAAGAAGGGCGACGCTTAAAAATCAGATTTAATTACACTCCTCGAAAAATCCATCCTTGCCTTGATTATTAAAATGCGCTAACCTTTCGTGAGGAAAAATTATAACCCCTCTACCCTTGTAGAACTCGATTTCATGAACGCCTTATGCAATAAAAACTCGACTAAAAGAATATAGAAAAAACCACATGAATAAATATAGATTTTTATTTCTCTTGCTTGTTCTGCCAATCTCTCTTTTTTCGGAATTTTTAACATTTCTCGATGATGAAAAAAAATTAGAACCCTTTTACGAATACGACAATATTTTATTGATTGCAAGCACAGGACGGTCTGGCAGCACGTTATTAAATGATTCATTATGTAAATACGCACGAAATTATCACATCGTAAAAACTCACATTTTACCCCCTAATAAAAAATACCAGGGAAAAATTATATTTATTTTTTCCAATCCAGATAAAGCAGCGGAATCCACCCTTCACTTAAGCATTCAAAATGAGTGGTGGGGAACTCATCATTTTTATCATGTGAAATCGTCAGACCACAATTGGCTTTTGAAGATTGAAAGTACAACCAAACAAACTCTCGAAGATAACCTTTTAGCTTATGATGCGCTGGGATGCCGCACGCATTTAGTTGAGTGGCTTTATTTGACAACGCCAAGCGCCCAGGAAAACGCCCAGATTTTAGCTATTAAATATGAAAATTTATGGGACTCGCAAACAATCGATGCAATAAAGACATTTTTAAAGATAGACGACTTTGCGTTGCCCGTTCAAAATACGCGTGGTTGTAAATTGGAGGAGTTGGATGCGCGGGAAATTCTTTTTAGACAAACTTATAATTTAGGAACTGAAGAAGATCCCATTTATCAAGCATATGACCTTGCAAGAGAAATTTGGAAAAAAGCTCCAGCGGTCCAATACCTCAATTTATCTTAGGAACGCGAGTTGTTTGTTCATTCAAATTTTTTCCATCGATTTTCGATCAGTTTTTCATAGCGACTACGCATTTTTTCTGAGAGAAAACTATCATTGATTAGCCTTTTCCATGAATTTAGTGATTCTTTAAATTTCGAAAGTTCATTTTCTAAGATCGATGCAGATAGGCCCAATCTTTCAATTCCGAAATAGTCAACAAAATCGCTGCGGTTGAGTTTTTTCTTTTTCCCCCTTATTGGCAATGCAATTTCTTCTTCGGCTTTCATTATAATCGTAGTATTCAACAGATCATACGCTGGACTCAATTCCACTTTATTTTCACGCCTGATCAACGTGAAATTTTTTAAATGCATATCTTCATTTCCAACAAGGAAATTAAATATAACAAGGCGAAACAATTTTAATTTTTCCATCAACGGAAATGTACAATGTTTTTCAATCACAGAAACAACTTTTTCCATGCTTGATTCATACTTCGTATCTCTGGAACGCTCTAGAAGTTGCGAAAAATCCTCTACAGAAATTTTATGACTTCTTGTTCGATCAAATCTTTTAATAAAATAACTTAACGAATTATCAATATTGTAAATCATTCCATGAAAAGGGACTTCTATGCCGACCACTGCAGCCAATCTCATTGTAAGATCTTCATTCTGTGGAACTTCTTCATATATATGATGCGGTGGTTTTATTATGAATCGCCCCCTTTTTTCCACAATTTCAAATACTTCCTCCTTTACATTAAGGGTGACGCTCAATTTTGGCTGAACGCCTTGAATCGATAGCTTTGACGCGAATTGGGCCGCCATTTGAATTTGTTCTTTAGAAGTATATGGAAAATCTTTTAAGTTTTTTAATGATTTTGATAGTAGTTTGAGTCCCTTTTGCGTGTATTTTTGATCATCGCATAATTCATAAGTGATTGGACAACGATTCATTAAAAGGCCTCAACTGTAACATTGCCCACAAGATCTCCACCCACTGCAATGAGTTGTCCTAGTAAATCATTGCGATCAAGTTTAGTCTGCCGCAATAAACCCTCCAACATCATGCCTTCGGGCAATAGGCCCTCAAAAAATGGCGGGAACTTATCGTAATGATAGATTAATTGCGCAAGAGGCATCTCTAGAGATACAGAAGGACCCTTGTAATTTTCTAGATACACAAAGCGATAGTCTTTTCCCCGTTCTATTTCCTGTATCTCTCCTGATAAAACTCCATCCACAAATACTTTAGCTTTTTTCATTTAAACTCTCTTTAAATAAAGCCATGAGCTGACTCTGAAATTCGATTTTTATGTTTAAAGCATTCAGAACTTTTAAAAGCGTATCCAAACGAACTGACAGCTTTCCCTTTTCAATATCGAAAATAACTGTTTTACCCAATCCTGCAAGTTTTGCAAATTCAACTTGAGACAATCCACTCTTTTTTCGATGAAAACGAACAATCGCCGCTATTTGCTTTGCATCCATAAATACCCAAGAAGAATTAAATTACCGTCATAACAGTAAATATATCGATTTAAAAAATTAATGTCACTGAATAAACTCAAAATCGCTTGAAATTACCGCTTTTGCGGGAAATAAAGACGCTTGAAGTTTTAGGCCTTGTTCACCTTTACTAAGAAAAAGAAAGAACTCGGTAACCTCTCTGTGTGCTCTGTGATCTCTGTGGTTGATAAAAACGCTTCAAGCTTTTTATCAACCACAGAGATCACAGAGCACACAGAGAGGTGATTCTAGTAACCGAAAAGGTGAATACGGCCGAGTTTCACAATTTAGTCAGAGAGGCGTATTTAGCGACGAGACTCTTTTCTGAATGATTTTTTGTGAAAAAGACTTGATATGTAAGGCCAGCGCTTCCCTGACGGACATCGCGCACATGCCCAATTCCAAATTCCTGATGAAACACCTTATCCCCAACATTGAAAGAGGCTGTTGAAACATCCTCAGGAACTGTTTGATTCATGTCGTCAATGAAATCGCTCTCTTCCTTTTTAGGCTTTTCATTTATGGTTTTTCGATGCCCTGTAGAACGTTTCACTTGTTCCACATATTCGCTCGGGATTTCACGAATAAAACGGCTGGGGCGTTGGGTGCGCTTAACGCCCCAAATAAAGCGCGCGCTTACATCGCTTAGATAAAGATGCTCTTTGGCGCGCGTCATTCCAACATAAAACAACCGTCGCTCCTCTTCAAGGCCGTCCGCGCTCTCTCTGGAGTTGACATGAGGAAAAAGCTCCTCCTCTAGACCTGCCAGGAACACTACCGGAAACTCCAATCCTTTTCCGTTGTGGATTGTCATCATATTAAGACGATCTTCGACAGCGTCAACATCGTCAAGACTGGATTTTAAAGATAATTCCTCAAGAAACGAGGGCAGAGATTTCTCAGACGCTGATTCCTCCCATTCGCACGCTTTCGTCACTAGTGAACTCAAGTTTTCAGAACGGTCTGCAGCGGTTTCGGGATCCGTCAATAAAAAATCTTTATAATGCGTAAGTTCTATAGCGGCTTTAACCAATTCAGAAAGTGGTTTTTCACAGCTGATTCGTCTTAGTTCGCGAATAATATGCACATAGTCGCGCAACCCGTCTTTCTGTTTAGATGTCAACTTAAGCGGCACTGTAAGCGGTTGTTCATCCACAGCCATTTCACAATAAGATAAAATCGTTTGATTTTCATGGACTGCATTTTCACGAATTTTTTCGATTGTCGTCTCTCCGAGTCCACGCTTCGGAAGATTGATGGTGCGGCTAAAGGAGATATAATCGGCGCCCGATTGCACCATGCGCAGCCAAGCTAAGATGTCTTTGATCTCGCGTCTTTGATAAAAGGAGATGCCGCCTACGATGGCGTATGGGATGCGTCCTTGTAAAAAACGATCCTCAAAAGGACGCGACTGAGCATTGGTGCGGTAGAAAATCGCCATCTCCTTAAGCGGAATTCCCGCGCGATGGTAATGTGAAACGCGCTCCGCAATAAAGGCGGCTTCGACTTTCTCATCATCTCCGCGAAAATGTTTAATTTTTTCTCCCGGACCAAGATCGATCCACAATTTTTTTTCATAGCGCTGAGAATTACGCGCGACGACGGCGTTTGCGCCATTAAGGATATTCGTGCGGCTGCGATAGTTTTGCTCCAGGCGTACGACTTTAGCGCCTGGATAATCCTCTTCAAAATTTAGAATGTTTTTTATATTAGCGCCGCGCCATGAGTAGATCGACTGATCGGGATCGCCCACGACGCAAATGTTTTGATGTTTTGCGACAAGCAGGTTTACGATCGCATATTGGACCGCATTTGTATCTTGATACTCATCGATCAACAAGTAGCGCCAGCGCTGCTGATATTGCTCTAAAACCGGCGGATGTTCCTGCAATAGCCTTACGGTAAGCAGCAGCAAGTCATCATAATCCACTGCGTTGTATTCTTTTAATTTTGTTTGGTAGCTTTCATAAATTTGTTGAAATCGCGGCTCAGGAGATTTTTTGAACGCCCATCCATCCAATCGGTCCGGAGTCAACAGGCTGTTTTTCGCTTTGGAGATGAGGCCCCTCACGGACTTTAGATCGACTTTCCCGCCTGTTTCTGCAAATGGTTCAGTGCATGCTTTCAATAATTTTTCGACATCATCTTCATCGTAGATGATGAAGTCACGCTGATAACCTAAATGCTGGATCGATTCGCGCAATATGCGGGCGCCCAGACTGTGGAAGGTGGAGATCAATACATCGAACTGGGTTAATTTACGAATTCGGGCCTTCATTTCATTAGCGGCCTTGTTCGTGAATGTCAGACCTAAAATTTGCGATGACGAAACATCTCTTTCAAGAAGATGTGCGATGCGCAAGGTGACGACGCGTGTTTTTCCCGAACCTGCGCCGGCTAAAACGAGTAGAGGACCTTGGAGGGTTTCTACTGCTTCTTTTTGGCCTGCATTTAACTTCTGGTCATGAGTCATAAATATACTTCAGCACAATAAAACCTGTTGCCAGCAAACCGACCAAGATGATCGTCAGCCAGTTAAAATACCTTTCCACAAACAATTTGACGGAGGGGCCAAACCACCATAACAAACTCGCCACTAAAAAGAAACGAGAAGCTCTTCCAACTATGGAAGCCAAAACAAACATGCCGAAAGAGATATGGCAAACGCCGGCTGTCAAAGTGAACACCTTATAAGGAATCGGCGTGAACGCAGCGACGAATACGGCCCAAAAATCCCATTTGCGGTAAAGGGCGGCGACATGTTCAAAGGTCGTCGGATCGAAGATGAAATGGAAAAAGAAATTCGAGACTAAAAACCATAAGCTTGCGCCAATTGCATACCCGGCCATCCCGCCCAGCACGGAGGCGACCGTGCTGATAAGCGCATAACGCCACGCCAGGGATCGCCGTTCTAATGTAAGGACGATCTGCAGCACATCGGGGGCTATCGGAAAAAAACTCGATTCAGCGAAACTAATGAAAAACAGCGCCCATGCGGCATGCTTATAATGGGCGAACGCCAATACCCAATTGTATAAACGGCGGTGCAGGGCCCATTTGGGAGGCATTGCCGCATACTGTCGCTGAATGAGTTCCGACGCCATAATTTAAAAACCTCAGTTAAAATTATAGCATGGGCGACAATGGGCGTAAATGGACAAATTCAGGCTTTTTAACCCTTCTTTCGCGCAGCGTTTGGAGTGCGTGCGACTTGTCGCCGCTTTGGTAGACCTCGACTCGTCGAGGTCTACCAAAGCGGCGACAAGTCGCACGCACTCCATACGCTGCGCGAAAGAAAGGTTAAAAAAGAGCCCAAAGTCAAGAAAGGATATGTGTATAAGGATAGTTGATAACCACTTAACTAATGGAGTTAAATAAATTCAGCGATTTTATGCCAAATTTCTTTGGGTAATTTACTGTCAACATGACGATCGAAGATGCGAAGATACACCTCTCCTTTTGCTTTAATTCGCTCCTTCTGTAACTTTTTTTTCTCAGTTGCAAGTTTTTTTTGTAAAAATTCAATATTGAAATACATCGAATTTCTCGAAAGATTATAAGAATTAGTTTTAAGATTAGACAAATATTTTAAATAAGAATTAGATTTGTAGTTAGATGCAATTTCACCATAATAATTTTTTAAATAACGCTGAGATTTCTTACATTTTAAATCATTACATGTCATAACTATTGCTACGAATATATGTATTTCTTTGATGTTTTTGTAGCGTGGCTTTGTGTTATTTATAAAAGTTTCAAATTGTTCGAAATCTTTCAGATGGAAAACGCATCCAGCTTTAATCAATTGTTTGGCCAATTTAAATTTTCCGTGAACAATAGCAATCGTAGGAAAAAGGATACAATTTTCAGGATTCAAGTTGATTTCTTTTTTAATTAAGTAGTTAATAATTTCTTGATCTATTTCATCTGGACCGTTTTTTATAAGAAAAGAAAGGACGCCTTGGTCGTCATCTGGGCAATTCTCTGGTGAGGTGGATGATTTTAAACTCATGCTTTGGTCGTCATTGTCGTCAATATCGCTATCTATTTTATTTAAGTTGTTATCTATTTTAGATAATTTTAAACTAATGTTTTGTTCGTTGTTGTCTATTTTATTTAAACTATTATCTATTTTATTTAAGTTTTTATCTTTTAAACTAACCAGTTTAATATCACTTTTATTTTTGATCATCAATTTTCTTATCACTTCACAATTAATATCCGATGGTATATTTGTATTTTCCATCAGAGGTAATATGTTGTCAGTAATTTCTTTTGTTGATAGATTAGTGTTGTCATACAATCGTTGATGGAGTTGATTATAATCACATATTCTAGGACCTCCAAACTGGTGTTGCATTGCCATATTGGCGCTGGAAACAAACTCAGGCGACTTTCCAGCTAAACTGGCTGCAGCTGCAAAAATCGGCCTTACGACTATCGAAATGAAAAGTAAAAAATATCCCTTTAAGCTCCAGTCAATCCTAGTCCCCTTATCGCAACATATAAACCAGGGAATAATGGTGATGTGTACAACAAGGTCTAGCGCTGAGCAAATGGCCAGCAATGGAGGGACGATAAGAATTTTGAGGGCTAAAGAAATAATTTTTTCGAGATTTGAATAGGGAGAGGTTGGCCCAAATGAGTGATAGCGCAATGGCCGCCATTTGGTTAGTCTTTCGATGACGCAGTAGGTGCAACTGAATTCATGTGAAAATTGCAGCGTTTCAAGAATTTTCATAATGCCTTCGCTATAAAATAACAATAATTAAATATTAAAATTAAAAATGAATCATAACATTATTAGCTGATTTATAGCAAGAACGTTTACAGACAGACAATTAAATCTGAATCGCAAAATCGACATCAAGCAACAAGGTAACCAGGCCGTCTCGGCCTGGGTCATACAAATAAAGAACCGCATTAGGGTCAGGCTTGACCGCATCAAAAATTATAGGGACGATAGGGACTCAAGCGACCTTAGGGACATTGGAGACAGGGACAAACGTCTCTGTCCCCAATGTCTCTAAGTTACTCACCTTACGCAGCATAAACGATTGCCTTCTCGCGCTCCCGCCAAGACAATTGCAAAAGTCTTGGACAACATGCAAATGTGAGTTTGACGCTTTGACACGTTGCATTGGGGTCAGGCCTGACACTATGACACTTTCAGAGCGCCGTCGGCGCTCTGAAAGTGTCATAGTGTCAGGCCTGACCCCAATGCTGCGCGTCATCGCATCAAACCTGAGCTGAGATTCGCCACTAATTATTAAATGCCAATGCACTTTTGCAATTGTCTCGGGAGGGGCGCGAGAAGGCAATCGTTTATGTTTGCGTAAGGTGAGTAAGTTAGACAGTATTACACCACAATCCTTGAGGAAAGGTCATGCCCAAGCAAATTGCCCAAAGCGAATTAGATGTCATTGTAAACATTGTGGAACGATTAAAATAACGCCAGCAAAGGTGAGCGCTTACCCCTCTCTGTGCTCTCTGTGGGCTCTGTGGTAGCCAAAGAGCCTTGAAATGATTCAATTTCAAGTTTTATATCCACCACAGAGCTCACAGAGAGCACAGAGAGGGGTAAGCGCTCACCTTTGCTTTTGCAGAATTAATTGACGCTGAGATCCTCGGGAATCATGGAGAGACTCGCATATTTGCCTCCCATATCCCGCAAAAGAAGCGGCCACATTTTTTCAGGCGCAGTGTGAAAAACAATTTGCGCTGAAGAGGGATGGATAAACCAACCGCCATCCAAAAATTCGCGTTCCAATTGGCCCGCTCCCCAACCGGCATAGCCAAAACATAAATGGATGGCAGGGCCGTTATTGTCTGATAAAACTTCTTGCAGAAACTGAAGGTCTCCGCCTAAATAAACCCCTTCACAAATCTGCAATGTTTGCTGAGGGACCGCTTCACTTGTATGGAGAAGCATCATCTGATTGGTCTGCACCGGCCCCCCGGCGCGAATGCTGACGTTTGCATTGGACATATTTTGGATGTTGACGATCTCTTCAGGAAGTTCTAATTCGAGGCTTTTGTTGATCACCAAACCAAATGATCCATTTGGATTATGTTCGCAGACAAGGATGACAGCCCGAAAAAAAAGTCCCTCTTCAATATCCGGAGTGGCGATCAATAAGGTGCCCTTTTGAATTTGAGAATAGATCATCTTTTGCGATCCTTTACTGTCTACTGACAGAATTCAGTCTTTTTAATTTCACTATCCATAACTTGCTGGTTATACATTTTGATTGACTCATCTAATATATCGACGCGGCGAAGAAGTTCAGCAAAAACTTTGCTGTACTCCTGATCCTCCGCCAAAGCAAAACAGGAGCTATCTACTTTATCTAATACCATAGCGACGCGAGAAAGGGAAGTGGAGATTTGGTCCACTTCATCATTAAAGTAGTTGCGAAATTCCTGCGGAGTCGACAGTTTCTGCAGTAAATTCAGGCGACGGGCGCGCAGGCGCTGCCAGCCTTTATCTAGATGGAATAGCAATCCATAATGATTGACATCATTCGCTAAAGTATCCACTTTGCCTAAAATCGCTTTAATCTCTAAGTACATGTCCTCGTCAACTAAAACTTTCCCTACCGTCCCCTTTCCTTCGCTGACATTCGTCACGATTTGCATGGTGGTCGCTGTAAAATCGCGAGTGTTTTTTGCTGTATTTTTAAAGCCTTCAAGCGATTCATCCAGCGTGTCCCATGAAGCGGGCAAACGAGTTGAAAGCAAAGTCGTAAATTCCAGCAAATTGCTGAGGATATTTGAAAGTTCCTCCGGTTCATCGAGGGCTGCAGTGATTTCGCTAAGATTCTGAGCCGTATCGGCGATTTTTTTGATCAGTTCTTCCTTTTTAATATCTTCAAGAGTGGAAGTAATGTGATCCAAGGCGACATCAAATTTGCTGGCGACTTCCTTAAATTCACTCATTGTTTCTTCAACTGAACCTGTTTGTATTGCATAGAGAATATCTTTATTGGTTACAAGTTGGAGTTTTTGATCTGGCGGAGGCAAAATTGGAATAATCGCTACGGATCTTTCTCCTAAGAGACCTGAAGTTCGCAAACTGATTTGATCTGTGGCGTACACTTTGACTTCGGTGTCGACGCTTAGGGTGAGTGTATACATATATAAATGACCGCTTGAATCGGCTATTCCTTCTCGAGCGTTCTTCACTTCATGAATTTCGGTCACTTCGCCAATCGGTTTGCCTGCGAAAGTGACGCGCGTTCCTACATTCACTTTGTCAATATCGCTAAAGCGCACATAAAGTTTCTGCCCTTCATTTCCCACGCTTGGATGCAAGAAAAGAATGATAAAGACAACTATTGCGCATGCAACCAGAACAAACACTCCAATAATAACATTCTTTCCTTGGTCGCCCATAGCCTACTCTTTTTTTTTCATGTCCGCATTCTCCAAAAATGAAAGAATAAGCGGATTATCCGTTTTAAAAAACTCTTCTTTAGATGCAATATAAATGATGTTGCCTTCGTGATGAAAGGCGATTCGGTCCGCAACTTCCATTGCTGAACGAATATCGTGCGTGACGACTATGCTTGTTGCATTTAATTCTTGACGGGTGGCATTGATCAGATCATTGATCTGCATGGCGGTGATGGGGTCTAAACCTGACGTTGGTTCATCATAAAGGATTACGCCAGGTTCATATACAATTAAACGCGCTATTGCAGCTCGTTTCCGCATCCCTCCCGAAAGTTCCGCCGGCATCTTCAATTCAGTTTTCGCAAGTCCGACGATTTCAAGAGCATGAGCGACTCTGTTTTGAATTTCTTTTTCCGACATGTCGAGGCAGTGCTGTCGCAAATAAAAAGCGGTGTTTTCTTCGATGTTCAAAGAGTCAAAAAGAGCGGCTCCTTGAAAAAAGCATTCCCATTTTAGGCATGCCCTTTTGGCGTTTGCTTGATGAGGGATCTTCCACGCGCGCATCGTTGATGTTAATATATCCGCGATCGGGACGCTCTATCCCAATCATATGTCGCAGCAATACGCTTTTACCGGCGCCTGAACGGCCTAATATGACAACTGTTTCCCCCTCATAGACATCGAGAAACAGCGCTCGGAGCACTTGAAATTTACCGTAACTTTTCCATAAGTCATGCACATGGATCATGATTTTGCTGTCTTGGGATCTATTCATGAGCGCCACCCAAAAACTGGTTGATATAATCGTAAGAATTATTCAGAGCGACTGTCATAAGGAAATTGGTGATTAAAATCGCTGTATAGCAAATCACAACGCTGTTTGTCGTTGCACGACCCACGCCAGCCGCCCCTCCGGTCGTCGTCATTCCTCGAAAACATGAGATCGTAATAATGATTATCCCAAAAACAATAGCCTTGACAAGGCCGCTGAACATATCAAAAGTTGAAATGTGATCAGGCAAAGGATCGAGAAAAGAATTAGGAGACATTCCATAATAAAAAACAGCGATAAGGTAACCGCCGATGATTCCCATGACGCAACTGAAAACTGTCAGCAGCGGAAGCATCAAGGTTCCTGCAATAAATCGCGGAGCCACCAGATAGCGAAGAGGATTTACCGACATCGAACTAAGAGCGTCGATTTGCTCTGTAACTCGCATTGTGCCTATCTCTGCACAAATCGATGCGCCAACTCGCCCGGTAACCATGAAAGCCGTCAGCACCGGACCTAATTCGACCATCATCGCTTTAGTGACCATCAAACCGGTTGCGCTGGCCAAACCTTTATCGGAAAGTTGGAAAAACGATTGCGCCGCCAATACCATTCCAGTGGAGAACCCTGTGATCGCCACCACAGGAAGCGACAGCACGCCGATCTCATACATTTGATCTCGAATCAACTTCCAAGCAGGCGGACGCCTAAGGGTGATTAAAACAACAGATATGATAAGCAAAAAATAGCTGCCCAGCGAGAATAATATTTCCGAAAAATTTGTCATCATTCTTTGTATTATGTACCGGGTTGAGCGACTTGCATATGCTCTATAATCAGATACAGAGGCGGCGATTGCTCAGGCAGCAGTAGTTTTCCATCAATTGCAACATATTGATGATTTTGTTCCGCATCTATTAATTGCTGTCGCATAGACTGCGGCAACGGATATGAAGCGGTGTTAAACTCGACGACATATTGATTGGGTTTTGCAAGAAGAGGACCCAATAAAATAAACCGGGTTCCATCGCCCGTCGACACCAACGTCACACTGTCCTTGTTGTGTGTAATCGCCCCCTGCGCCTTTACATGCACCTCATTGATGCCGGGCCCTGCTAATCGCAGGCCGGCGTCGAGGGCCGCATAGGAAAATGGAACTCCCGGCTTCCAAGTCAAGTTCACTTTTCCGCCTGCTAAATCAAGCTGCACCGTGGCGACGCCATTGATTTTATTCATCTGCTTGACAACTTGCTCTCCACATGATGCCGTGCAAGATGGAATATCGTATTGAAAAGGGATCCACTTGGCCACAACAGTCTGAATTTCAGCTTGCGCCGGAGCGAAAAATAATGCCCCGACGCCCATTGTAGACGCCATTAATTGTTTAATTTTCATATGTTGATTTATCCATTATCATCATCTTCATCAGAATCATCTTGTGAGCCGCCGGCTTGTTGTCCTTTTTGCATAGAGCTCATGCACTTAGCAAAGCGTTTGGCTTTTTGCTGTTGAATATCATCCAACATCGCCTGAATCTGCTTGTCATCCGTAAAGCCATGAGCTTTCAATACAGTGGAAAAGCTATCAAGAAGGGTTTCGCGAAATAATTTAACAGCCGCTTGACGTTGTTGCGGGTCTTTCAATGGGTTTGGATTCATCTTTTCCGCTTTCGCTTCCACTGTCTTAATGACGTTCTTATCTTTTTCAGCCAGTTCTTTTTCAATAGCCTCCCACTGATCTTTAGGCACATTATAACGGCCTAGCGCTTCTTCTACAAAAATCTTGGGGAAATACGACAACAATATATCTTTTGAACACTCTTCATCAGCGGCTTTATCAGCGGCCTTCATAGAACTTGGCATTATGCAAGCGGTTGCGCCCAACAGCAAAGTCAACGCATAGCGATTAAACATTTTTTTATTCACAATTTCTCCTTGGCTTTTTAAAATTTTTGGAATCAAACAAGAATCCACGATTTATTTGTTCGACTTGTACCAGGATTTTTCCCTTCTGTCAACTGGCGCTTTAAATTATTTTACTGAAATCGACTTTTCAAACAGCCCCGCCAGCGGTCGCCTTGCTGCATGCCTATATAGATAAACATCTCTTTGATATCGCTTTCACTAATCACTCCATTTTCAGCCATCACTTCTTTAAAGACTTCAAATAAGACTTCTTTCAAAAGATTGGCCGCCACATCCGCTTGAAAGGGATGATCCAAAGGATCTCTTTCCATTTTCGACGCTTTTCGCTTAAGAATCAACGGTATGGTCGTAGATCTTGCATTCAATGCACGAGCAATGGGATCCCATCGACTTTGCGTAATGCCGCGTGAACTCAGAGCTCGGACGACTACTTCGTACGGAAAAAAGCTTCTTTGCAGCTCCTGAAAGCAGCCTGGTTCGTCGTTATACGCATGCACAGCTGTTTGAAACAGCGCCATCATCCCCATTATCATCATGCACAGATAACGCATAAAATTTCCTCCCTGCTTTTAAAACCAAGAGCCTGATGTCTTAATCATTTTTGCATCATTTTTTTTCTCATTCTGTAGCCCACACTAAGGTGTAGCGAGCCCCAGCGAGCGGAACCGCAGGTGTGGGAACATCATGAATACACGACCTAACCAGGGACTGGTTCTTCATTTTTATCTTTTTTCCCTCTTTTTAAAATCGAAGACTTAAATATTTTTCTGTAAAAAAAGCAAGAAAGACAAAAAAAGAAGAACTGGTCCCCAGTTAGGCTATGTATCCATTGTGTTCCCACACCTGCGGTTCCGCTCGCTAGGGCTCGCTACACCTTAGTGTGGGCTACAGAATGAGAAAAAAAATGATGCAAAAATGATTAAGACATCAGGCTCCCTATGCCCTTTTCCTGATAGTACGCTGACTGTCATTTCTGCACAAATTGCAAATTGCTTCTTCACTCAGTTTTTAATGTTTAGATTTAGCAACAACGTTCGTTCTAAGTTTTGTTGATGTTGAAGGCAATCTTGCTCTACGTTTTTGTTGAATAATCTTTTTCTTTTCTTTTACTTCTTTTCCGACTTCGTAAAGGACGTCTGGAGAAAAATCCAATCCATTAGGCCAGCATATTGTGATTTCATCTAAACAAAACGACTTGAAATAATCTAAATCTGACAACGGGATGAGAAGCTTTCTAGTGGTCGATAAAAATCGCTCAAAGTCGACAACCTTGGTTATTCCATCATTAAACAGCAATTTTATTTTATGTCCGTTAATATATTCTGCTTTCTTGATTCTCATGATTACACCAACGGTTTAATTTTTTTAAATTTATCTTCCTTTAACAAGTCCC
>JABDEO010000015.1 GCA_013287015.1 Chlamydiota bacterium
CTCGCTGCACCTTAGTGTGGGCTACATAATGAGAGAAATAATGACGCAAAAATGAGTAAGACATCAAGCTTTGGGTTTTTACTCGAATGCCTTGCAAAGAAGTTACTGAGGTCTTATTTTTATGCGCATTTTTTTAGCCCAAATTAATCCGACTATTGGAGACTTGCCGGGCAATACGGAAAAGATTTTGCATGGCGTCGCCATGGCGAAACAGCAAAAGGCCGATCTTGTCTTATTTCCTGAATTATGCCTCTGCGGGTACCCCCCTGACGATTTTCTATTGCTGCCGCATTTTATCGAAGCCTTGCATGGTCCCTTGGAACGCATAAAAGCCGCATCTTCCGGCATTGCGGTGATTATAGGAACGCCGCGTCGAGGAGATGATGGATTGTACAATAGCGCCGCCATATTCGCTAATGAGACGCTAGTGGGATTTCAAGACAAATCACTTTTGCCGACCTACGATGTCTTTACGGAACGCCGCTATTTCACGCCGGCTCAATCAAGGAAGGTGTGGAACTTATGCGGTCATAAAATTGCAATTACGATATGCGAAGACATTTGGGAACACAGCTCTCTTCTCAAAGGCGTCGCCTACTCATGCGATCCAGTTCGGGAATTGTCCGCTCAAAAGCCGGATCTCATGCTGAATCTCTCCGCTTCGCCGTTTAGCGTCGGTAAAGTTCAAATGCGAAACGCCGTATGCGCTAAAGCGGCGCAAACCTTACAGTGTCCACTGTTGTTGTGTAATCAAGTGGGCGGGAACGATGGCTTGATTTTTGACGGATATAGCGTCTATGTTGACGCTAATGGAGACTTGCTGCAATGCGCAAAGGGCTTTGAAGAGGATTATTTGCTGACGGATCTATCGAAACCTGCGGCGCCTTATTTCTTCCAAGAAGACAACACGGAATCCCTATATCGAGCTCTTACGCTCGGCTTGCGCGATTATTTTCATAAGTCCGGTTTTTCACTGGCGTGTTTGGGTTTGTCAGGGGGCGTCGACTCCGCTTTGGTCGCCTGCATCGCCGCTGAAGCGCTTGGTCGCGACAATATCTTGGGCGTCAACATGCCTTCGCGCTATTCCTCCGCAGGCAGTTTGACAGACTCAGAGCGGCTTGCGCGGACGCTCGGCATTAAATACCGTAAAATTCCTATCGAAGCTCCTTTTCAAAGCTATCTCGATCTCTTGACGCCTCAATTTGAAGGACGATCGCCTGACGCCACTGAAGAAAATTTGCAAGCGCGTATTCGCGGAATGATCCTAATGGCGATTTCCAATAAATTGGGCTACATCGTGTTAAGCGCTGGAAATAAGAGTGAACTGGCGATGGGATACGCCACATTGTATGGCGATATGTGCGGAGGCTTGGGCGTCATTAGCGATGTGAGTAAACGTCAGGTATACGCCCTTGCACGTTGGATAAACAGAAATGAGGAAATTATTCCATGGAATACAATTCATAAGCCTCCTTCCGCTGAGTTGCGGCCTAATCAGAAGGATTCCGACACTCTTCCCGATTATGACATCATCGATAATGTCTTGCAGAGTTATGTGGAAGAACACTGTTCGCCTGAGGAAATTGCGCGAATATATCAATATCCACTCGAGCTCGTCATGAATCTTATCAGACGCATTCATCTTAATGAATATAAACGACGTCAAAGTCCTCCAGGTTTACGCGTCACAGAAAAGGCATTCTCCGTAGGGCGCCGCTTCCCCATTGTACAACGCTGGGAAGTATAACGATTCGCTTGCTTTTGTTTATTCGATAAGATAGTGTGAAAAACAAGTCGTATAAACATTTTTCTTGAATTTGGAGGGGGCTATGCCGATCGCATATTCATTTCAGGAATTGTTTCTTGAGCAGCTTAATGATTTATACAGCGCAGAAGAACAGATCGCTCAGGTTCTTCCACGCATCATTGACGTGACCTCATCCGGAGAGTTGCGGGATGCATTTTCCCATTATCTGCAAGAAGTGAATCATCATACCGACTACCTTAAAAAGATCTTTGGCGACTTGCAGCTGAGTCCAAATGGCGCCAAATGCATGGCTATTGAAGGGATGATTGAAGAGGGCGAGGCTGTCATGCAGCATGGAGGGAACTCGGCGGTGAAAGACGCTGCATTAATCGCCATTTTGCAGCGTTTACAGCACTATAAAATTGCAGTGTACGGCACCGCTAGAACATTTGCCAGGCATCTCAACTGCAATAAAGTCGTTGATTTGCATAACTTACAGCGCGCCTTAAATGAAGAGGGAGAAACGGATAAAAAACTGACTAAGCTGGCTGAAGGCGGCATGTTTTCAACGGGCATTAACGAAGAAGCCCTCAAAGCCACGATGCGCGCATAAAAGTAAAAAATGCATAAGTTAAACATTCAACGCAAAGGCGCAAGAGCAAGAGATTGAAGAGAGTTAAGTGGAAAATTCAACGCAAAGACGCAAAGTCGCAAAGGCGCAAAGGAAGAAAATTAAAAAAAATAAAATTATTTTAATTTTATTTAATCTCTTTGCGTCTTTGCGACTTTGCGTCTTTGCGTTGAATTTTCCACTTAACTCTCTTCAATCTCAATCTCAATCTCTTGCTCTTGCGCCTTTGCGTTGAATTTTTAACTTATGCATCTTTCCAAGAGAATGGCATGACGTTGGCTATGTCCTTTTGATCATGCCGCAGCATCATAAGACGATCAAATCCAACCGCCACCCCGCAGCAATCGGGCAGCCCAGCCGTCAAAGCCTTTAGAAAATTTTCATCAATGGGGAGCACGCATTTCCCCATGCTTTTACGCGCCTGATTCGCCTCCTCAAGCCGCTGCCTCTGCTCAATAGAGTCCGCCAATTCATGATAACCGTTGGCTAGTTCGACTCCTTTGTAGTACACCTCAAAACGTTCACTCGCTTTTTCGTCGCCGCGCCAACAAGTCCGCGCCAATGCGGATTGAGTTGATGGATAATAGGCTAAAACACATAGGGCCTCAGCGCCAAGTTTGGGTTCGATTTTACATGCCAAAATCAGATTGAGCAAAGCGTCTTTGCCCTCATGCTCGACGCCTGGATAAGTTTCAATTCCCTCATTTCGAATATAGTGCAATAAATCATCGGACGACGCTTTGACATAGTCAATAGCGGCAAAACGCTGAAACGCTTCACGGTAGGAAATGATCTCGGAAGACAATGGTCCAAAAAATAGTCGAATAAAATCAATGGTCTCTTGAATCATCTCGGTAAAAGCGAATCCGCTGCGATACCACTCAGCCATAGTGAATTCAGGATTATGCTTAACGCCATATTCTTCATCGCGGAAAACATGAGACAATTGATAAATATCCCCAAAGCCTTCCGTTAGGAGCCTTTTCATTCCGTATTCCGGTGATGAATGAAGGTAGCGTCGTTCACCTTGTGGTTGAGCGGGAATAAGGTCGATATGAGCGTCAACGGATGCAGAGGCGCTCAAGAGAGGGCAATCCACTTCGCAGACGCCGCGCGCTTCGAAGAAGGCGCGCGCCTGCGCCAGCATAACTGCACGATCGCGTAAAATGGCGATGCGGCTACACTCGGGAGACATATTCGCCATTGCGAGTGTCCACCTTGATCTTTTCATCTTGTTCAATGAAAATAGGAACTTGCACTTTAGCGCCTGTCTCTACAATCGCCGCTTTTAAGACTCGACCGGACGCCGTATTCCCGCGGTCCCCTGGAGCTGTTTCAGTGACGCGTAATTCTATGAATGTAGGCGGCTCGACTGTAACGGGTTGACCTTTGTAAAATACGATGTCATAGACGAGGTCTTCCAATAGCCACTGCGCTGCATCGCCAATATTTTCAAGTCGTATTTTGTGCTGTTCAAAGGAGATCTCATCCATAAAGATCACGCCGTCGGGCTCCTTGTAGAGCATGCGCATTTTTGTTTCGACGACGTCGGCGACTTCCGCTTTGTCGCCGGATTTGAATGTGCGTTCAATCACACGACCCGTTATCAAATGTTTAATTCGAACTCGGTTGAATGACTGTCCCTTTCCAGGTTTAACAAATTCGTTGGACACAATGGTGTACGGCTGTCCTTCGAGTTCAATTTTTACGCCCGCCTTGAATTCATTTGTGCTGATTTGTTGCGCCATAGTTTTTCCTGATTATGCGATTGTTATGTGGCTTCAAAGCCTAGCATAAGATCCAAGTCGAAGTCTATATAAAAACGCTAAGCGTACTGATTTGTTTCAGCTTGCAACTTCCATTGGCGCAACTGATCCCATGATTGAATAATACATTGGATATTTAAGAAAACTCTTCTAGGTAATTGCCCTCCTCTAAAGTCAGACAGGTGGGTTAATCTACCATTCCATTGCGACAAAATATTGAGAAAAGGATCTGGATGGAGGGACTGTTTATTCATTTCAAAAACTTGACGGATCTCCTCCAAATTGCGATTTTTAACCGCTTGCCATAGTGTTTGCAAACCCTCCAAAGAGCTCTCTTCCAGCTTCGCTCCTCTTAAGATCAAATTTTTTGCAATTTTAAGCGTATCTGGAGGCAATGGAGTATTTTGGCAAGCTTCCATCTCTGTAATCACAATATTTTCATAGAGATCAAGCGCTCTGCCCGCCAGTATAGGAATTTCTGAACCAGGGGGCGTTACGGCCTGCAATGCCTTGCTGTGAACTGCACTGCTTTTAGCTTTCCATTCCTCAGAATTATCTACAAAAACATTCCAGAAGAAATAATATGCCTTTGGGTCTAGACTCGGAGCGTTGCCTAACAAAGTGTAAGCGAGCGGCGTTCCACCCACAGCGTCTCTGTAATTGGGGTTAGCGGACTTGTTCAGCAGTTGACTGACTCGATTCATGTTTTGAGCATTATATATAAGGGGCGTTCTTTTCGAAGCGTCTTGGGCATTGCAATTTCTGTTAAGTAATTCATTAAATGCTTCCTCTGCATTGTTATGAGGTACGTGTGCTTGAATCATATAATGAGAAATAACAGCTTGTTCCGTCCATTTAAAAAAAAGTCTGGCATGATTTATTTTAGGCAAATATCCGAATGGCATTGCGAACGCAAATAATAACATAGCCAAAGTCGAAACTAAATTAACAAGATGATTTTTACATCCAATGCGATAGGGAGAAATCATGGTTATGGTTGCGCAAGTCCACCAAAGCAGATCCACAATGGCGCACCCCAGTAAAGCAAGGGAGAAAAAAATTCTTCGACAAAGATTGTTGATGGTAGCCGAGCAAGACGCCGGGACTAGTAAATTACGTGGAAGCCGACGGGAAACATATTGCAATAAAGTCCCAGATAATGATTGAATCGAAGGAGATGTACACTTACAGCTGTAGGGCATAATTCTAAACTCCAAAACTTTCGTTAAACGATCATTATGAGTTATTTGAAGATAAAAATCAAGTTTTAATTAAATGTTATAAAATGTTATAGTAAGGTTTTTATGCAAAATCGACCGTTTAGTAAAAAAATATATGAAGAGATGCAACAAATCATTCCCGGCGGCGTAAATTCTCCAGTGCGTTCATGTCAAGCCATGTCCCAATTGCCAATTATTGTCGCATCAGGCTCAGGCGATCAAGTGGTCGATGTCGACGGTCATTCTTATATCGATTACTGCGGTTCTTGGGGGGCGCTGATCCATGGACACGCTCATCCGCAAATTGTGCAAGCGGTTCAGAAACAGATCGCGCTCGGAAGCTCTTTCGGCATGTCCACAGCTATTGAGGGGGAGTTGGCTCAACAGATAGTCGGTCTAGTAAGCTCAATCGAGAAAATTCGTTTTGTATCTTCAGGCACCGAAGCCACAATGAGCGCGGCGCGCTTAGCCCGAGGATTCACTCAACGCGACCTAATCATTAAATTCAACGGCAATTATCATGGGCATGCGGATTTTTTTTTAATTCAAGCTGGATCCGGAGCTCTCAATCTACCATCAGCTTCATCGGCGGGCATTCCTTCCGATTTCGTTAAACACACCCTTTCGCTGCCTTACAATGATGTCGCTGTTTGCCGCGCCGTGTTGAGCGATCCGCAATTAGCCCCCAAGATCGCGGCGGTCATCTTAGAGCCGATTTCCGGCAATATGGGAGTCGTTCCCGCAACTCATGAATTTCTAAAGACGCTTCGCGCAGAAACGCAAAAGATCGGAGCCCTACTAATCCTTGACGAAGTGATCACAGGGTTTCGAGTAGGGCTTGGCGGCGCTCAAGCTTTGTATGGAATCAAGCCGGATTTGACCTGTTTTGGTAAAATTATTGGCGGAGGTTTCCCTGCAGCGGCCTTTGGCGGACGCAAAGACGTAATGGATCGCCTTGCTCCATTGGGAACCGTTTACCAAGCCGGCACGCTGTCAGGGAACCCTGCGGCAATGGCGGGAGGATTGCAAGCCCTTAAGTTGTTGCAAGTCCCGGGCTTTTATGAAGAGCTAGAGCGAAAGGCCGATGTCATCACTAAACCTGTTGCCGCCGCATTGAAAGAGAAAAAAATAGCGGCTTGCGTGCAGCAAAAAGGATCGATGTTCACCATTTTTTTCGGACGCCATGAGGTCAACAATTTGGTGGATGCACAAAACCTTGATCCTGAGTTATTTGCGCGTTTTTTCCGTTTTTTGTTCGCACAGGGAATTTACATTCCTCCCGCCCAGCATGAAGCGTGGTTCATTTCCAGCGCTCATCAGCGCAAGAACCTGGAAAAAACCCGCGACCTCATCCTGAAATTTGTACAAGAGCTTTAGGAGACGCAAGAAATTGAAGAGAGTTAAGTGAAAAATTCAACGCAAAGGCGCAAAGACGCAAAGGCGCAAAGAGATTGAATCTATTACCGGCTCCTAACAAGTGGTTGACGTAGAGAGAATAAAAAAATATTAATTTTATCTATATTAACTACTTGTTAGGAATTGGTAATAGATTCAATCTCTTTGCGCCTTTGCGTCTTTGCGCCTTTGCGTTGAATTTTCAACTTAACTCTCTTCAATTTTTTGCGCCTGTGCATCACGCAGTTTTTATTCCCAGTTTATTTCTGCAGGCTGAGGCTCTCCTATGAAGGGGCCAAATCGAGGTTTTGCAGCCTTTGTCAAGGTAAAGCGATGATGACAGCGGTCGCATTCTAAGTCCTTCTGATATTTGCCAAAACGATACTCATAGTCCTGGCGGCTTTCTAAAATAAATCCACAAGCGGAACAACGATGATAGCTGATAACGAGCGTCCAGGTATGTTCTCCAAGTTGCGACATTTGTAAAACTCCAACTCATGAAACTTCTTTAGATTTATCGCTGACTATCGCGGCATCGCGTGAAAATCGATGCCTTTGGATATCCTCTTCTGCAGAAAAATGCAGAGAATTACCCCACCCATTAAGATCATGCATTTCACAGCCAATAATTCCATTGCCCGGTTCCACCTGATATTTGACTAGAAATCGATCTTTCTTATAGTCACGATATTCTTTTGGCCACATTTTTTCTTCTCCCATGCTTTAAATTTCAGAATAAAGCTTTTTTTGAATTCATTCAAATGTAAAATTCATTCTTTAAAATCGTTGCAAACTTATCGTAGATGTTGGATATATTGTCTTAAATGATTTGTTTTGTTACTCTGCATCCACTGTTTTTGATGGTTTTTTTTATTTTTACGCATTTAATAACCAGGGGGAGTAGATGGATAACGTGTTGACGCCTTATGCGATCTGGATGATCATCGTCTTCGTAATCGGTTATGTTTTAATCACCGTTGAGCATATCACCAAAGTCAATAAAACAAGCATCGCCTTGTTAATGGCGATAATATGTTGGTGGCTCCAGTTTTTAAATGAGGGATGCACCGCGGAAACTGGCGTGGAGTGCTTTGGCCAGCACATGAATAAAATCAGCCAGATTGTTTTCTTTCTTATCGGCGCTCTAGCCATCGTAGAACTGATCAGCGCCCACCAAGGATTCAAAGTCATTGCAAACTTGATTCAGATGTCATCTAAGAAGAAGATGCTCTGGACGGTTGGCTTCATGGCGTTCTTTCTCTCCTCTGTGTTGGATAATCTGACGACGACGATCGTATTAGCAACGCTGCTGCGCAAGCTTCTTCCAAAAAGCGAAGAGCGTTTGTTGATCGGCAGCGGCATCGTCATCGCGGCTAACGCCGGCGGAGTCTGGACGCCTATCGGAGACGTCACGACCACCATGCTTTGGATAGGGGGACAGCTTACAACTCCATATATGCTGCGCGATCTATTTTTGCCTAGTTTCGCTTGTTTCATTGTCGCATTTTTATTCATTTCCACAATGCTTAAAGGCAACTTTGAAATTCATCGCACAGAAGAGGTAAACGAGAGCGCCCCTTTGAGCGGCAGCATCTTTTTTTTGGGCATCGGGGCGTTGATTCTTGTTCCGGTATTCAAAATGATCACAGGATTGCCTCCCTTCATGGGAATATTGTTTGGTTTTTGCGTCCTTTGGGTCATCACTGATCTTGTTCATCGTTCCTATGAGGATCGCGAACATTTGAAGGCGTCTACAGCCTTGGGAAGAATTGATTTATCCAGCACCTTGTTCTTTTTGGGAATTTTATTGTGTATTGACGCTCTTGATTCCGCTCAATTGTTGGATAAATTAGCCATATGGCTGGATGACCGTGTCGGCGACGTGACGATTGTTGCAACATTGATCGGATTGGCTTCCGCTGTCATCGACAACGTCCCCCTTGTCGCCGCCTCTATGGGAATGTATGATTTAACTCACCATCCCGTCAATTCACAGTTCTGGCAACTAGTGGCTTATTGCGCAGGCACAGGCGGAAGCATTTTGATTATTGGCTCCGCCGCCGGCGTCGTGTTCATGGGACTCGAACAGGTTGATTTTTTTTGGTACCTAAGGCGCATCGCCTTTCCCGCCCTTATAGGTTATTTCGCCGGAATCGGCGTATACCTACTCTGGATTACATATATCATTAATGCCATCTAAAAATCTTTGTCAGTTCGCACAGCGTTTGGAGACCCCAAACCTTGTGCGAATGTCAATTTCCAAGTACGTCCTTAAAAAGGCAACAAGGCCGTCCCGGCCTTGAATGCATCAAAAACCAGATCGAGACGACCTGGTTGCTTTAAAAAGGCAACAAGGCCGTCCCGGCCTTGAATGCATCAAAAACCAGATCGAAACGACCTGGTTGCTTTAAAAAGGCAACAAGGCCGTCCCGGCCTTGAATGTATCAATAACCAGATCGAAACGACCTGGTTGCTTTAAAAAGGTAACAAGGCCGTCCCGGCCTTGAATGTATCAATAACCAGGTCGAGACGACCTGGTTACTTTAAAAAGGTAACAGGCCGTCCCGGCCTTGAATGTATCAGTGGTTACTTTCTTTGCCATAACTTTTTAGGGACGTACCGGTTTTTCCCTATCCAAAACACGCATTAAATAACATCAAAACCATTAAAATCAATTAAAAATCTGTTGTTTAACAAGTAACGCATAATTATACACATAATTATACATATAATTATTTATATTATATTATCATTTTTGTTATAATGATTACGAGGTGTAAGTGTAATTTATAACTATAATAATAAAATAAGGAGATGTCTATGAGCCTTATAATCGGATCAGGAGAAGGTAGTAGTTTCACACCGGAGCCAACATCTCCGTTATCAAATGAAACTGATGAAAAATTTGATATGGGTTTTGAGGTAAGAAGTCGCTCGGGAAACCTAGAGACTTCGTCTGATTTAAGTAGTCATCAAGTCACGGAAAAAACTCCTACAAGTGTAGATAAAAAAAGCGCCAGCTTATTTCAAGCGATCATTGGCGGACGTGTTTGGGTGGCAGAAGAAGGAACATTGCTTGACTTAGCAGCGATGTTAGAAGAGAAAGACGTTGAGCTGATTGAAATAACACAAAAAAAAGTTGACGAATCACAAAAATGGATGAAAAGTTCCCCTAAATATGTGAAAGCATTCTTAAATAGAGCAAAATCGGTAAACCCGGAGCAACTGTTTTCGACTCAACAGTTATTTGACAATATAAGAAGTCCAAGATACAACGATTATGCAGGCCACATAGAATTAACGGATAATGAGGACGAGAATATAAAACAACTGAAGTCGTTCGTTGTCAATGATCTTTCAGAAAAAGTCCTGACATTTTGGCAAGGAAATACTGTACCGTGGAGACTTCAATCTAAAGGCAATTTTGAGCCCAGGGAACAAACATTGCAAGAAAGATATTATGGGAAAACCCCTCAGGAAGCAGGGCGCAGCTTTATTGAGGAAGTGATTATTCCAACTCTAAGAGACCCTAGTAAGTTTGGCTTAACTGTTCGGGAAGGAGATAAAAAAAATCTCGTAGATAATGTGATAGAGCGCTTGAGGAAAATAGCCAGCGGCGCTGAGTCATCTCCGGTATTTACAGCCCTCTGTAGCAACCTTACGAAAAGAGAGGCATAGCCCAGACTTCGCTCCGTGGGATTGCAAGATGGCGCCCCATGGAGTAAAGAAATAAAAGCATATCTTAAAAAACGTTAAAAACGGTCTTCTGCAATCGTTGCAGGTTTCAAAAACACCCGAGTTTGCAATTCGCCTAAGGCATAGCCTGTCAGCGAACAGGCAAGACTGGCGATTTCTTTGGGCAATACTTCTAATGGAACCAGGCGGAATAGCCAGAAACCTATTGCTCCTAAAGCGATTGCATACGAAGCGGACAGCTTGTTTCCTTGTCGGATAAAAAGCGCAGCGAATACGGGCACGAACAGACAGCTGACTGATAATTCGTAGCTTAAGATGAGCAAATCCACGACATTATTAAAGGCGAATGAGCATAGCAGTGCGCCAAGGGCGATTCCGCAAGTCAACCACCGCGACGCCTGCACGCTGCGTAAACGCGAACTCAGCGTAAAATCAAAGTCTTGAGCGACGTTGGAACTGATCGCATTAATGAGCGAATCGGCCGTCGAAATAATTGCAGCGAGAATCGCACAACCAACGAAAGCTGTAATGACAGGATTCGTACTGGCGCGAATGACATCCATCAGGATGCTGGAGCCCGGCAGCGCTTCGACTCCCAAGCTTTTGCCAAGAATGCCGTAATAAACGGGAATTAAGCATACCAAAAACGTACAGAGCGCCGCGCAACCACTGGCTAAAGAAACCACTTTCCCGGATTTAGCGGCAAAACAGCGTTGCCCCATATCCTGTTCAATCACCATGAACAGCAGCGGCATTAGCAACCAACCGCACAATTTCGTTTGATCAAACTCAAAATCTCCACCTATTCCGCTGCTTAATGCGGTTATCGTCGGCGTTGTTTCGGCAAATAATGTGTAAGCAAAACAGAGAAAGAAAACAGCGATAAAAAATGTGGCCTGAACAATATCCGTAGCGACAACAGCTTTAAGGCCGCCCATTACAGTATAAAGAATGACTATCCCCCAAAAGGCAACGAAGAGAATATCCTGATCGACCCCAAGACTAAGCATGAATTTTTTGGAGGCGATCACCTGCGCAACCAAGATCATAAAGAGCGAAATAATGGAAAAACTAGAAGCGACTTTTTTAAGCCGAGGAGATTGGTAGACAACCTCAAAAAGTTGCGCCACTGTCGACACTTTAAATGTTGACATCCTCCTTCCAATGCCCGCAGCCAATAGAAGCAACCCTAAGCAAGATCCACAAGGATACAGCAGAACATACCAACCATATTTATAAGCTTCCTCCGCCGAGCCAAGGACGAGTCCTCCGCCGACCTGAGTCGCCACAAGCGTCATCATTAATGGAAAAAAACGAATGCCGCGACCAGCCAGGAAATAGTCTTCTTGACTATCCATCTGTTTAGAAGCTTTGCGTCCGACAAAAAAACAGATGATCTGCAATAAAAAAAGAACTGAAAAAAAAACAGGAATATTCATGACAACCTCTATAAAATTTAAAGTATTTAATAATATTGAAAACAAATGCGAAAACTAAGGGATCTTAAGAATCCTTAGCAATGATGATGAAAATGATGATGGGAATGATGAGAAATAGAAAAAGAAAAATCGCTAAGCGTTCGCGGCGTGCGCCGTTTATATCTCACTAAGATGTTTTGTTTTGCTTTCATGATCAACCTATATGATTTTAGTCGAGGTTAATGTAATGACAGCATTCTAAAACATTTCCTAATTTTTATTCAAGTTCAAATTTTTAAAGGGTAAGGAAGGTAACCAGGGCGTCCCGCCCTGATCGCGTGTATTATCTTCAATGTTTTTTTGCCTACAAAGCAGGGCGGGACGCCCTGGCTACCTTCCCACTCTGTTTAAAGGTCTGCATTTGAGCAAGGCTTCTAGCAGCCGTCCATGCAAACGCTATATTCCAAATCAGATAGATCATTAGCAAACCAAACGGCTCCTTTTCTTGAAAGGGCGACGCTTTTAAAAAGGAATGCTTTTGCATTTCTTTCAATCTAGCTAAATCAAATAAAAATTCGCCTTCTTCAGCCTGTTGCGCAAAAAAAAGCGGATCATTTGAGGGTGGCTGATGAGCCCATTCATGAATCAAATAAAGGCGCCAACCCATTTTCAACCGCTCCTGCTGTTCTGCAATGTTTCCTTGAATAGGATGTTTGAGATATTCATTCACAATGGTCTCTTCGCTGGGAAATAGCGCTTCACCCTGATTGAATCGAGAGATTGAACCATGTTGATGATTATCCAGTCCATACAACGCCGCAATGAAAGGCAATATCCAAACAGCCGTTGCAGCTCCTTCAATGCGGAGCAACAGCATAATTGCAATTATCACTGAAAATAATATCCACGCACGCTCCAGAGCAGGAAGTTCGAATGCGATAATATGCAGAGAACGTTGCAATTTTTCTAAAAAAGAGCTGTTCGCTTTCGCCTGGAGCAGATCATAACTGCGAATCAGCTGCGCCTTTTGAGAATCCGCAAGCGCGGCGAAACGTTGCGCGTTGCGTTCTAAGCGCCCGCGAAATTCACGTGAACGCTGATCATCCGCCTTTCCCGCCGCCAAATCGTTTCCCATCACAACATGATAAAGAAGCGTCTCGGATTTATGAGCGAATAATTCTCCCATAAATGGATAGCCAGCGGCCCCAAACAATAGCGTGAAAGCCATGCACAATTGAAGAATAGCCATCACCCGCGCAGGCTTAGGGATGAAGGTCCCAGGCGGAAAACTTTTTCGAACTCGCTTTGAAAACATAAAATGCACCTCGACAGCAGAATACAGAATTCAGAATATAAAAGAAGCCTTAGGGACTTAAAGGACCTAAACGACCTAAAGGACGCAACAAACCAGAAATCGCTTTAGGTCGTTTATGTCCTTTAGGTCCTTTAAGTCCCTTATGTCCCTTTCCTCCCTTTTTTTCAGATCGTAAATCCATAAAAATAAGGCAGATGTGAAAAAAAATCGAAAATGTGCGCAAAGATGTTGCGCTAAAAATCGACAATCTTGTATGTTCGAGCTACTTTCAAACGAAGTCGACTCAAAAACGAGAAGACGGTGAAAGTGAAAACGACGCCCTAGAGCGTTGTGAGTTGTTTTGACAGTATAAGTAAGACAATGTGCAAGCAAAACAATTGAGCTTGTGCGATTAACGACCTGTTAATTGTATATTTGTAAAATACAAGTTTTACAAGTTTTCAAGTTTTTTTACTTGAGAATTTGATCTTGGTTCAGATTGAATGCTGACGGCGTGGATGAGGCATGCAAGTCGAACGAAGCCGCAAGGCTTAGTGGCGGAAGGGTTAGTAATACATGGGTAACTTGCCTCTAACTTTGGAATAACGATTGGAAACGATCGCTAATACCAAATGGGGTGGGATAAGGCATCTTATCTTCATCAAAGCGGGGGATCGCAAGACCTCGCGGTTAGAGAGAGGCCCATGGGATATCAGCTAGTTGGCGAGGTAACGGCTCACCAAGGCTAAGACGTCTAGGCGGATTGAGAGATTGACCGCCAACACTGGGACTGAGAACTGCCCAGACTTCTACGGAAGGCTGCAGTCGAGAATCATTCGCAATGGGCGAAAGCCTGACGATGCGACGCCGTGTGAGCGATGAAGGCCTTAGGGTTGTAAAGCTCTTTCGCTTGGGAACAAGAGAAGCCGGTCAACACCCGGCTGATTTGAGGGTACCAGGTAAAGAAGCGCCGGCTAACTCCGTGCCAGCAGCTGCGGTAATACGGAGGGCGCAAGCATTAATCGGATTTATTGGGCGTAAAGGGCGCGTAGGCGGAAATAAAAGTCAGATGTGAAATCCCGGGGCTCAACCCCGGAACTGCATTTGAAACTGCATTTCTAAGAGGGTAGGCGGAGAAAATGGAATTCCACAAGTAGCGGTGAAATGCGTAGATATGTGGAAGAACACCAGTGGCGAAGGCGGTTTTCTAGCTTATTCCTGACGCTAAAGCGCGAAAGCTAGGGGAGCAAACAGGATTAGATACCCTGGTAGTCCTAGCTGTAAACTATGTATACTTGGTGTAACTGGACTCAACCCCGGTTGTGCCGAAGCTAACGCGTTAAGTATACCGCCTGGGGAGTACGCTCGCAAGGGTGAAACTCAAAAGAATTGACGGGGACCCGCACAAGCAGTGGAGCATGTGGTTTAATTCGATGCAACGCGAAGAACCTTACCCAGGCTTGACATGCAGTGGACAATAGCGGAAACGCTATCTCCCTTCGGGGCCGCTGCACAGGTGCTGCATGGCTGTCGTCAGCTCGTGCCGTGAGGTGTTTGGTTAAGTCCAGCAACGAGCGCAACCCTTATCATTAGTTGCCAACACTTCGGGTGGGAACTCTAATGAGACTGCCTGGGTTAACCAGGAGGAAGGTGAGGATGACGTCAAGTCCGCATGGCCCTTATGTCTGGGGCTACACACGTGCTACAATGGTCGGTACAGAAGGCAGCGAAGCCGCGAGGTGAAGCAAATCCCAAAAGCCGATCTCAGTTCAGATTGTAGTCTGCAACTCGACTACATGAAGACGGAATTGCTAGTAATGGCGGGTCAGCAACACCGCCGTGAATACGTTCCCGGGTCTTGTACACACCGCCCGTCACATCATGGGAGTTGGTTTTACCCGAAGTCGCTGACTCGACCGCAAGGGGAGAGGCGCCTAAGGTGAGGCCGATGACTGGGATGAAGTCGTAACAAGGTAGCCCTACCGGAAGGTGGGGCTGGATCACCTCCTTTAAAGGACAGCTTCGATAGGCTTTTTTAAAAGCCTGTCAGCTAGGTTGGGCCAAGCTCGATTGTTGCACATTGTCTTTCTTATGCTGTCAAAGCAGAAACGCTATCTTGACAGGCGAATAATTGAAAATCAAGAATCAAAAAGAGAAGTAAATAATCACTGATGAAAATCGGTGCTTGAGGAATTCTTCTTAATGTCACATTAAATGTGACGGCGAAAAAATCGTAATTCAAAAGCTTGTAACAATAATTTTTTTTTGGTCAAGCTATTAAGGGCTGCTGGTGGATGCCTTGGCATCAACAGGCGATGAAGGACGCGTATACCTGCGATAAGCTTCGGCGAGCTGGATAAAGCATTGACCCGGAGATCTCCGAATGGGGCAACCCAGTGGGAATAATCCCCCACTATCCTGATCTGAATACATAGGATCAGGAAGCGATACCTGCCGAACTGAAACATCTAAGTAGGCAGAGGAAAAGAAATCAAAATGAGATTCCCATAGTAGCGGCGAGCGAAGTGGGAAGAGCCCAAACCGACGTCATTGGCGTCGGGGTTGTAGGATCAGCCAAAAGCGCAGTGCATTCTAGCAAAATCTTCTGGAAAGTTGAGCAATATAGGGTGATAGCCCCGTATGCGAAAGAAGGACACTGACAGGGCTGACACCTGAGTAGAGCCGGACACGTGAAACCCGGTTTGAATCGGGAGGGACCACCCTCCAAGGCTAAATACTCGTTGATGACCGATAGCGAACCAGTACCGTGAGGGAAAGGCGAAAAGAACCCCTGTTAGGGGAGTGAAATAGAACCTGAAACCAGCAGCTTACAAACGGTCGAAGGCCTATGTCCGCTTTGCGGAAATGGCTGACGGCGTGCCTTTTGCATGATGAGCCAGCGAGTTACGTTAGATGGCAAGGTTAAAGGACATCCGTTCTGGAGCCGAAGCGAAAGCGAGTGTTAAAAGCGCGAATTAGTCATCTGGCGTAGACACGAAACCAAGTGATCTATCCATGGCCAGGTTGAAGCAGGGGTAACACCCTGTGGAGGACCGAACTAGTCCTTGTTGAAAAAAGGTTGGATGAGCTGTGGATAGGGGTGAAAGGCCAATCAAACTTGGAGATATCTTGTTCTCTTCGAAATAACTTTAGGGTTAGCCTCGGACAAATTTTTACAGGGGTAGAGCACTGAATTCACACGGGGACCTACCGGTCTACCAAAGGAAATCAAACTCCGAATACTGTAAAATAGTCCGGGAGATAGACAGTGGGGGATAAGCTTCATTGTCAAAAGGGGAACAGCCCAGATCGTCGATTAAGGCCCCTAATTCTATGCTAAGTGAGTAAGGAAGTAGAGTTTCAAAAACAGTTGGGATGTTGGCTTAGAGGCAGCCATCATTTAAAGAGTGCGTAACAGCTCACCAATCGAGAAACTCTGCGCCGATAATATCCGGGACTAAAGCATAGAGCCGAAATCACGGGTTCATTGTTTACAATGAGCGGTAGGGGAGCGTAGTATGTGCAGCGAAGATATACCGTAAGGAGTGTTGGAGCGCATACTAGTGATAATGCATGGCATAAGTAAACGATAAAGGATGTGAAAATCATCCTCGCCGAAAACCTAAGGTTTCCAGGGTAAAGCTCGTCTTCCCTGGGTTAGCCGGTCCCTAAGCTGAGGCGGAAACGCGTAAGCGATGGAAAGCAGGTTAAATATTCCTGCGCCGCCTAAAACTATGATAATGGGTTGACGAAGTACGTTAAACGCGCGGACCATTGGATGTGTCCGTGACACTGTGAGGCCGGCTGATAGGCAAATCCGTCAGCGTAAAGCCAGGCAGTGGCCAAGGGGAATCTTCGGAGGAACCGATGGCGTGGCGCAACGCTTCCAAGAAATAAACTCTAATCGTTGATGGCGACCGTACCAAAACCGACACAGGTGGGTGGGAAGAATATTCTAAGGCGCGCGAGAGAACTCTCGTTAAGGAACTCGGCAAATTATCCTCGTAACTTCGGGAGAAGAGGAGCCGCTGATCGTGATTTTCCTAGCGAAATGAGCGGTTGGCGGCCGCAGAGAAATGGCCCAGGCGACTGTTTAACAAAAACACAGCACTATGCAAAGTCGTCCAAGACGAAGTATATGGTGTGATGCCTGCCCAATGCCAAAAGGTCAAAAGGAGGAGTCAGCAGCAATGCGAAGCTCTGAATTTAAGCCCTGGTGAATGGCGGCCGTAACTATAACGGTCCTAAGGTAGCGAAATTCCTTGTCGGGTAAGTTCCGACCTGCACGAATGGTATAACGATCTGGGCGCTGTCTCAACGAGAGACTCGGTGAAATTGTAGTAGCGGTGAAGATGCCGTTTACCCGCAATAAGACGGAAAGACCCCGTGAACCTTTACTGTACTCTGATATTGGCTCTTGACTTGTCATGTGTAGGATAACCAGGAGACTGCGAAGTTCCCTCGTCAGGGGGGATGGAGTCGCCGTTGAAATACTGGTCTTGACAAGTCGGGAATCTAACGAAATCCCATGAAGCTGGGATTCGGACATTGTCAGACGGGCAGTTTTACTGGGGCGGTATCCTCCTAAAGAGTAACGGAGGAGTCCAAAGCTTGCCTCATCGTGGTTGGCAATCACGAGAAGAGCGTAAAGGTATAAGGCAAGTTGACTGTGAGACCAACAAGTCGAACAGATACGAAAGTAGGGCTTAGTGATCCGGCGGTGGAAAGTGGAATCGCCGTCGCTCAACGGATAAAAGGTACTCCGGGGATAACAGGCTTATCGCCACCAAGAGTTCATATCGACGTGGCGGTTTGGCACCTCGATGTCGACTCATCGCATCCTGGGGCTGAAGAAGGTCCCAAGGGTTTGGCTGTTCGCCAATTAAAGCGGTACGCGAGTTGGGTTCAAAACGTCGTGAGACAGTTTGGTCCCTATCTTTTGTGGGCGCAGGATACTTGAGAGGAGCTGCTTCTAGTACGAGAGGACCGAAGTGGACGAACCAATGGTGTTCCGGTTGTTCTGCCAAGGGCATAGCCGGGTAGCTACGTTCGGAAAGGATAAGCGTTGAAAGCATCTAAACGCCAAGCCTCCCTCAAGATAAGGTATCCCAATGAGACCCCATGTAGACTACATGGTGGATAGGTTGGGTGTGTAAGCGCAGTAATGCGTTGAGCTAACCAATACTAATCGGTCCATCGGCTTGACCTTTTATTTTTTAAAGATGAAGGTGGGAAGATGAAGGTTGAACAAAACTGTTCAAGCTTCATCTGTATCATCTGCAACTTTTGAATGGAAGAAGACCTCAAGCATCGTTTTTAATCAGTGAGATTCAATTATTCGCCAAATTTTACTTGGTGGCAATAGAGAAGGGGAAATACCTGATCCCATCCCGAACTCAGAAGTCAAGCCTTTCATCGCCGATGGTACTGCACACAAGAGTGTGGGAGAGTAGGTCGCCGCCAAGTTTTTTCTTCAGGCCTTAACGTGCAAACGTTAAGGCCTTTTTTATTTTAAGGAAGAAGGGACAAAGGACATAAAGGACCTAAGGGACCTAAGGGACATAAAGGACCTAAAAGACTTAATGTCCCTGTGTCCCTTAGGTCCTTTATGTCCCTTAGGTCCTTATGTCCCTTAGGTCCTTTTAGTCCTTTATGTCCTTTGTCCCTTGACGCCTAGTTAAAAACCCATGTTTTGGCGCAATTTAGGAACAAATTGAAGAATCGCGTCATCTTGTTCAAGGTTTAGTTCTCTCCCCATTTTCAGTATTCCTTCCGAACCCTCTCCATACATGTGATTTCTCCTAGGAATTTTATCTTCATGCAAATAGCGTTCTGTCCTAGTCCAGTAGTGATTAATGCGCAGCATGTCCAGCTTAATGGAAGAGGAGAGCGCTCCGGAAATGGGGGTATAATCCGGCTCTACGGCGAATTTATCAGCCGCATATTGAAAAGAATGCGGTGTATGACAATAGACTGTATATTTTGGCTGCACGATTGATTTGACATGAATGTTCGGTCCATAGTCAGGGGGTGAACAGCGTGTCAACAGTTCTATCATCAAGCTTTTGGGCGGGATGTCGAATATTTCCGAAGATCCAAACATTCGCCAATTTGCCGTTACGCCTCCATAATTTGTGTAGCGTTGTAGGAAGCTAGTCAACCTCTCTCCTGAAGGACAAAAAAGAAATTCGTCGCTGTCGATGCAAGCCAACCAGTCAGTTTGCGATCCAAAATAGCGCAAGCAATGCATGTAAGCGCCGCATTGAATAGTGTTCCAGCTCAGACCATCTGCGTGCCCATGTTTATGCGGCCAATAAATCAACGTCGCCTCGCCGCTTTTAACATAGGGCGCCAAAACGGCCGAACAGTGATCGGCGCTGCAGTTGTTGTATAAAAAGAAGTGTTCGACGCCTTGAATTTTATGGAATTCGATCCATTCACGAAGATAGGGGGCGTCATCTTGGAAGATGGCGCAAACAGCAAGTTCATACTTGCCTGCCGCCATGCAATATAAGGGCAATAAAATAAACAATATGATAAATCGCATCATAATTTCTCTCCTGTTTCACTGAAGGAATTGTAAGATTCAGATATCTTCACTTTGTTGGAAGATGCGCTGCATTTTGGAGGTTTTTTGATTTTGACTCAAGTTCTAATTTTGAATTGATCGCCGTCTCTGCCGGTTAGAAGGCGCTTTTGCCTCTGGAGATCGCGCCTACGGCGCGTTTTGAAGAAATTGCTCCACATAGTCAAAAATTCGATTTTCGTTATCCTTCATGTATTCTTTGATAGCTTTTAATCTTATATATTCATGATATGCTTCATTGAATTTTTGGGTAAAATCTGGCAATCCTATTAACTCTATTGCAGACCTAATACACATGTATATGGAGTTAATTTCGGATTCGTATGTATTATCAGATTGTTTGCGGAATTCTTTTTTTATTATATTAAGGCGTTCACTGTTCTTTTTGTAAATCTCCCCTGTCATTTTTGCATTTTCGCCGACTTGAGAAACAAACGTGTGAAAAGCTAAAACAGCCTTTTCATATTCTGCGGGAACTAGTTTACCTTGAGACTTCACTGTTAATTTTTTTAACAATTCTGTCGCCTTTTGGACGAATTTTTCGCTTAGTTCGTCTTTTAAAGGATCTATAAATTCTTCAGGGATTTTACTGTCAAAATAGTCTGTTAGTATAAAAAAATAGTCTAATGCTATTTTATTACCGTTTTTTGCTTGATTAAAAAGCAATTCAACAAGTGGATTAAAAATATCTATGAAAGGCTTCCAATCTCTGAATATATGTCCCTGACCCTTCTTTGTTGTTAGCATTGTAATTAAGGGATCGCATATCGTGATGTCGGGAGTTTTGTCGCCATTTTTCCATTCTTCCATCGTTGTTGCTAATAATTTCAAGGCTGTTTTGCTCCCTACGTCCTCTGAAAAAATTAGTTCTGAAGTCACTTTAATAAATGTCGCCTGCGAATTTTCTGGAAAATTTTTATTAATCAAATTTTTCAGATTTTGTTTGTCTTGTCCATTATCAATGCGATTGCATAAGTCTAAAAGAAGTGTGCGCGTAACAGCGGAGCCGCCATGTAAATTTTTTTGCAGTTCTCCTATTTTAACAATTATTTGTTCGAGGGTAATCGCCGTAGAGTCGCCAGGTTTTTTGAATACATGACCTTGAAGATTTCCTTCCGCCGCCGAAAATTTAAGATCGGATGTAAAATCTATTAGTTGATTCCAATTATTTATTTCATTTAATGATGACATAATTAAATACTCGCATTGTTTTTATTGAATTAACGAGCAACCGTATAATTAAATAATAACAAACTAATATATTTAAAGATATTCTTTTTTTATTGGTCGTTGGGGTCAGTTTTGGCGCTGTTTTTCAAACGCATCATATAACCACTCCGAATGAGGCAACTGCAAAGGATGCAAATTTAAACAAGCGGAAAGCGCATGAGATTTGTTCATATGTCGTAGAAATCATTTTATTCTGAGTCTTCGCTTTTTAATTGACTAGATTTATAATTTTGTGTAATAAATATAAAGAAATAATAGAATCGTTTGTGTTTAATAAATACTATTTGGAGTTTTATGGTTCATCTTGCAAACAATGATTTATCATTAGGGGAATTGACTGTCTCTCAATATAGGAGATGGATGTCTCCAGACCCTTCTTCGGCTGGTTGCTCCTATATTTGTAAGTCTTTGAAGGTTTTTTTTAAGCGAGTTTGTCATTTTCTTTGCAGCTGCGAATGGTTAAATAATAAGTGCCTGATTCAACATTTAAAAGTCGATGAAAGTTGGATAATCGAATCTGAACTGACCCCCCAACAACATGTTAAAATATGCGCTATTGCGCAGCTTTTCGCTGAATTCAACAAACGAAATTTAAATATCCAAATGTCGGACGGACTGCAAGCATTAATTCAAGAACAAAACATACAAAAAATAAAGCAAAAATCCAATCCGCCATCTCCTATCGAACAACCAAACCCCGTAATAAAGCAACCAAATTATGCAAAAAAGAAGATAAAATCCCCTAAGAAGGAAGCGCCTAAGACGCCTCCTGCATCAGGCTCTTTAAAAAACGCGACCGCTAAAGTGACCAATAAAACAACCGCTGATGATGCGCCGGTCTCGAAGGCAATCTCTTTTGTAAAAGAGTCCTCACTCCCTAAAAAAGCGAATGAGAGTGATTCTGGCATTGTTCCTGACATTGTTAGTGATCCTCGCATTGTTAATGCGCTTAATGTGTTGAATCCAGTTGCCGCTATTCCATCCACTTCTAGCGCTCGCGTACTTCAGGCGGAAAGCCTTAGGTCAATGATGGCTATGGCTGATGCGGAAAAACATCGCGAAAACCATCTTAATCATGAAGCATTTACAATCAGTTCAGGTGGGACGCTTGAAACAATATTGACTCCAGGTGCGGCGCTCCAATCTACAGCAGGAGTGCAAAACTCAAAGATCAAACGAGAGTATTGTTTATTTTTCACCGTCAAAGGACCAAAAGTAGAGGCTTTTTTAAAACGAATGATTGAGGAATATGGACTAAATTCTAAAAACTTCTGCGTCGCCTTAGGCTAGGGTGTTAATTTTGATGCCATTTTGGCAAAGAAAAATCACATGGGATTCGATTATCGAAAGTGACCCCATATTATAATATTGGGTCACTTTCGATAATCGAATCGCATGGATTTTTCAAAGCTAAAATGGCATCAAAATTAACACCCTAGCCTTAGGCAAGACCAACCATCGCTTTGCTTCGAATGCTAATAGTTGGACGATGTTTGTTAAAGAACCTACTGGAACCGGATTAAAACCGCATGCGACATTCATTCAACCTTTTGCATATGGTTTTAAAGGCAGTGATTTGTTGATTGCACAGCCGGCCTGGGCTCCTTGTCTCGCTTTTAATGATATTAAGAAAATTGATGAAATCCAAGCAGAGTTATTTTGGAAAGATAAACCCGTCGGGGGTTTCTTTTTCGCTGAAGAGATGCTGGAAGACATTAAAGATGAATGGAGCAGATGGGAGGCGGAGTTGTGACGCTGTCTTTTACTTAAAGTCCATGTTTCTATTCCTTGCCTGTCTTCCCCTGATCCTTACGTACAAATAAGAGTTGACGCTTTGCGCGTATTTTGGGATCAGGCCTGACTTGGGCTGAAACGAATGACCGATTTTCGAAGAAAATCAGCTTGGGGTTTACCCCCTAATTTTGGCGCCGTTTTTCCACGCCAGTGGGTGGTAGGGACGATGGGGACTCAAGCGACCTTAGGGACCTTGGAGACAGGGACAAATAACCTGATTGTCCCTGTCTCCAATGTCCCTAAGGTCGCTTGAGTCCCCATCGTCCCTACCACTCACTGGCGTGGAAAAACGGCGCCAAAATTAGGGGGATAAAATACGGCTAATTTTTTTCAAAAATCAGTCATTCGTTTCAGCCCAGGCCTGACTGCATCAAAAATTGTAGGGACGATAGGGTCGCTTGAGTCCCTATCGTCCCTACAATTTTTGCTGCGGCCAGGCCTAGGGGTATGATCTAGCGAAAAACGGATTAATGCAATGATATGAGGGCATTCAACCCCCTTTGCGATCATTGAACCGCGGGAGCTTTCACGCAGCCACAATGGAAATACTGGTTGAGATTTGCCCTCCTTAAATCTTTTCAGGCTCTTAAATTAAAAAACATAACATGCATTAAGGCAAGCGTTTACCCCTCTCTGTGCGCTCTGTGGGCTCTGTGGTGGATATAAAGCCTTAAAATGATTAAATTTAAGGCTTTATATTCACCACAGAGTCCACAGAGCGCACAGAGAGGGGTAAACGCTTGCCTTAATGTATCTTATGTCTGTCTTTTAGGTCCCTTATGTCCT
>JABDEO010000016.1 GCA_013287015.1 Chlamydiota bacterium
CCAAACTTAGTCCCATTTGACACGTTGCATTGGGATCAGGCCTGACCCCAATGCTGCGCGTCATCTATTTATCCGCTTTTGGCGGAGTTATTTTTCCTGTATATTTTACGCCGCTTCCCATGTCGGTGTGTATGACGTGATCTACATCGTTGTATCTGATGACAATTTTATAACCTGGAGTCTTCACCATCTCTGTCGGCTTGTATTTAGCTTTTGGATCAGGCTCCGTATAAGAAGTGTCTCCTAGAGCGGAACTGGACCAATCGATTTGTCTGATTGACGCTACTGTAAACTCCGAAAAAGGAGCGGTTATAGACAATTTTAGTTGTTTAACCAATAATTCTTTGGCCGCTGTTAACATCATTGCCGGAACATCAGACTCTTTCAACTCAACAACAGGTTTTTTGGGTTCAGGTTTTTTCGCCTTGTTTGGATCGGCTTTATTTTGTTTTTTCAATTGTCGTTCATCTCTTACCTTGCACACGGATTCAATTGCAGCTGTAGCGCTTAGGTCATTGTCTGCAGCATGGTTGGCGCGCCAAGTTGTAAGACTCGCTCTACTGAGATAGATGCATTCTCCATTTTTACCTTCCACTCTTTCAATTTTGTTGCAGCAACAAAAAAGTTTTAAGAAAAAAACAGTGCATTTATTGTAGTATTTAATACCTGATGATGTCTTCCCTATAATTTTATGACCATCGGCATCAACTTTAAAATTATTTCTGAAATAAACTTTGTTATTGTCAAAGATATAATCACAATTTAAATTCGTCATTTTATTCACCTCTTTTAGATTTAATAATGTTAATTAATAAAAAACTATCGTACACTAATCTATTTTTTATGTCTACTTTTTTATTGTGTTTTTATTGTGTTTTTTTATTATGTTTCTGAATGCCGACAGCAAGAAGGGCCGCATTGTTGACAATTATTTTGAGAAAAGTCATGCGCAGCGCGCGATTCGCCCTCGCGAACGCCAAGATTGCCATAACGATGATAGTCGACGCTTAAACTCACTTCTCGTAAATAGTGGAGAAGTTCTATCCGTCCATTCGCCAACGCCGGCCCTATTGCGACGTTGCATGCGGCGTCCGCCAAGGCCAACTGCAGTTCGCTGTTTGGCGGAGACAACAATCGCACGCGCTTGAAATGATCATTCTGAAAACGTTTGATGAAATTCGCCTGGCTTTCACGGATAATCCGAATGTGAGGCGTTTGTCTGAACCACTCTTGTTTCACTACCGACGCCGGCAACGATTCCTCGACGCTGAATTCAAGAGGGGTTGAACAAGTTGCGGCGGCGGCGACGACGCGCATCGCGTCCAATGCGCTGTCGCCTGACTGCATGCGGAGCAGCGCTTTCTTATAAGGAACGTAATAGAAAAAATTATCCTGTCCCAAAATATGACTGGGGTCATGTCGCTGACTAAAGTAATATTTCCAGAAAAAAGCATAACTCCCCACGCTGGCTTTCCACAGTTGAAGTTCATCGGGTTTGAAATCCAGCTCTTCTAGAAAATGCGTAATCGCCTCAATAGCCGGCGCAGGAGTCTCCAGATCGGAAGGAAGAGCCGCTTGCTCCGGCCTCATCAGCTGCATGACATAGTTAGGCCCGCCCGCTTTAGCGCCAGGACCAAAAGAGCTTTGCTTGCATCCTCCAAAAGGCTGCCGTTGCACTACAGCTCCGGTGATCCCCCGATTGATATAACAATTGCCGGCCTCTATGTGTTTTATCCAATAGCGATGTTCCCGTTCATCCAGCGAATGAAGGCCGGAAGTCAGTCCGTAGGGCGTCCCATTGACGAGCTGCAACGCATGCTCAAGGTTATCCGCGCGCATCAGGGCCAACACTGGACCGAACAACTCATTCTGATAGGTAAAGCTTCCAGGTTTCACTCCAAGCTTAATCCCGGGACTCCATAAATTGGGATTATGAGAGTCCGCTTTTGGCTCTAATAACCATTCTTCGCCATCCTCGAGAGTTGTCAACCCGCGCATGAGCGCAGCGTTAGGCGCGTGGATCAGAGGATTCAATCGCGTCGTTAAATTCCAAGGCGATCCTACAGCCAAACTAGCGGCGGCGTCGCGCAATTGATTTCGGAAATGGGGGTCGTCATACACTTCAGCTTCGCACACCGCCAAGCTGCATGCGCTGCATTTTTGCCCCGCATAACCGAACGCCGACTGCACCAGATCCTTCACAGCTAAGTCTCGATCGGAAAGAGCCGAAATAATGATCGCGTTTTTTCCTCCGGTTTCAGCAATGAGATCCAAACCTGGACGCAATTTAAGAAGCAGCTTAGCCGTCGCCGTCGCCCCGGTGAGGACAACGCTTGCCAGACGCTTGTCCGAAACGAGCTGGCTGCCGACCGGATCATCCTCGCAGGTGATGAATTGGAGCGCCTCATGACTCACGCCGGCCTCCCACAGAAGCTGAGCAAGACGCCAACCGACGAGAACAGCCTCGCACGCCGGTTTGAATATCACGCAATTGCCAACCGCCAGGGCAGCCAAGATGCCTCCAATTGGAATCGAACATGGAAAATTCCAAGGGGGCGCGATTAATACAACGCCCTTAGCTTTCCATTGAATATCTTGAATGGAGACCACTTCTTCTAAATTGCGGCGATAATATTCAGCAAAATCGATCGCTTCAGACACCTCCACATCCGCATCGGCAATGGTTTTTCCGACGTCAGCCGTCATGGCTCCGATCAGATCGCGGCGGCGGCATCTGAGAAGCTGAGCCGCTTCCGCCAGCAGTCTGGAGCGCGCTTCGATGGACGTTTTCGACCAGGCTGGAAAGGCCTCTTGCGCAATTTGCAAAGCTTTATCTATATGAGCTTCGTTGGCTAAAGAATAACGATACAAAATCTGACCGGGACGAGAGGGATCTTCTCCAATAGCCATTTTATCTTCGGTGAATATTTGTTCCTGACCAATCATCAATGGAATGGGGGCTAATCGCCGATGGATTCCCCACGTACGGATAATGTTTTCCCCCCAAGCGCGATTATGGGGAAGAGACCAGTCAGTATCCGGTTCATTTTCGAAAGGGGCGTCCAGCGATGGTTTTAAAGGCGGCTGCCAACGATTTTGAGTGCGCCGAGGAGCTCCGCTGACCTGCTGGGCATTTTGAACAGCGCATGCAAAGAGGGCGGCCTGGCGCCGCCATTCAGGCGTGCCTGGATGCAATGCAAAAGCGTGACGCAAAAAATTATCCGGCGCGGTGTTTTCATCAAAACGACGAATTAAATAAGCGACCGCATTTTGAAATTCCCCTTCCGTCGCCGCGGGGCAATACAACAGAATTGAGCCGGCAAGCCTTTGGACGACGCGGCGCATCTGATCCGCCATGCCTTCCAGCATTTCAAATATGACATATTTTTCGATTGAATTTTCAGCTCGCAGCAAAAGCGCATAGGCGATATCAAAAAGATTATGAGAGCCTATTCCTATGTGCGCCGCGACAACGTTTTCTGGATCGCATCCATAGGTCGTCATGCGTTTAAAATTGGCATCCACTTCGATTTTGTTTAGATAAGGAGCTTGCGGCCAACCATGCAAAGAGGCCTCGACCTGTTCCATCGCTAAATTGGCGCCGCGTACGATGCGTATTTTGATGGGGGCTCCTCCATCGGCTACGCGTTGTTTCGCCCATGCGGTAAGTTCTTGTTGGATTGCATAGGATTCAGGCAAGTAGCTCTGTAATACGATGCCGGCGGAATGTTGATGAAATTCCGGATCGCTTAATACATTGCGAAATAGAGCCGCAGTAAGATGCAGATCGCGATATTCTTCCATATCCAAATTAACGAATTTTGGCGCGCTCTGACCATTCGCTTGAATATAATGGTTATCCCGGGCGGCGCGATATAAACATTTCAAACGCTCTGAAAGGATATGAAGCGTCTGATCCCAAGCCAATAAATTGAGCTGACTGCAGATTGTTGAAATTTTTACGGAAATATATTCGATTTCAGGTTTTGACAGATCTTCCAGATAAGTTTGCAAACGCCGCGCGGCTTCCTCTTCGCCTAAAATCGCTTCGCCCAAATGATTCAGGTTAATGCGCACTCCCTCCTGACGCCTCCGCTGCATATGTTTTGCCAATTGATCGTATTCTCCAGGCAAAATCACAGCGGATGTTTCCTGACGCATCATGTGTTTAATCAGGGGCGCAAAAATAAAAGACAATGGCTTTCCCAGCCATTTAAAGGCATATAGGCCGACGCGTTTCCCGATAGTTAAAAAATGGGGAGGACCATATTTGTTGAGCATGTATGCGAGTTGATCTGCAATGCGCTTTGAATCACGGCTGCGGAAACATTGGTCGGTCATTGCAGTGATGAACGCCTTGCCGTGAGCGTCTTCCAACATGCGGGCCAATTGCGCTTGCATGCGCTCCTCTTTCGAAGTCCGCGTCGCTTGCGCTTCCTCCAGCATGAGCGCCGCCAGCTCGATCGCACGCTGACATCTATCGTCGGATGACGACGCCTTGCCTCGCGCGGCGTCGATGATTGATCGAGCCTTCTGCATACGTTTTGATTCTTGCATGGAAGCTCCTTATCAAAAATTGTAGGGACGATAGGGACTCAAGCGACCTTAGGGACATTGGAGACAGGGACAAACAATCTGATTGTCTCTGTCCCCAATGTCTCTAAGGTCGCTTGAGTCCCCATCGTCCCTACAATTTTTGAGGCAGTCAGACCTGACCCCAATGCGGTGCAATAAGCTTCAAAATTGGATAAATTTCTAAACTTCTTTTTTTCCGCATTCTTTAAAAAACTTTATCGTCTTATCTACATATACTTTAAAGTCCGCTAGACTTTTTTGTAAATCAATTACATTGTTTACACCTAGTCCTGGGCCGAAAAATATTTGTTTTGGGCCATTAGCGAGGTGGCGGTTTAATATGGCTTTAAAATAAACATTATTTTTATAAATTTCGCCCCCAAATGCATTCATTAATGTTTTAGTGTATTTCTCTTTACCGTGAATCGCCGCTGTATTGCTATCAAGATTAAAAGCATTGACAACCTGTTTTAGCTGCTCTAAGTCTTCTAAATAAGGTATAGCTCCTTTTTTGGCGAGCTGTTCAACGCATTTCTCTTGTCCATAGAGAAATGCAATAACAATAGGAGTGATTCCATCGGCGCTTAAATTAACATCTAAATCAGGAATTGCAAGAATTTTTTCAAATACGTCGGGTCGCATTTTAAATTTCAGCATGCCTGTAAGGATACTGGATTGGAAGTTCTTCTTTTGATTACTGGGTTCGAGTTCGACTTCCAGGCGATAATCGTTATAAATCAGATTAGGATTAGCTTTTGCGCTAATGAACATATTGAATAGTCTCCAATCATGTGTGCGTGCGGCTTCAATTAACAGAGGATGAGGGCCAACAACCTGGTCCACCCCATCCACCATTCTGTAAGGAAATATCTCTGTATAAGGCATGCCTATGTATCTCGCATGTTTATCATTAGGGTCAAAATATTTTTCCTCCAACAGCATTTGAATCCAATCATGATTTATTGGCATCTCATCCATTTCCTGGTCGTCGAGATCATCTATTACAGGGCCTGGATTCTCATTATTTGGATTCTCATTATAAGGGAGTATGCGCATTGGTTTCGCATTTTCATGTATTTCATGTTCATTGCTTTCTCGGAAGCCTTCCTGTAAAATTTGGCGAACAAGAGGGTTCGCAAGAGGGTTCTCAAGGTTCTGAAGAGAGAACAGCAGGCTTCTTGTGGTAACGGGACTCAGAATGGCAGGCGATTTGCCGGCTAGGCACACTCCTAGGCTTAGGATAGGCAATGCGACAATCGCAATCAGATGGGCGAAATGACGTTGTGGGTCGCGCACGATCATGCATATCGTCGCTGTTTTTATCAGCCAGATAGTTAAGTCAATGGTCGCACACAGCGTTAACAAAGGAAATACGACAAAAATTCTAAGAGCAAACGATGCGATTTTCTCACAGACAGTAAATGGCGAATGGACGCCAAAGGTATTATGACGAATTAAACGAAATTTAAGGAGTCCCTTTATTCCATGATAAGAAACTGATCCGATGGTTTCGCCTTCATCTAAGACACCCATAGGAATTCGACATATTTTCGGTATTGGCATAAATTTTCCCCTTTTTATTATTAATTAATTTAAATTTAAATCGATTGTACCATAAAGTTAATTATAAGTAAAACTATTTTTATAATATTATTTGCTTTTTTTATTGATTAACATGCATATTTTGACGATTGTGGCGCCGCATTGGGATTAAGCTTGACCGCATCAAAAATTGTAGGGACGATGGGGACTCAAGCGACCCTAGGGACATTGGAGACAGGGACAAACAATCTGATTGTCTCTGTCCCCAATGTCTCTAAGGTCGCTTGAGTCCCCATCGTCCCTACAATTTTTGATGCAGTCAGACCTGATCCCAATGCTTAAGTCTTTACAAAAACAACGCCTGAAAATATGGTAGAAGCTATACGAACAGGCGCAAATCATATGCATCGATATTCAATACGCATTTTCATGCTGATGATTTGCTTGACGCTGTTTTTTGCAACGGGATACGCTTCTCACGTTTCAGTCGGCATTGATGTCCTGCTGAACAGCGAATACGTTGAAATCTTGCGAAATAAACGAATCGGCCTCATCACCAACCACACAGCCATCAATCATCACCTTCTACCTACGCGCGAATTGCTGAAAAACAACGCCCAAAAATTCAATTATACGCTCGCAGCGCTGTTCGCTCCCGAACATGGCATCACAGGCTCCGCTCATAGCTGGGATTCCATCCAGGATGAACGGGATTCAGATGGAATCCCCATCTATAGCCTGCATGGCAAGACGATGCGTCCTACAGCGAAAATGCTTAAAGAAATCGACATCCTGCTGTACGACATTCAGGACATCGGAGCGCGTTCCTACACTTATATCACAACCTTATTTTATGCAATGGAGGAGGCTGCAAAACATGGCGTGCCTGTAATGGTTTTAGATCGCCCCAATCCCATTAACGGAATTGTCGTGGACGGACCAATGTTGGAAGATAAATGGCGTTCAATCGTGGGTTACATCAATGTGCCCTATTGCCACGGGATGACCATTGGGGAATTAGCGCAATTTTTCAATGCGGAATATAAAATAGGGTGCGCTTTGACCGTGATTCCTATGAAGAACTGGATGCGACGCATGAGCTTTCAGGACACCGGATTGGCTTGGATTCCGACCAGCCCGAATATCCCGGAACAGACCACTCCTTTTTACTATCCGATGACAGGTCTTTTAGGCGAACTGGAGTTGGTCAGCATCGGCATCGGTTACACATTGCCGTTTAAAATCATAGGGGCTCCGTGGATCAATGCCGAAGAATTCGTTAAGCATTTGAATGCGCAAAAATTTCCCGGCGTGCATTTCATGCCTTTCCACTTTCGGCCTTTCTTTGGACGGTTTAAACATGAAGATTGCCAAGGGGCGTTGATTGTCGTTGACAACCCCCTTACGTATAAGCCTGTATGCACGCAATATCTCATTATTGGCATGCTGAAGAGCCTCTACCCAGAAAAATTCAAAGAGGCGCTCATTGCGTCAACATCTCGTAAGGATATGTTTTGCAAGGTCAACGGAACAGAAAAAATTTATCGGATTATTTCTGAACAAAATCATATTATCTGGAAATTAAGATCTCTCATTGAAAAAGAGAGCGAAGCGTTTCTCGCCATCCGCAAAAAATACCTTATCTCTTCTTATTCTGATTAATTTCTGGCAACATTTTTTATGCCGTCCTTACAGGACTCAACCCTTTGTTGGTATGACCCAGGCCTCCGCTTCGCTGCGGCCTGGGCTGTAATATTCCGGTCCTCCGGACCTTTAGGAATGGTTTAGACAGGTCCGAAGGACCGGGATGTTACAGCCCAGGTCGCAGCGAAGCGGAGGCCTGGGTCATGCCAACAAAGGATTGAGTCCTGTAAGGACGACATAAAAAACGTTAACCGATTTTGTCTTTGTGGACTTCTAGAATAGCCGCTGTGAAGTAGCCTTTGGCGTCGACCATTTCCCGCTTAACTAAAAAATCCGTGCAAAGCGCTAGATCAGCGATATTTTTGAAATCATATTTATAAGAATTTTCTACGTGAACGCCTTCCCAAGCTTCGAAAGAAAATTCTTTTTGCAATTTTTCAATCTCTATGGTTTGAGAAATTTTACTGATTATCCAGCTCTCCATACGCGCCTTGCCTGGATTATAGAAACTATAATGTTTAAATTGCGCAGGATTAAAATGTGCATTCAACTCGCGATTCATACGATTGAGCAAATTAATATTAAACGCTCTTGTAATGCCTGCAGAATCATTGTAGGCCCTTTCTAAAACGGAAATATCTTTTTTCAAATCGAAACCGATCAGAACAAGATCGCCTTGATTAAGCGAATTCCACATGTGATGAAGAAGATGCTCAGTTTCATGCCGATCTAAGTTGCCAATGCTTGAACCCAAAAACAATACAACATTGCGTCGAGCTGATTTTTTCTCCAGCCAAGAAAAGGAAGAAAAATAATCAGCCTCCATTCCTACAACTTTCAATGGACGACCTGAAAATTCTTGTTTTAGAGATTCCACAACCGTAGAAACAATTGCTGAACAATAATCAATTGGGAAATATTCAATCTCCACGCCTTGATCAAGAAAATGTCTTAGCAACATGCGTGTTTTACGACCGTCTCCAACGCCTAATTCGATCAGTCGAAATGGAGCTTTGCCAATCATCTGTAAAATTTGATGCTTGAATTGCTCTAAAACTTCCAATTCACAACGAAACTGATAGTAGTCGTCAAGTTCAGTGATCTTGTGAAAAAGGCGGCTGCCATGCTCATCATATAGGTGTTTTGAAGGAATGGTCTTCGGATGCGCGGACAAGCCTTCCAGTACATCCAGAGCGAAAACATGCTCAGAATCGAGACTTTTATTTTCTAAATGAAGCACGCCATATGATGATTGCATAATTGCACCCACATTTTTTTTTCAGCATAGATCAACAAAAGACTTTTTGTGAAAATAATATTTTTTTTATACTGAGTCTCTTGCAAAAACTCATCACCTCAGTGATTGTCATGAACAACCAATATGATGCGCTTGTCACGCCTGGCTTGCAGGTCATCGCCGAACCTATACACGCTTATCAACATCTGATGGAACGCCACGTGCAGGCGGTTTGGTTGGAACAAAAATATTTCAAGGGACTCAAAACTTCCGACGGAGAAACAATAGAAGTTTTGTCTCCTGGCATTTGGAATATGGAGGCAGGCCCTGATTTTCAACGGGCCCATTTAAAAATCGGATCTAGAGAATACCGGGGAGATGTTGAAATTCATCTGGTTGATGACAGTTGGTTCCAGCATCAGCATCATATTGATCCGCTTTATAATCAAGTGGTCTTGCATCTGTCGCTTTGGCAGCCTAAAAATGCAAAATCGATCACCGCCAGCGATGGCGGAGACATCCTGCGCGCCTATCTAGAACCATGTTTAACGTTGCCTCCGGCGCGCATCGTCCAATTAATCGATCTAGATCTGTATCCCTACAAACGTTTCATTGGGAGCGGCAAATGCGCTCACACATTGTTTCGCAATCTCCCGGAAAGCAAGGCTGCCTCTTTCTTCAAGGGGGCGGCGGAATGGCGCCTTAAGCAAAAAAACGCTTATGCCAAGATGCGAGTTGAAGACGTAAAATGGCAAATGGGCGCAGGAATCGCCATGGCGTTAGGCTATAAAAATAATGCTGAAGCCTTCCTTGATTTATTTCTCAAGCTTCAGGCTCTTTCGTTGAAGAGCGAGGAGGAATTTTTAAGCCTAGCCATTGGAGCGTGCGGATTTTTTAACGCGGAATGTGAAAAAAAATGGGAACATTCCGCGCTATATCGTCATTTATGCGCGCTTCACAAAACATTGCCGTCTATTGCAGCAGTCAAACTTAAACTAAACCAAATTCGTCCTTTAAATCATCCGCTCCGCCGACTTGTCTACATGGCCAAATTGCTGTCCGATCCCACTATTGAGACACTGCATACACGCATGTTTCAGCACTGGGACGACAACTGGCCATCCTGCCAAAATAAAAAAAATCAACGTGCGCTATGCATGCAATTCCACAACTGCATCCCCAGCTACCAAGATCCTTATTGGAATTGTCATTATCATTTTGAAGATGCGATCAGCGCACAATTCTTGCCCCTAATCGGAGAGGATCTTAAAGGAGAGATTTTAGTAAATAGCTTCTTTCCATTACTGCATGAGAGGATAAGTCATCGCAAAGACCCGCAAGAGATGGAGATCTTTTGGAATGTATTTGCATCCATCCCCGCTTCTAAAACAGGTAAAACGCGCTATCTCATTCATCGTTTTTTTGGAGATACGCCAAAAGGAGCTGTCCTGCATAAGTCATATACTGAACAAGGAGCTTATCAGCTGCACCGCGACTTCTGCCTGCACTTTGAAGCCAGCTGCGAAGGTTGTCCTTTTGTAGACCGTTATAAGATGCAGCACGCCAACAATACAATTGCAAAAGTCCTGGACAACATGCAAAGGTGAGTTTGACGCTTTGATACTTTTAAAAGCGCCGGGCTTTTTTATGTCGTCCTTACAGGACTCAACCCCTCGCTGGCATAACCCAGGCCTTCGCTTCGCTGCGACCTGGGCTGTAATATTCCGGTCCTTCGGACCTCTCTAAACCACTCCTAAAGGTCCGAAGGACCGGAATGTTACAGCCCAGGTCGCAGCGAAGCGAAGGCCTGGGTAAAACAAAAAAAGGTTGAGTCCTGTAAGGACGACATGAAAAAGTCTGGCTACCGTTGGCGCGAAAATTAGGGGGATAAAATATGATTGATTTTTTTCGAAAATTAGCCATTCGTTTCAGCCCAGGCCTAACTCCAAAAATACCTCGGCGCTTTTAAAAGCATCACAGTTCATCAAAATGAATCTATTGGAAAATTGATGTTTTTGGCTATTCCAGTCTTATAAATTATTGCGGCGATTATCACGATGACTACAGCAATTCCAATATACATCCGCCGCTGAGATTTGCACTCCTTCATTCTCTCTTGCAATTGCGCCGGAGTCTCTAACCATAATGCAATATTCAGACCACGAGAACCTCCATAACTACTCTCTTGATTGAGCCTCCCAGACCATTTCACCTCAAATTTCAAATCCTTCCAGGTGCTTTGCAATTCAAAAAATGCAGCTTTCAGAACTTTTTCAGTTGCAAGGGCTACAGAATGCATTGGTTTTGTAAAATACTCCTTGTCATCGCTTGCACCGTTTTCAAAATCTGCATGATTTGATTCCTTCTGTTCAACTGAAAATTTACGTATCCATACGTTAAAAGGAGCCGGCGCTTCCTCAATTTTAATCAAACTCATTATTTCTTTTATAGCATCACTATCTGTAATATCCAACTTTAAGTGGACTGTATATTTATGATCGAAATTAATTAGGTTTTTGTAAGGATCTCTGTTTGTTTGTATTATCTGTTTTAGTACAAGATCAGATATACTTGAACCAAGTTGATGCGCAAACGCTTTATAATTTTTTTTGAAATCGGATTCCCATTGAACTCTTATCTGCTCTCGAACAATATTATCCGTTATCCATGTCTGTGTATTTGAACTCATAAAAATCTCTCCTTTAAATTATTTTTTTTGTAAAAGAATGTTGTCTTGCTCATCAAAAGAATAGGTCCAATGCCATGTTGGGGCGTGAATTTTCTCCAGGCGGCAATGCAGCTGCCCTTGACGCTCTTCCGCTATCATCCGATGTCCATCAGGAACTTCAATGCGTTGATCTCCAGAAAAACAAACCCCTTCAGCGAAAAATTCAGCGTTGCCATGAAGAATAATTTGCAACGCTTCGTGGCGCGAGACCTGATTTTTCCAAAATTGATTAGCGGCTGTCCAATCTATTCCTCTGTTCTCTACTGAGACTTTGTGCAACACGCACTTGCCGGCGCCTTCGCCGTAGCGAATCAGCCCTTGAGCGTCTCTAGACCCTACAACAGCGTCGGCATGGATAAGCAGACTCCCTTTCAAATTAAGGTCTCGCATATCCAATTCTGCAATCTCTAATTGCAATTCTCCCCCTGGGGCTATTGATCCCCCATTGATCTTCTGTGCAATCACTTCAAACAAGGGTCCCAAAGCAGGGTGGTAGAGCAAAATAAATGATGGTCCTTTCTCCAGATAATGAGTTTCGTCCGACATTGCCGGCAATTGCATTTTACAATAATTTTTTAGAAGTTCGACATGATTTTGAAGCAATTCATAGTAACATCCCTCTGGAGTTTCCTGTAAGGGTTCTCCTGGAACATACGTTCGTTTGGTCACTGCAATTGTTTTTCGGCGGTCATTATAGGTGATGAAGGAACTTAAAGTTGTAGGAGATAGAGTCGCCAGGGGTTTGGAAAAGTCATCGACAATATGGTCGGCGATATTTTGCATCATCGATTCAAGTCGTCCGGCAGGCGCATGCGTTGTATGTCCCTGAGCGTCTGTATAAGGGACTTGATTTTTCATGTTAATGAGCATTCCAGGAATGGAACATGCCTTTAATGCCTTCTGAATGACCCTCAAATCAGCAAAAAGAATATTGGTGTTGGCGGGAAATTGCGAGTAAGAACTTCCTGAGTTTTCCGGAACATCCGGCACTCCGCGAAGCTCAAATTCCGTATACTCGATATTGGAAATATGATACGCGACGCCATGCGAAGTTTTAGTTTCGACTAAGACGTCCATTCCTTCAGCGGCGTTCACCAAACGAGGACATGAAGCGAAGCCAAAGGCTTTTTTATAATGGCTTCCCCATCCGACAAATGCGCATAGGCCGCCATTCACGCCCGCAATTGGATTGTTGATCTGACGGACAAGAGCTTGATCATACCCTTGTTCCAATAACCAATCGATCACTCCTTGGTCTTCCGCTAATTTCCAGATGACGCCATGGCCTCCAGGCTTTACGAGCAGATGTAAAGGCCCCTGCATCGCCCAGTCCCCATGAATTGTCACCATAGGAACAAGGGGTTGAATCATCAATCGAAAACTATCGGAGGGTCGTCCAAACCACTGATGCTCCTTACAAATCTTATCAATATGCTGATGGTTGTTCTTTTCATGAGACGTCATCATGACGATAGGCGTCGTCAACTGCTTGCCGTATAACTTATAATGCAAATATTCCCGCCCTTGCAGATCTCGAATTAATCCTTCTAACAATGTTCTTCCGCAAAATGACAGCTCAGCTGCAGGCAGGGCTTCTCCGGTGCGTTCATCCTGTAAATTGAGCCGATCGCCCGCTCCCCCTACTGGATAGATGACCGCCAGATGGCTCATGGCCTCGACACCCCAACGAACAGCCCGTTTTGTTTCGGGGGAGTTTTGAGAAATATCGATGCAAGGAGGATGAAGATAGCGCGTATTTTGGGGGATGGAAGGCTGTTGGATTTGTTGCGCTAAAATAAGTTTAAGAATAGTAAGTTGATAGCCAATGATCCCGCCGATTGTCTCATAAACGCGCTCCATTTCCATGAGTGTTTTCAACAGGCCTGGGAAATCTTTGAGGCTATTGGAATTTAAATTGGAAAACACTTGCGGTCCCTGTTCAATGGCAAGTATGGATTTAACCGCTAATTCTTCTTCAGGAGTGCACTGTTGAATCCAATGTTGAAGAAGAGAATGTTGAGAAAAAAAATCTTTGATGTCTCCAATTTTATTTAATTCGTTGATTTTTTCATTAAGTGCATTCGCCTTTTGGATGCGCTGTAAAATGGATTGTAGATTCTCTATTCGATTCTGCAGCGACCTAGCGGAAATCAAAATCTTATTCATTGAATTTTTATCCAGTTTAAATGACGAAGTTGCCATTAATTGGGGTTTAAAGCAAGTTTTAGCAGCCTTGCCATTTTAGAGGCGTACGCAAAGATAGACGCTTACCCCTCTCTGTGCTCTCTGTGAGCTCTGTGGTAGATATAAAACCTTAAATTGAATCATTTTAAGGTTTTTTTGCAACCACAGAGCCCGCAGAGAGCACAGAGAGGGGTAAGCGTCTACCTTTGCGTACGCCTCTAAAGTTGCAAGAAGACTTTTGCAATTGTTTCCGCCAGGGAATCAGACTGACGAATTGCTTGAAAATATTTTTAAATAATTCTCTTGTATGATTTTGCAACCGTCTCGAGAGGAACGAGAAGGCATTTACTCTGGTTTTAGCCGTGCTGTTTTTTTTATTTCTAATATTTTTTGCATAATTTGGTTTGACTATTAATTCGCAACAGGGATAAAACCATCCCTGAGAGGACACCATCGAAAAAGAATCTGTCGAAGGATCCCATGATTGACAACTATTGAAATCACTAACCTTTTATAAGGAGTTAATACAATGGCAAAAAAAAATTCAGCTTTTATGAAGCCGCTGCAGGTCAGCGAAGAACTCGCAACTATCGTGGGAAAAGGACCGCTGCCGCGAACAGAAGTTGCAAAAAAATTATGGGAGTATATTAAAAAGCATAAATTGCAAGATCCTAAAAACAAACGAAACATCATCCCTGATTCAAATCTTGCAAAAGTATTTGGTTCTTCTCAGCCCATTAACATGTTTAAAATGACTAGCAAAGTGTCGGCGCACTTGAAAGAACCCTCCTTATCACATCGATAAATACAGAAGGTCAGAGAAGAAGCCGGACTTCCAGCCATATTCTCACTAAGATAATCACGCGGCCAGGGCGGGACGCCCTGGCTACCTTCCTTTTCTCAGTTGACTTTCTTTTCTGTACTCCATATAGTTAAAGCTCCATATCATCAAAGGCTTCTGCATGTTGAAATTTTTATCATTTACCACTGTTGCGCTCCATATGCTGTTTTTTGCCAGCCAGGGCAATGCAACAATCAAATACCAGATCGCTGAAATATCCTCCGCTATACCCAAAGTTCATGACATCCAGCCTATAGCCATCAACGACTCAGGAATTGTAACAGGGAACTTTCTAAAGAAAAATTCCGATTCTTGTTGGGGTTTTATCTGGGATGTTAAGCAAGGAATGTCGCAACTGACTTCTTTTGGAGATGTTCAGGTGAATGGTCTTAATAATTTAAATCAAGTGATAGGAAGCGCAGGATCATTGGCTTACTTGTGGGATCCGGATCATAAAATCCAATATCTCAATATGAATGTCGCTCAGGCATTGAATAATCACGGACAAATTGTAGGGCTATGTGAAGAAGATGAATTTATAAAGGAAATTAAAGATGAAGATGGTCTTTCTATAACAATTTCGTTAGGAGGCAATGTCATTCTTTGGGATAAAGCCTCAGGCATAAAACAAATCGACCTTAGCGATATTTTAGTCGACGGTCTTCTTGCTTGGCCTTTGGATATAAACGATAATGGACAAATTCTTATTTTAGCATGGTTTTTTGATGAAAAAAAGATGGAGATGGCATTCAAAACCAGTTATTTATGGCAAAATGGCCAAATCACCCGTCAATTCACTCCTCCGAGTTATGTCAATAAAGACGATTATACCACTATTGCATTTGCCCTCAATCATGCAGGCGACGCCACTGGCGTGCTTTTTGGACGCGATCAAGAAATTCGGTCCAGAGGAGTCTTGTGGACAAATGATGGCGATGTTATCGAAATAGGAAATGAGGCTTGCCCATTTCTCCCTGTTGGCATTAATGATGAGCGCACAGTCATTGGCGTTGCAGCAGGAGCGGGACAAGAATCAGCCTATATTTGGGATGATCAAAATGGGTTACAGAACCTCAATAATCTAATTGACGCTGGTCAGCATTGGCATCTTGCAACGCCTATTGACATCAATAATCTGGGCCAAATCGTTGGCCTTGGCTTGAAAGACGGCAAGCCAGCCGCCTTCCTCCTCACCCCTATTGAATGAAGACAGTTAAGTTAAAAAATTTAATTTCAGGATAGGCAGGATAGGTTTTTTCCAACTTATCCTATCTATATTGTTTATTTAGGCCATTTTTTGATCAGGATAAGTTGGAAAAAACCTATCCTGCCTATCCTGATATTAAATTTTTCAACCCAACTCTCTTTGAATGAAGACAGTTAAGTTAAAAAATTTAATTTCAGGATAGGCAGGATAGGTTTTTTCCAACTTATCCTATCTATATTGTTTATTTAGGCCATTTTTTGATCAGGATAAGTTGGAAAAAACCTATCCTACCCATCCTGATATTAAATTTTTCAACCCAACTCTCTTCAATTTTTTGCGCTCTCGCGTTTATTTAGGCCATTTTTTTTGATTTGGAAGGATAGAGGAACATATTTGGCTATTGAGTTCATCCAAAATACATTGTAGACGGACTGTTTCTTCTTTTAAAAATCTTTCAGATTCTTTGGGAATATAAATAGGGTCGCCAAATTTGACTAGAATGCGCGAAAAAGGCTTAGGTAAAATAAGCTTATCCCAAGTTTTCAACTGCCAAAAACGATCGGCCGCCCAGGTAAGAGGAACAATAGACGCTGAAGACTCTTTGGCGGCGACAATAATGCCAGGTTTGACTTGATAGCGCGGCCCCCTCGGTCCATCCGGCGTGATGACCATGACTTCTCCGCCTTGCTTCAATTGGGCGATCATCTTGCCCAAAGCCTGATGACGCGCATTGTGCGGAACGCGCAATGTACGGCCAGCCTCATAACTATTGGCCAAAATGGCTAGCAATTCTCCATCTCGGCTCTGACTAATAAAAGCCCGGTAAATGAGATGCCCAGGAGTATGGCTGCGCAAAATTTCAGGGAGAATTGCAAGGCGGTTATGCCATAACATTAAAATGCTTCGCTTATATGTCGCTAAGCTTATAAATTGTTCCAAGCCTTCCACTTCGATGCGGCAAGTTGACAGAAGAAGCCGCAACAAGCCTTTCGTCATGTAAACAATAATATAGGGCGCATAGCGTTGCTTTATCTTACGCCAAATTTCTCTCATTTCTTTAATGTTTCCTGAATTGCTTGAGCGGCGCATGAGCTTGCATCATTTGTTTTGAACATCGATTGGATGGTTTGACAGTCAGCGATGCAGCGATTGCGAGCGTTTCCCTCTTCATATAGAGGCTTTAGTCGATCATAAAGGTCTTGAGAAGAACCACTCTGATCGATGAACTCAGGAAAGATCTCTTTCTCTCCTAAGATATTGACGATGCAGTAAAAAGGCAGATCTAATCGCAGTATGTGCCTCGCGTATAGTCGATTCAATGTAGAAAGCTGATACATCGCCACCGTTGGACATTGATGCAACGCCAGCTCCAGAGTCACTGTTCCGGATTTAGCAATGGCGCTTCGACATGAGCGCATCAGATCAAAAGAATGCTCCTTAGGGATGAGAAACGCTTCACGATCAAGTTTTAAACGTTTATCTGCAGTAAGTTCTTGAATGAGTTGCGTATTTTGTTCTTGCGCGTTTGAAATTAGGATGGAGATTTCAGGATATTGCTTTTGCAAAAGCTTGGCCGCTTCTAATTGTAGAGGAAGATTGCGCTTTATTTCACCTAAGCGGCTTCCTGGGAAAAGCGCCAACAGCTGATTTTGCGGCTGCACGCCAAATGACGCGCGCCAATTCGGATCATATTGGCGACGGCTAATCATTTCCTGCACCGGATTGCCTACATATTGCACGCGTAAAGGCGTGTGTGCAAAATATTGCGCTTCAAAGGGATATATTGTCAGCAATAGATCAAAAGCATTAACAAGCCGCTGGATGCGATGTTTGCCCCATGCCCAAACCGTCGGACAAATATATTGAACAATTTTGCCCTTAAAACCATGCTTGCGCAATGTTTTTGCCATCCGCAAACTAAAACTAGGGGAATCAATAAAGACGACAACTTCCGGTTGGACATTCAAGATATGGTCGCGAATGCAATTAAAATGCCTCCATAATCTAGGAAGAGACCATAGGACGTCAGAAAGCCCCATCACCGAAAACGCTTCCATTGGCAATACGCTCTCCACTCCCTGCGCCCGCAACGCCGGTCCTGCAACGCCCGAAACCGAAAGCTGGGGGATTCGTCCCTTCAAAGCCTGCAGAAGCGACCCTCCATGCGTATCGCCGCTGAGTTCACCGGCAAAAATAAAAAGTTTCATATTAGATCTACAGATTGATGTTCTTCACGCACCCTATAAATCAATATAAGATTGCGGATATAGGGAACCATGCCGAAGGCTGGACCCACGACGTTAATGGGATCTTCAATATGAACAAAATAAAACAGGGAGAGAGCTCCGCCTCCAACGCTCAGCCACCAAAAAGGCAGCCCTAAAGAGCTCTCATGCTCTTTTTCAGCATCCCACCACTGTATCCAAAAACGACCCGAAAACAAAACCAACCCAACAAATCCAATTACGTGCCAAAGAAAACCGACTTGAGGAGCGTTGCCATTCCAAATAGGAATTCTAAACCATTCGATAACTCCATCGCCCGAAAAATACCCTTGAAGAGCAAAACCGATGGCCAGCGCTATGATGGAAGAGATCATCAGGATAATGACTTTTCGAAAACTTGTTTGCTCGGAACGTTCGCGCATAAGATCGAGATTTCTCCAGGAGATGATTCCATTGCACGCCTGAATAATGCAGATATGAAATTGGAGCTGTAAAAACGCGTGGATCAGCAGCAAGAGATTGCCGACAAGGGAAAGTTGCCAGAAAGAGCGAGTTACGATGCTTTTTTGATGCAACTCGCTAGTCAGCCATTGCTGCATAAAGCGCCAACTAAATGCAATTGTCGATAGGAATCCCAGAGGATAGAGAGCCTCGCGTAAACTTTCCATCATGGCAACTCACTTTGAATTTGATAATTGAGCCGTCTGTTCCTCATCCACCATACCGCCCACATATCGGCTAGGATATTAAAAGAACGATTGAAAAAATTATATTTGGTGGAGCCCTTCAACCGTTCACGATGGTTGACCGGCATTTCTTTGACGCGAAATCCTTCAATAGTGAAAAGCGCCGGCAAAAAACGATGCATCCCCTGATACATTTTAATCTGCCGCAAACATTGCGTCCGATAGATTTTTAATGAGCAGCCAGTGTCTTGAACGCCATCCTGACAAACTCGGCTGCGGACATAGTTGGCTGCTTTTGAAATGAACCTTTTCGACCAGGGATCGCGACGTTTAACTCGTTGTCCGCATACCATGTCACAATCCGCCGCCGCCGCCGCCAACTTAGGAATATCGGCTGGATCATTTTGACGATCCCCATCCAATGTGATGACAAATTCTCCACGCGCCGCCTTAAATCCGGCGTCAAAAGCGCTGGATTGTCCAAAGTTTCGAGTGAAGAGAAGAACCCGCAAATTTCGCTTTCGCTGAATTAATCCGCTCAAGATGGATTGCGTGCCATCTGTTGAACCGTCATCCACACAGATCAATTCCCAAGGCTGTTTTAATCCATCCATCACCGGTTCCAACTCATTAATAAGCTCAAGGATATTTTCAGCTTCATTTTTTAGTGGGATTACAACCGAATATTTCACCATATTTCACTTCCTTGCTGCATGATGTTGCGAAGACGCATGGTGATGTCCGCGATGACCGCCTGGATGCATGTGTTCTCGATATAGAGCTTTCCAAGAAGAGTAGCTTTCTATCAACCCCTTATCAACGATCGCTCTAATTTTTAAAAACGTTATGGCGGCCAAAAAGTCTTTGTTGCGCATTATTCTTTGATGATGTTTTTTACCCGAAAGAGGGACTAATCGATATTGATTGACTACGATGGCGCTCATGATGGCGGTAAGGCGTCGAGGAAAGCATGCAAAGGCCCCCACATCAAAATGGTGGACAACAGAACCTGTCGCCATAATGATCTCTCCAATATGAGGAATACGATCTTGATCCAAATATTTTGTTTGCAACTCTTGTTTCACCATCGGAAATAAGAGACAGGCGATGAGAATCGATCTATCCAATGTCGCCTTTCCTAGGCCGGCGTTGACTTTATCAGCGCTGATCAAATAAAGATTTATTTCATTGCCATTAGGGCCCTGCATGAATTGGGCGAAATTGGGATACAGCAGGGTCAGCAATCCTGATTCAAGCATTAAACGAAAAAAGGGAGCTGCGGCGCCGGATTCCAGCATGCGCAAGATCTCTTCCAGAACTCGGGAAGGAGAACTTTTTAAAATCTGATCGCGGCATTGAATCAACGCCCTTCCCGCTTCGGGCGCAATTTGAAACCCGAAACGCGCTCGAAATTTTAAAAGACGCATCATACGCACGGGATCTTGCTTAAAACGCATGTTAGGCTCGCCAATAGTGCGCAAGATATTGCTATGAATGTCTTCCCATCCTCCAACATAATCGATAATCGAATGCGTGGAAGGGTCGTAGAACAAACCATTAATTGTAAAATCACGCCTGAGCGCATCTTCTTCAGGCGTTCCCCATTGATTGTCTTGTACGATTAAATCGCTCTCATTTTCTCCGGAACGAAAAGTTGAAACTTCTAAAATTTTATGGCCGAAGCGAATATGCGCAAGGCGAAAGCGTCTGCCGATCAACAAGCAATGACGCTGAAATAACTGTTTAATTTGTTCAGGCCGTGCGGACGTCGAAATATCGCAATCTTTTGGAGTTCTCTTTAAAAGCAGATCTCGAACGCTGCCTCCTACTAGGTAAGCGACAAAACCAGCCTCACGTAATTTGTTCAAGACGAACAAAGCGTCAAGATCTATGGAGCTTGGATTAATGTCATGGTCGCTGACGGAATACACCTTAGGTTGTTGCACAATTACCAGCCACTCCTTATTAACATTTGCAAAAAGCCAGGATATCATATCTCAGGATTTATGACATTAGATCTTGCATCTACAGGTCGAAATCGAGTAACTTGTTGGGATATATGGCGCTGTAAAGGGATGGGCTATGATCACCTTTCGGTCAGTTAAGAGAATTCCCTCTCGCCTCTCTGTGTGCTCTGTGATCTCTGTGGTTGATAAAAAATTCGAAATGTTTTTATCAACCACAGAGATCACAGAGCACACAGAGAGGCGACCGAATTTTTTCTTAGCAAAGGTGATCATGGCCAAGGGATGCATGAGATGTTGAAAGAATTTCCTCGAAAAATTTTTGGTACAGATGGAGTTCGCGGACGCGCCAATATTGCGCCTATGACCGTGGAAATCGCCCTGGCTTTAGGAAGAGCCGCCGGCAAAATATTTCGATCTCACAACGGCAAACATCGCGTTGTGGTCGGCAAAGACACGCGCCTTTCATGCTATATGTTTGAGAATGCGCTCATTTCGGGGCTATGCTCTATGGGTGTAGACACTTTGATGGTGGGGCCTTTTCCAACTCCGGCCGTCGCTTTTATCACCCGAGCCTATCGCGCAGACGCCGGCATTGTGATTTCCGCCTCGCATAATGTATTTAGCGATAATGGAATAAAGTTTTTTTCCGCCGAGGGCTTTAAACTCCCCGATTCATGGGAAGCCGAAATGGAGGCCCTAATCGCAAAAAATGAATTTGACGACAGCTTGCCTCCGAGCGACGATATTGGAAAAAACACCAAAATCCATGACGCCGACGGCCGTTATATTGAGTTTGTCAAGGCGACGTTTCCAAAACGACAATGCCTCAAGGGCCTTAAAGTGGTTTTGGATTGCGCGAACGGCGCAGGCTACAGGGTTGCTCCGCTTATTTTTCGTGAACTCGACGCGCAAGTGTTTGTCTATGGAAACGCGCCTAATGGTTTGAATATCAACAAAGATTGCGGATCTCTTTGCCCTGAAATGGCGCAAAAAGCGGTGATCGAGCATCACGCCGATGTCGGAATCGCGCTTGACGGCGACGCCGATCGCGTCATTATGATCGATGAACACGCTCAAATCATTGACGGCGACACGATTTTAGCCATTTGCGCGCGCGACATGAAGAAACAGGGAGTCCTTCGAAACAATCGCATCGTCACAACCGTCATGAGCAACCTTGGCTTCATAAAAGCGATGGAAGAATTAAAAATCGAAGTCATTAAATCGCAGGTCGGCGACCGTTATGTCATCCAAGATATGTTGAAATACGACGCCAACTTAGGCGGAGAACAAAGCGGCCATCTGATTTTCCTCGATCAAAATACGACCGGAGACGGCATCGTTTCCGCATTGCAAGTGCTGCGGATTATGACTGAAACAGACTCGAAATTATCCGATTTAGCCTCTTTGGTAAAACATTACCCTCAAGCGTGCTTTAACGTGGAAGTAGCTTCTAAACCGCCTCTTGAGACATTAACGCGGACAAATAAAGAAATTCGCGAAGCGGAAAAAAGTTTAGTCAACGTCGGCCGCGTGCTGGTGCGTTATTCAGGCACTGAAAACATCTGCCGGGTTATGGTGGAGGGTCCAAAACAAAAACAAACGCAGCAACTCGCTAAAAACATCGCGAATGCAATACAAAGCGAAATAGGCGTTAGGGCTTAAGCCTTTAGGTGGAAACATGTGCGGAATCTTTGGCTATATCGGCCCACATAATGTCGTTGGTACTGTTTTAAAAGGATTGAAAAAACTCGAGTACCGCGGTTACGATTCCGCGGGCATTGCAGGAGTTAAAGATGGACAATTGCTTTACTGCAAGGAAGTGGGCAAACTCGCCGCCTTGGAAAACGAAGTCCGCAATTCGGGAATAAGCCTTGACATCGGCATTGGCCATACACGCTGGGCCACTCACGGGGTCCCCAATAAAATCAACGCCCACCCGCAGTTCGACTCCGATTTTACGCTGGCTCTTGTACATAACGGCATCATTGAAAATCATGAAGTCTTGCGCCGGTCTCTCCAAAGCAAGGGGGTGGCGTTTGTTTCGGATACAGACACCGAAGTCGTCGCCAATTTAGTGGCGAGTTATTATCATGGGGACATCTTAAAAGCGGTTCAGCATGCGACGTCATTGCTGCAGGGGGCTTTCGCCATCGCCCTTATTCACCGCGACCATCCTAATAAAATCATTGCAATCGCCAACCAGTCCCCTTTATTGATCGGCATCGGACTCAATGAAGCGTTTGTCGCATCCGATTCAAGCGCCTTCGCCGCCCATACGCGGGAAGTCATTTTTCTATCCAACTCAGAAATCGCAGTCATTACAACGGACAAAGTGGAAGTGTTCAATGCAAAAATGGAACAAGTGGAAAAAGAGCGCGAACATCTTCAATTCATCGTGGAGGATATCTCCAAGGGTGGTTTTGACCATTACACGCTAAAAGAGATTCATCAGCAGCCCCAAACAATCCGCAACGCGCTCGCTTCACGATTTTTAGAAGAGTATGGAAATACAACTTTCGAGGAA
>JABDEO010000017.1 GCA_013287015.1 Chlamydiota bacterium
ACCACTTTAATTGCTTTTGGAGGCATCGGAGGCCTTGCAATCGCTATTGCATCGCAAGAGGTCATTGCCAATTTCTTCAGCGGTTTAATGATTTATTTGACGCATCCTTTTGGAGTAGGAGATTGGGTTAACATTCCGGATCACAACTTGGAGGGGCATGTAGAGGAGATCGGCTGGTATATGACGCGTGTACGGACGTTTGAAAAACGACCGGTTTACGTGCCCAATTCGATTTTTTCTAAAATTTTGGTCGAAACGCCTTCCCGCATGAGTCATCGACAATTTAAGGAAAAAATAGGATTGCGGTATTCGGACATGCAAGCCGTCAGACCGATCATTGCTGATTGCATTACGATGTTGGAAACGCATGAAGCTGTCGACAAGGAGCAGAAAGTCAGCGTGCATCTAGAAGCTTTTGGCGCCTACTCCGTTGACATTCTTGTATCCGCTTATTTAACAACTGTAGATTCGGAAGAGTTCGCACTGATTAAACAAGATCTGTTGTTTAAGATCATTGACATCTTGAGCGCGCACAGCGCGGAAATGGCGTCTCCATTGACTGTGGTCGACATTCCAAACGGCATCACGCTTTTGCATCACAAATTGTAAGTTTGACGCTTTAACGCGGGCATTGGGGTCAGGCCTGACACTATGACACTTTGAGAGCGCCGTCGGCGCTCTCAAAGTGTCATAGTGTCAGGCCTGACCCCAATGCCACGTGTCGTCGCGTCAAACTTAAAACTCTATGCAATTAGACACTAGTGTGATCCATCAAACGTAAATTTGTAACCAGCCAGCGTCGCTAGCGGAACGATGATTAAAACAGTGAAAACAACAACCGCAATAAATACTGTCTTCCTTGTTTGAGGAGATTCCCGCTTCTCCCATGACATGATGCTTTCATCACAACAACTGCGAGTGGCAACGACTTTTATCGTCTTTGAGATCAATATTCCAGCAATACCCCCAGCTATGACTCCTAGCGCAACCGCCTTGCCAAACTCATGACCATTCTCTTCTTCCCTCAAGATTAGCCCTAGCGCTGCGCCTAAAGCCGCTTCAACAGAGGCTAACGACACGCCCAATAGCGTCGGATCCACTGCTATAACACTTTGAAAACAGGCTTCTATGCGCCCCTGACGTTCTGTTGAAGCCGCTGTTGCGCTATTCTCGATCAATGGAGAATGCAAGTCAACCGTACGTAAATCAGTGACGCTATCAGGACTGAGAGGTCTAGATAAATCAGTTCCGTTCATTTCTCTCCCTTTTTACTGCGAGTTTTGGATAAACGATCGCCTTCTTGCAGTCTTAATGCAAAGGTGAGCGCTTACCCCTCTCTGTGTTCTCTGTGGGCTCTGTGGTAGTTAAACAGCCTTAAAATGATTCAAATTTAAAGCTTTTTAAAGCTTTTTTTGCTTTTGACCATGCCCTATTTAATTAGAGATACGTTTGAGTTCCTGCTCGCGCACTTCACGGTTATGGAGATAAAGAAGCATTGGACTAGCAATAAAGAGCGAAGAAGCCGTGCCCACCAAAACGCCAATCGTCATCACAAGCGAGAAGGCGAAAATGGACTTGCCGCCTAGCAAGACTAAAGTGACCAGAACGACAAGCGTTGTGCCCGAAGTCATCAATGTCCGACTTAGGGTGACGTTTAACGCATGGTTGATGATGTCCGGATATGACATCTTGCGCATGATATGCAGATCTTCGCGAATTCTATCAAAAACAATAATCGTGTCATTGAGCGAATATCCAATGATTGTCATGATCGCTCCAATCACCTGCAAATCAATTTGAGCGGGAAAACCCATCCAATTAAATATCGCCAAGATTCCGACCGTAATCACCACGTCATGCACCAATCCAACGACAGCGCTGACCGCATATTTAAATTCAAAACGGAATGTGATGTAGATCAAAATGCTAAGCAGGGCGATCCCGAGAGCGATGATGGCGTTGTTGCGCATCGTATCCGAGAGTTGTCCGCTGATCACTGTCCAATTGGCGTCTAAGTGGGCTAACTGCGAAGGAGCGATTTGCAATCCAGCCGCATTCAGCGCGTCGACAACCCAAACGATCCTCGGATTTTTTTGATAATCATAAGCGAATTTTCCCTCTGACAACAGTTCCGGCATCTGATAGAAAGGGTGACCCTTTTCTTCAATTCCAACCCCCAGCTGAATCCTCAGTTGGTTGGGTTTGCTTAATTCGCGAATCTGAATATCATTGCTCGTGGCTCCATGCGTCAACAAAGCGTCCATTGCGCGCATCCGGTAAGATTCTTTAGCTTCCGGCTGCTCAACCAACTCCATGTTCAGCGAATAGCCGCCTGTAAAGTCCATGCCAAACAGAGTTTTGCGCTGCATCACGAAAAAGAAACCGCCAAGCAGCATCAAAATCAGCGACCCTAAAATCACCTTTTTAGACTGCGCCAAGAAATCAAAGCGGGTATGTCCAATGAAATGGGACATATTCAACGCTTTATTTTTTGGATTTTGAACCCAACCTGCAAAGAAGTAACGCGTCATAAACAGCGCTGTGAACATCGAAGAAAGAATGCCGATGATCAACGTAACGGCAAAGCCTTTGATCGGACCTGAATCAAATTGGATCAGGATCAGCGCCGCGATTATCGTGGTGATGTTGGAGTCGACAATGGCGCTGAAGGCTTTACGATAACCCGCTTGAATGGCGGATGCGATGCGTCCTGAAACGCTGAATTCTTCACGAATGCGTTCGAAGACGAGCACGTTGGCGTCCACCGCCATGCCAATGGTGAGCACAATGCCCGCAATGCCTGGCAAAGTCAGCGCCGCGCCAAGATTTTGCAAGACTCCCCACATGATTAAAATGTTGAAAAGCACAGCGCAAGATGCGACCACGCCGGCAAAACGATAATAACCAATCATCATCGCCACAACCAAAATCAATGCGGTAAGCGAAGCGACGACCCCCTGAGTCCTCTCTTCACGGCCCAGTTCCGGACTCACATTTTCTTCAGATAAAATACGCGGAGTAAAGCTAAGCGAGCCTGCCTTTAGATCGGCGGCCAGCTGAGTGATCTCTCTTTGTGAAAAGTGACCGCTGATCGTTGCGCCATCGCGCAAAGCGGCGCGCAGGACCGGACTGCTGATCACTTTGCCATTGAGAATGACAGCCATGCGCCAGCCATGCCCCTGGGAATAAGCTTCTTTAGGCGTGCCGGCGATTTTATCTTCAGCAAACTGCGAAGTCCATGCGTAAAAGTCATCGCGGGGACTGCCATTGCCCTTGGACCCATCATAAGAGCGCTTAACGCCGAACGTCAGAATATTGCCCTGCATCGGGTCATAACCCACTTGAACATTAGTCAAACTAGCGCCTTCCAACGCATAGTTATGAAAAACAATCAACAACGGATGCGACTGCCCTTCCCATTCCGTGAAGTCTTCTCCGCGCAGCATCGTTATCGACGACAGCGCGTCATCGAATGCATTGTTCGACGAACTGTCTTTAGGGTTCGCTAAGCGCAACCCATTGCTATACAGTTCCTTGGCATAATCGCTAATAGGACGTCTTATAGCAAGTTCGCTATTATCTCCGCCAAGGTGTTGCCAGGCGATCGCATTAACGCTGTCGATATCCTTGCGATTGGTGACTACAGCCTCATTCCAAACGCTTTGGAGAAATTGATTAACGGAACCGCGCAAATTGGGATTGCCTGTTCCAAATTTCTCATTGGCAATGTGAAAGTACATCGCAGACGCTTTAATCAGTTCCGCGGCGGAAAGATTTTGAGATCCAGGAAAATCTAAAATAATATTGTTGTTTTCGATATGAATCGTACGCTCTGAAACTCCCATATTATTTACGCGCGTATACAATTCATTGACCGCTTGCTTGATGTCATCAGGATTAGTGACCGGTCGGTTATTGCGATCGCGCAAACCGATGCGCACTGTCTTGCCTCCGGACAAGTCCAAGCCCCACTTAAGGATTTTGCGATCATCGCCGCGGAAATATTTGACAAAAGTCAATTTAAAATTTTGCCAGTATGGATTCTGAATAGGAGCTGGAACGAGATATTTGCTTGTTGCATCGAGCGACACTTGTGCGACATTATACTCTTCTTTCCACTTCAATAAATCTTCTTGGATGCGATCATCGATCTTATTAAGCGTCAGAATGCGCTGCTCGACATCTGTAAAATCCAGGACGGCGAAACGTTTGCTTCCTTTAACGACAAAATCTTCCCGCGTCGCCTTCAGCAAATTGCTATAATAATCATCGAGTTCATAAATATAGTCTTTCCGATAGGCCGGATCCATCCCAAAGGAGGCCCCTGCGTAACCAATGAAACCGCGCTGCTGTAGAAGCGCATTAAGTTGTTTGATCTCTTCCAACGATCCTTGCGCTTCAAGATCATCAGCAGGCGCTTGTTTATATTTCTGCATAACGGCGTCCATGCCGCGAGCGATCACATAAATCGAACCTGTGCGAAAGCCCATCGGAGGAGCCTCCGCATACATAGCCGGAGCGTATACGACCAATCCCAACCGCTGCTCTTCAGGCTTGAGAACTTTGTATTGATCATAGGTGAAGATAGGATATGTTTCTCGATTGAGATCCGCATGTTTCGTTACCCACGTTTGGCGCAATTGATCTGCGATCTGCCGGCTCTCTTTCGCCGCCAAATATCCAAGGTCAAAGGTCAATAAACTTTTACTATTCGTCAACGTATTGAGACTGACAGCAAAGGAGTCTCCATCCGGAATAATCGTTTCATCAGATGAATGCGTCGCGCGTGCAATATCATTAATGACAAATTGATTCAGCCTGTCTTTTAATAAATCGCCCTCTTCACCGCGTGCGGCGGCAAGGCGAATTTCCTGCACTTCCGGATAGAAATTAAATAAAATTTTATCGTTTCCCCAATCGATCACCAACGCCTTGATATAGGGATTGCGACCCCCTAAGTCTAAAATTTGGAGCCTATCGCGCGGATCAATTTTTTGAGCGCTTTGCGCCAAAGCTTCCTGCGCGGATTTTTCATTAAGCGGTTTGCCGGCGCTTTTAAATTGCGTCATATTCGTTTGAATCAATGTGATGGCGGATTCCAACGTTTTCCGCTGACTATCTAGTAGAGCGATGCGCTCCTCTTTTGACGAATCAGTGAACTCCCCTTGCGCCTTCAAAGATTTTTGCTCTTGCAATAATTTATCTTTCTGAGCGGCAAGACCGACCTTTAACGTTTCCGCCCGTGCAATAAACTTTTGGATCAAAGACTGCGCTTCGTCCCGATTATTCAGAGAAAAACGCGCATAATAACGTTTGGCGATCGGGTTGCTGACGCCGAAGGCGCCATCCATTTCGAGAATTTCTTTTGCAACAGAAAGAACCATTTCATCGTACTGAGGATTCGTAGGATTGTCAGCGATCGCTGCAAGCTGCAAGGCCTCGCCGCTAGGTCCTCCAAGGGCTAGAGCCAACTGGACAACACGATCGTACACGACGCTTCGATAGAGCGGAGTCAGGCTCCCATTCGCTTCATACTTTGGAGAAAAATGAAACAGCTTATTCATTTCGTTTGAGTCAAGCCGCACATTGATCTGACGTGCGACGAGAGCCTTTAAGTTATCGCTTTCAGATGTCTGTGGATGCAGTTCCAGCTGCGCCGGAACAAAAGGAACAAGCGCGCCTGCGCGCGGTAAAAAACGTTTGAAGAGCTCCGCCTCTTTCGCATTGGCGAACGACACTTCAAATAAACCCGGGTTTTGAGTTTGCAATTGGATCGACGTCGGCTTGACGCCTAGAAGACGACAAAAAGAAGCCAACCATTCTTTGGAGTCCTCCGCCAAGCGATCTACGCGTTCCACTATGAGTTCCGACACGTTCTCCGCGCGAGAACTATCTATCGGAGCCTTTAAAGGCTTTGTATAATAGAATATCGTGGGTAGAATATTGTAGAGTGTTAAAACCAACACCGCAAAAATCAGATACAACTGCCAGCGCTTTTGTCTTTCCATGACGTCCTTTAGCCGTTACTTTGTTTTATATACTTATTGAAGCACGATAACAAATTCACCTTCATTCTGTCCAATAAAAAATCTCTATATGTCGCGCAGCGTGTGGAGTGCGTGCGACTTGTCGCCGCTTTGGCAGACCTCGACTTGTCGAGGTCGAGCCGTAAATTTAAAATATCCAAAAGTTGGCGTTTGAACGATAAATAGGTCATACTGTCGATAGCAAAACGCTGTCAAGGTCAACGTTACGCTAGCTTTTAGGTGTTTTAGATTCACGCTTCGGCCTCGACAAGTCGAGGCCTGCCAAAGCGGCGACAAGTCGCACGCACTCCACACGCTGCGCGAAGGGATAATAAAAAAATGATTCAATGTGATCCGTTTGCGCCCGCTTTTGGAAGAAGGATAATCAAATCTTTCATGATGTTGTAGGCCTCTGTCAACTGAAGATCCTCTTGCCCGAATTGTCCAAACTCCACTTCCTCAGACTCGTTATTGGCCTCTTTTTTTAACTCCTTGAGAAATTTCTGATAGTTTTTGCTGTGCGCAATGCGGTAAGCGACGTTGGACTTCAGCGTTTCCATATATGGTTGATAGGTCGTTAATTTGGGCTGCAAATCAAATTTGTACAACATCCGAATTTTGTTGCGCTGTGTGAAAGGAACATCCGACAAGTCGTCATCAAAATTTTCCTTAATTTGATCGTTTTGCAAAGGATATTCTTCATACTGTTCACCTATTTCAGTCGCGGAAAGCGGCCCCTCAACGACAATATCCGACTGCACGCCTTTCAATTGCGGCGTTTTGCCCGAAACCGTGTAGTATTTGCCCCGCGTCACCTTATATTCTCCTTCAGGATTAACCACGGAATTCTGATTGGCGTTAAGCGTAAACGTTTGGAAAGTCCCTTTGCCGAAAGTGTGATCGTCCCCAACCAACAACGCTCGCCCATAATCTTGCAAAGCCTGAGCCACAATCTCCGAAGCTGATGCGCTAGCCCGATTAACCAACACCTCCAAGGGGCCGTCCCAAATGGTTTTTCCATCCAAATCGCGTAAATGCTGCACTGTTCCGGTCGAATCCTTAATCGATACGACAACTCCTTTCGTAATAAACAATCCTGCAACTTCCACGGCTTGAGAGAGCATCCCGCCTGTATTATAACGCAGATCGAGGATGAGTCCTTTTAACTTGTGATCGCGCTCCAGCTCATGAACCGCTTGAGTGATGTCCCCTGACGAAGAGCTTTCCGGGTCTTGATAAAATGAAAAAAGGCGAATGTAACCGATGATTCCATCGCCGAAAGGCTCGTAGGATACTTCGTAGCGCATCTCCTTCAAAACCACTTCCCCTCGATGCACCACGACGTCCACTTTTTCCTCTTTTGTCTTCTCGCCCTCATCGCCCTCTTTGATTTCACGAATAACGGTTAATGTCACTGGGGTGTTCTTCTCGCCGCGAATCAATTCTACAGCGTCCACAATATCCATTCCCACTACAGGCTCGCCGTTGACTGCAATGATGCGGTCTTTTACTTTAAGCTCTTTTTCCTGAGCGGCCGGCCCGCCCTCAATGATTTTAACTACTGTAAATCCATTTAAGTCATCGCGCAGCTGCGCTCCGATGCCAAATAACCGCTGTTGAACATTAATCATGAATTGAGCGGCTTCATCGGGCGTAAAATATGAAGTATGCGCATCCAAGGCGGAGGCCGTCGCCTTAAGGACATTCGTAAGAATCAATCGAATATGCCGGTCAGGATCGGTGGCAAGGACCTCTTCTTCGTGCCTTAGCCGATGTTTTTCAATCCGTTGCAACGCCTTGTCCTTTAAATCTTCATTCAATTTCTGCGATGTTTCAATCTGCAACGCCTTAATGCGCCCTAAACGGGTCAATAATTCCTCTTCCGTTTGCGCCCATTTCATATCCTTAAATTCGTTAGGATTAACGTGCTTCGGCAGATCTTCTTCATGAATTTGTTTTTCCAAAATACGTCGTCGCTGGATTGCAGGAGCCATCGCATTTTGGATCTGTTCAAATGCGGTGAACTTACTGTGTTTATAGTCATCCAAAATTTGTTCTAATAAAGCATCGGAAGGGTGAAGCCACTGCTGAATATCAGGTTCAATGAAATACATCTTATTTGGATCCAACTCTTCGATGTAATTCTTTAAAGCCCTTTTAACTAATTCAGGAGTCAACTCGTGGTAGGTCGCATGCGCTTTCATGATCTCATCAAGTTTATTAGTCACAATAGTTGGCGTAAGCTGAGGCAATTTCGCTTCCACCGTCCATGGAGACAAAAATAAAACAACGAAAAAAACAACACGCTGGCAAAACATCTTTATCATAAACTGTAACGATTCCCTCATGTAAATGACCTTTAATTGAGTATATGCGAGAGAAAAGGTTTTGCGCCATGTAATTTGGCCTTGTTCACCTTTTCGGTCACCAGAATCCTCTCTCTGTGCGCTCTGTGATCTCTGTGGTTGGTAAAAACGTTTCAAGCTTTTTTATCAACCACAGAGATCACAGAGCGCACAGAGAGGTGACCGAATTCTTTCTTAGTAAAGGTGAACAAGGCCGAATTTTTTTATCAACCACAGAGATCACAGAGAGGTGACCGAGTTCTTTCTTAGTAAAGGTGAATAAGACCATGTAATTTCACAGCCCTGAAAAATGAGATTTTTTTTAAAAAATATAAAAAAGCCTTGATTTCAATTCTTTATTATGCAAGAATGGGACCATAAACCTGGAATTTTGTATTTCTAAGAAGGAAATACGCAATTCAATCTTTCTAATCCTTCTTGTTTGGATTAAAAGAAAAAACTTAAAATTTGAATGTTTTTAAATATAAAGGAGAACAAAAATGAATAATAATAGTAAACAATCAGACAAATTTGACCCAAAATTGGTGTCAATTACCGAAGCCGCCAAAATCAATGATGTAACACGGCAGGCTATCTATGTTGCAATTAAATTAAATAAACTAAAGGCGAGAAAAGAAACCACCCGTTGGACAATTCATCTCGATGATTTAGAAGATTATCGCAACCAGAAGTATTCACGCGCTAAATCGCGCTTTCAGGGCGAATTAATTTTTGACAACACAAAGGGATATTACTCTGTAAATCAAGCGGCTCGCATGCTTAGCGTGCCAGCTCAAAAGATTTACTATGCCACCCGCATCGGCGCGCTAAGAGCTCACCGTAAAGGCGCGGCTTGGGTGATCCATACTGAGGATCTAAGAGAATATTCAGAAAAATTAAAGAATAAAGTGAACCTCAAAGCTTCAGTAGTCGCTGTCGCTTAAGGCTCTTTTGTTAGATTTACGCCTTCGGCATCGCCGAAGGCGTTTTTTTTTGGCCTTGTTCACCTTTACTAAGAAAGAACTCGGTCACCTCTCTGTTTTCAAACGCACCACCAATAAGGCTCTTTAAATATGACAGTTCGCGTACGCATCGCTCCATCTCCCACCGGAGACCCCCATGTAGGAACAGCTTACATGGCGCTTTTCAACATGATCTTTGCACGACATCATAAAGGCAAATTCATCTTGCGCATCGAAGACACCGACCGCACACGCAGTCGTCCGGAATATGAACAAAGCATCTACGAGGCATTGCATTGGTGCGGAATGGAATGGGATGAAGGTCCTGATAAAGGAGGCCCTTTTGGCCCCTATCGTCAATCGGAACGTTTTGATATTTACAAAGAATATGCGCATAAATTAGTGGACTGCGGCCGCGCTTACGAGTGTTTTTGCACGCCCCAGGAATTAGATGAAATGCGCGAATTAGCCGCTAAAACAGGCTCCCGTCAAGGATATGATCGCCGCTGCCGCAATCTAAGCCCTGCAGAGATCGCTCAACGCAAGGCGGACGGCCTTTCTTCCGTTATTCGCCTCAAAATGCCTCTGACCGGCGAATGCCGCTATGATGACGCCATCAAAGGATCCATATCGGCTCCATGGGCGGATGTGGATGATCAGGTTCTCCAGAAATCCGATGGCTTTCCCACTTATCACCTGGCCAATGTCGTCGATGATCATCTGATGGAAATTTCTCATGTCATCCGCGGAGACGAATGGATGAGTTCCACGCCAAAGCACATCTACCTTTACGAAGCCTTTGGATGGAAGCCTCCCACATTTATGCATATGCCCCTGCTATTAGGTAAAGACGGTAAAAAATTATCCAAGCGTAAAAATCCCACTTCGATCTTCTTCTACCGAGACAGCGGTTATCTTCCCGAAGCTTTTATGAATTTCCTAACCCTGATGGGCTACAGCATGCCCGGAGACCGCGAAGTGTATCCGTTGGATGACATCATCAAGGAATTCGATGCGAAGCGGATAGGCGTTTCCGGCGCTGTCTTTGACATTCAGAAACTTGACTGGATCAATCAGCAATATTTGATCAAGAACATACCGCAAGATAAGCTGTGGGATCGATTGAAGGCGTGGAATTTTAATGACGAGTTCATGAATCGCCTCATGCCGTTATGCCATACGCGCATCAAAACATTCAGCGACTTCATCGAACTGTGCGATTTCCTCTTTATAAGTCATTTGAAATATTCTCAAGAGCTTTTTACAATCAAAGGGCACACCCCTGAACAGGCTTGTTGTCTGCTGCAGGCGATGATTTGGCAAATGGACGAACAGGAAAATTGGAAAAGCGATGGAGTGAATGCGGCTTCACGCGCTGTGGCGGATCTCTTTGGCGTCAACCATAAAAAGGCGATCATGCCGCTGCTCTTTGGAAGCTTAATGGGTAAAAGCCAAGGGCTTCCCCTTTTTGACTCAGCCGATATTTTGGGCAAAGACCGTACGCGCGTCAGGCTGCTCAATTCGATCGCCTTTTTGGGAGGCATTCCCAACAAAAAGATGGACCGCCTGAAAAAATGCTGGACAGCCCGCAATTGCAAGGAGCTGATGCAACCCGAGACAACGGAAGTGTGAACCACCCTGATCCTTACACACAAAGAGCGGGCATTGGGGTCAGGCCTGACACTATGACACTTTAAGAGCGCCGACGGCGCTCTTAAAGTGTCATAGCGTCAGGCCTGACCCCAATGCCACGCGTCGTCGCGTCAAATTTTAAAGGTAACAAGGCCATCCCGGCCTTGAATGTATCAAAGCGTCAAACTCACCTTTGCATGTTGTCCAAAATTTTGCACGTCCTTAAAAAGTCATGGCAAGGCGAAGTCTGAAAAGGTAACCAGGCCGTCTCGGCCATAGGCATCAACCTAAAAATAACATAAATAATGGCATCTACGTTCACATGAAAACAAACATTTAATAAGAATATCGTTTCAGCATATACAAGAATGGGTTTCTCAAGTATAAAATTGTTTTCCATCAAAGAAACAAATATACAGGAGAAACCCAAATGGCAAGTGTAACAAATAGAAAGGCCCGTCGTCAAAGAGAAAGGAAAGCTAAGAGAATTCAAGCTTTGCACCGCAAACTTCGGCAGCGTACCAAACAGTGGAAAGGAAAAAAGTTAACACAAGAAGAGAAAAAAATTCGTTCTGAAAAACTAAAAAAAAGAATCGAAGAAAAAAAGAAAAATAAAGAACTGGAAAATAAAATTACACAAAATGAAGCGTTTAATAAAATTATATATAGCTGTTTCGAATCTGAAGGTTTGATGTCACTAGCTAAGAAAGTAGGTTTCATAAAAAGGAGCAGTGCAGAAATCACGGCTTTTGCCTTTGTCTACATTATGAGTTTTGGCTTTGTTGGTTGGGGAACCATATCCCTTGACTGCCTTACGTCATCATTGGCGAAACTTTTTAATGTCAGAATTACTGCTCAAGGCTTATCAAAAAGAATTAATAGGAAAGAGTCAGCTGTTTTTTTAGAAAAAGTTCTTTTTACTCTCATGAACGCACAAATGAAATTTAAATTAAAAAATAAATACGAAAAAATATTCAACGCATTTTCCGCAGTAGCAATAGAGGATAGCTCTCAAATAACTCTAAATGAAGCTATGTCAGGATCATATCAAGGCTCTGGTGGCGGTGCTAGCAAAGCCTGCGTTAAACTTAATTTTATATTTGATATAAAATCATTCGTTGTTTTGGGGGTAAAAAAAACCAGTGGTATAGTTTCAGATACGGCGAATTGTTTAGAAATTTTAAAACACGTAAAATTTGGAATGCTGATTATAAGAGATTTAGGTTATTTTTCTTTAGAATCTTTTAAAAAAATCGGCGAAGCTGGGGCTTTTTATATTTCACGATTATCAATGAGTGTGAATGTTTATCTAAACGAAGAAGACGAAACCCCTCTAAATGTCATCGAATATTTAGAAGAAATGAAAAAGAAGAAAATAAAAATGATCGATATTCCTGTTTTTTTAGGAAAAGGAAAATTAAAATCAAGAATGATTGCTGTAGGGGTTCCAGAAAAAGTCGTAAAACAAAGAAAAGAAAGATATAAAAAAGACAACAAAAAAGAAGCATCCCAGTTATACATGCGATGGAGTGGTTTTTCAATATTTGTTTCTAATATACCAGCTAATATTATCACAGGAGAATTTATAATAGTTTTTTACAAAATTCGCTGGCAAATTGAATTGATTTTCAAAAATTTCAAATCAAATCTAGAACTCGATAAGCTCAAAGGTATCAATAGACACCGTATCGACTGTTTGATATATGGCAAACTCATTGTTATCCTGACATCGGTAGGTATTCACCAATTTGCAGTGAATATTGCCAAAGACAAAGAGGTGAGTGGAGATAAGTTGACAAAATGGTTGAAGGTGGAAAATCGCTTTCAACGGGCGGTAGAAACTGGTAACTTTGAAGAACTTTTAGCATCATTAGAACAGGAAATTCATCTCGTCTGTAAACAAAAGCGAACCAGAAAAACCACTTTGGAACAAATTGAAGCCCTTATTGAACGAGAACAAGAAGGCATTAAAGAGAACCAAGTTCTCTTATGTGCATAAACGATCATTATTGGGAAAACGCTTGCTAGACTTAACAACAATTGGTTTTTATATGTAATTTTTAGGTTGATGCCTATGGGCGTCCCGCCCTGGCTACCTTCCTTGGCTCTTCACTTTTAATTGCACCCGAGCCAATATCAGCTTTTATGAGTGGTTTATAATGTTGTAACTTGTTACACTTCGCGTCGCCTATTTGTTCATAGGTCTAATTTTGGCGTCGTTTTTTCAAATACATCGTACAACCACCCCCATCCGGGGGTGGTTGATGTGTTTGAAAAACGGGCCAAAATTAGGGGGGATAAAACCAAGCTGATTTTCTTCGAAAATCGGTCATTCGTTTCAGCCCAGGCCTGACCCCAAAATACGCGCCAAAGCGTCAATGTCAGAGCAAAGGAGAGAAAATGTCTATTCAGCAAGGCTATTCACCCGCCCAGCGTGAAACAGCGGATATGTTGCAAGAAGGAATGAATCTAATAAAGATCGCCGCACTTCCAATAAATGTAATTGCAAATGTGTCTACCGATGCAGTTAGTATGGTTTGCCAAGCTCACCCTACCCTCGCAAAAGGTTGCTCAAATCTTACTGATGTCAGCTCAAAAATCCTGGCCAATGTCGCAAAATTGACTCCTGAGCCACTGCAATCTCTTGGTCGACAAGTTGATTCCCTTGAGGAGCAGGCTGAGCAAAACAAAGAACGGGCTGCGCAGCATATCGAGAACACATATGGAATTCCTTCTCAGGAGACTCGCCAATCTTATGATAATTTGGAGCTGCTCGCTTTGGCGGGGTTGGGTAAAGCCATTCACACAATAAAAACAAGGAAGCCTGCAAAAACTAAATTCAACGGTCGCATTGATCAATCTAGAGGATATAGAGAATCGGTCAAAGATTTTATGCACCCCCCGAAAGAATTTAATGGAAAATTCAGTCAAGATGTTCTCCTTGCGCGCTACCATGATGCGTCGAGCAAAAAGTCTTCTCATAACTGGTGGATGCCAATCAGCCAAGGAAACAAGATGCACACCATGGACGAGGTGATGGATCGGACAGCTCTTCTATCTCGCTGGTGTGACCGGTCGCATGTCTCGGTTGCGCGCATTCCGGCGGGAGCGCCTATTCGTTTTCTGCATGGAAAAGCCCAAATGAAAATTGATACGGCCACTGGCGAAACGCGCCCAGGAGGTGGAGTTCAATACCGTTTTGAGGATTTCGATCCAAACTGGGTTGTGGAAACCAGACCACTACCCGCTTCTAGATACAATCAGGATAGGATCGTCGCTGACTTTAAAAGACACGGCGACGAAATGATCGAATTCTTAAAGCCTCGTATTGAAGCGCACCGTCAAATTGCCGCCTTAGAGAGCGAAAGCAAGTTGGAATCCTCGCAAAAAGGCATCGAAGCGATACATGAAAAAATTTCTCAGCTGGATCAATATGATGTCGCATGTGCGGCCATGAGTAATGGTTTTCAAGCGGCAGGGAATATCGCCAAGCTGCTCGGAAATGCAAAGGCGGGAGAAAAAATAATTAGATATGGAGAAGGCGCCGTACAGTTTATGAATCATGTGCAAACACTTGCTACGGTCAAAACAGCTGTAACGACAGCGCTTTCAGGAGGAGCCTCTTTTGGCATGTTGGCGTCCGCGGCGATACCTGTTCTGGGTCTTGCTTCAGCGGCTTTGACAATTGGATCATTATTTAAACATAAAGACAGCAAACAGGGCGGCGGTCAAGGCAATGACGGCATGGTCGTCATCATGGCGGCAATCCAACAGATGCATAAGGCTCTTTCAGAACAGATTTCTCAACTGCATTATGATGTGATGATGCGTTTTGATCGAGTTGAATGCAAAGTGGATCGCTCCTATCTCCACATGATGCAAGCTTTTCTTGCCGCAAACAGACAAATCAACGATGTTAAGACCACTGTATTATATTCTTTGGGGCATATCGAAAGCGATCTTCAGCGGCAGCATATCATCATGAACGCAAAAATGGACGCCATGCTTCTGAAGGACACGTTGACAACCTGTGCAAATATTGAAAATCATTCTTCGCGCTATGGAACGCTTAGCGCAATCCCACATAAAAAATTCATTAATTATGTTGAGATTTTGGAAAACTCCCTCCTAGGAAAAGCTTGTTCTCATAAAAATTTTAATGGCGGATTGGTTTCTGATTTTTCATCCAGGCGGTTAAATGAGATGCTTGAAGGCATAAAGGCGGAAAGCTTATATGGCTATTTAGCAGCCTATATGATTCATGAAATGGAGATTCGAGAATTAAACTCCATTAATCCTGATCAATTGCCGAATATCGGATTGTGGATTGGAGTAGTGGATCACTACTTGAACTTGCGTTCCATGAAACATGATCCAAATTATGATCGAAATGGCATCCAGATTGATAAAATAATCGAATCGGGAGAGTGTATAGTAAATTTTATTGAAAAGATTCCCCTTTCCGTCTTCACAAAGCTTTTAAAGACCCATGAAGCTAATCATAAAAAAGTTTACGGAATGGTTCAGCAAGTTTTAACCAAAAAAGGCGATGCGCTTTCCGAAGATGTTCTTAAATCTTTCCAAGAGATGAATTCCAAATCCTTACAGACATGTCCCAAAGTGCAATCTCAGCTTGGCTATACGGTGTCAGAGGCCGCCAACTGTAATTTGCAAACTATTTATAATTTAAGTTTCCAATCGTTTCAGGAAAAGCTTTCTCAATTCCGAAAAAAAATAGAAACAGAACATCACCATAAATGGGATCTTTCCAGTGAGTCTCCATCAAATTCCTATTTAACAGCTTTTTTAATCCCCGCTAAAAATGAAAAGTGGAATTTTCCACCTCTAAGCGCATCAAAAGCGCATTTCCATTTTGCTGAAATTCCTAAAGCGTTGTTGGATGCCCAACGACTTCAGTTAGGAACAATTGAATTTATCTATGAGGTTGAGGGAATGAATGATCTTGAACTTCGAGCATTTCCTCAATCTTTGGATTTAGTGGTTACGATTCAATTTAAAAAGAAAGATTCTTCTTCTTTTCCTATTTTTATTGAAAGGTACACATGCAAGTCATCAATTCCCAACAGTAAGGCATTTTATTTCCCACAATTTTCTGAGATGACTATCGATATTCATAACCGGTATCCATTGTTCACTCAAGATCATACTCGCAAACAGGTTCAGAGGCAACATACGGCTAAAGACAGAAGCGCAATTGTTTTGTGGGAAAGCTTCAATGAGGCAAGTCATTTCACAAAAATTTCGTCTGTGGCCGATGCGGAATTAGAGGGAAATTGCAAGCGCATCACAGAGATGAATAATGAAAAGCTGAATTCATTGCATAAGGAAGCTGTTTTGCCGCTGCTCGACAGAGGAACAGCTGTTGGAATAGAATTTGATCAAGCTCTAGAGGATCTTAATGCCTCTTATCTACTTCTTAAAACCCTTACTGCAATTGTAGGTTATAATGAAGAGATGCAGCGGAGCCTTGAATCATCCTGCATGAATAAGCAAAAAATCATCGCCCTCATTAAAGAAGAGGTCCAAAAGCCTTTGTCATATCGTCTGGATGAAAGTTTTCTCCAAATTGAGCGGCAAATGACTGAAAATTTCTCATCAAGGCTTAGTCCAACTATTGAAGCCATTCGACGTCAGCTTGTGCAGCTTGCACATCTTCATTTAAGCAGGCAAGAAGGAGAAGAAAAGGAAAACACCGAGTCAATGAAAACGAAAAAGAAAACTGAAAGTAAGGCTGTTGTCCGGTTAACTAAAGAAGTTGCGGATTTAAAGGATCAGCAAGCGAGAATGATGGCTCTTATGACAAAAATGTACGAACAAATGCAGCAAAAATAGAATATTGTTGGGGTATTTTTGGGGTCAGGCCTCGCGTGTATTATCTTCAATGTTTTTTTGCCTACAAAGCAGGGCGGGACGCCCTGGCTACTTTCCTTAGCCTCTCACTTTTAATTGCACCCGAAAATATTTATACCTCTCGACTTAATATATTTTTTTAGATATACTATGGGAAAATTTTAAAAGGAAATCCCCCGTGATTGTGAGATGCATCTTCAATACAGCTTTTTTAGGAGCTCTGTTGACATTTTCACCGCTGATAAGAGCAGTGGAAGAGCCAGTCCATTCTACAATAACATTTGAAGAAGCTCTTAAGCGCACTCTATCGCAGTCGCCTACGCTTAAAACAAGCCAGGCCGAGATTGAAGAGCGGGAAGGAGAGCGCATTCAAAGCGGAATTTATCCCAACCCGTTTTTTTCCTACAGCGTGGAAAATGTGCTGGGAAACAAACATTGGAAAGGTTGGGAGGCAGCGGAATCGCGTTACGAAGTCGCTCAGCTGGTGGAAATCGGCGGACAAAGAGGGCATCGGTCCAAGGCTGCGCTCTACCGGTATTATGCGGCGCAAGCGGAATACGCCTCTGTGCAACTCGGCCTTGTCAATGAACTCAAGCAGTCTTTTCTAGAAGTCGTCGCAGCGCAAGAACTTTTAGAGCTGGCGACGCAGCAGCGAAAAACATCAGAAGAAGCTCTCAAAGCTGTTCACGCTAAAGTTGAAGCCGGTAAAGTTTCTCCAATAGAAAAAAATAAGGCGATGCTCGCCGCCGCCAACAGCGAGCTGGTTTTGCAGAAAGCTCATGTCGATCTGGATGCGGCTAGGCACAGGCTGTCTCTCCTTTGGGGCTCGCCATGTCCCGACTTTGATCGGGCGGAATATCCCTTTTTTCAAGTCGATTGCCCAAATTCTTTCCAACAATGCCTTGTCGAAAATAAAGATAATCCTGAATTAATCAAATCAGAGTTTAATCAACTAGCTGCAAGCGAAGAGCTTGCGTTGGAAAATTCCCTGCGCATTCCAGATGTGATCGTAACTGTCGGTTATAAAACAGTGCAGAACACAAACGAGCAAGGGATGATTCTCGGAGCCTCGTTCCCGCTTCCTTTATTTGATCGCAATCAAGGAAATATTCATAGAGGGCGGGCGGAAACATGCCGCTTGGCGAATCAATATATCGAAAAACAACTGCAGCTTGAAAGCAAGCTTTTGCTGTTGCATAAAGAAGCGACGCGGGCCTATGACGAGGCGATGCAGTTGAAGACGACCCTGCTTCAGCTGGCTCATGAGTCTTTCACTTTCGCCCGCGATGGATATAACGAAGGAAAATTTGAGTATCTTGATCTGCTGGATTCTCAAAGAACGCTCTTTGATGCACAGGCAAGGTACATACAAGCATTATTAAATTTTTTTAAAAAAGAAGCGGATATTGAATATCTAACCCTTTAGGCTTTATGAAAAAAAATAAGAGTATTGGATTTTTATTGTTGGGTCTTTTATTGCTGGCTTCTTTTGGAGCATGGTGGGGGCTGTCCAGTCGTCCACAGCAAGAGAGCGCGGTTTCCGTCGATTCAGCGTCAGACGCGCTTGATGTTGTGGAAATGGATGCCGATAAAGCGCAACTTCATGGGATCACGACAAAAAAATCAGGTCCAGGAACGCTCATGGTCACTCTTTTTTCACGGGGAAAAATCGTGATGCATCCCGATCGGTTTGCACATATTTTGCCAAAGGTTCCTGGCGTGGCTAGGGAAGCCAGAAAAAATATGGGCGACGCTGTGGAAAAGGACGAGGTGATAGCGGTTCTGGAAAGTCGCGAGATGGCGGACATCAAAGCGGATTACCTAGCGGCCTTGGAAAAAGAAAAGTTGGCCTCTTCGCTCTTTGAACGCGAAGCGCGTTTATATGATAAAAAAGTTTCATCTGAACAGGAATTTCTTAACTCGAAATTTTCTTTCGAAGGAGCGAAAATCAACGCCCAATTGGCAAGGCAGAAACTTTTTGCAATTGGTCTTTCTGAAAAAGAGATCTCTCAAATGGCGAATCAAAGCGACGCCGATTTCCGCTTGTACGAAATACGCGCTCCGATAGGGGGCGCAGTGATTGATCGCCATATCACTTATGGAGAATACATCGAAGACACGACGCCCATCTATGAAATCGCTGATCTGAGCCGCGTCTGGGTCGAAATTGGCGTTTACCCAAAAGATCTTGGAAAGGTTAAGGAGGGGCAAATCGTGACGATCAGCCATCCAAACGACCAATTATCCGCTCAGGGAAAAATCATTTATCTGAGTCCTGTTATTGCGGAAGATACGATCACGGCGAAGGCTGTGGCTGAATTAGAGAATCTGAATGGCGAGTGGAAGCCTGGATCTTTTGTCAAAGTGGAAATTTTGACGGATCATATTGCGGCTCCGGTTATTGTTTCCAAGGAATCTGTTCAAATAGTCGATGGAGAAGCCGTTGTCTTCATACGGACTCCGGAAGGCTTTCAGAAAAATCAAGTGCAGCTGGGTCAATGCGATAATCACAACATAGAGATAATCGCCGGCCTTGAACCTGGCGTCGACTACGCTGCAACGGAAACATTCCTACTTAAAGCGGACCTTGGAAAGGATTCAGTGGAGCATGGCGACTAATGATTGAAAAAATTTTAAAGTTTTCACTGCACTACCCTTTAGCGATTATCGTTCTCACGCTTGCAGCGTCGGGATTAGGAATCTATTCTTTTACAAAATTGCCCATCGACGCCGTGCCTGACATTACGAATAATCAAGTTCAAATCAACACGATGCTTCCTGGTTATTCTCCCACGCAAATGGAGAAACAGGTGACTTATGTCATCGAAACAGGTCTTGCAGGAATTCCAGGACTGGAAACAACCCGTTCCTTGACGCGCAACGGTTTTTCCCAGGTGACAGCGATTTTTGATGAAGATGTAAGCGTCTACTTCGCCCGCCAGCAAATCAACGAGAGAATGCGTGAAATTAAGGATGAGCTCCCAGAGGGCGCTGAACCTAAGATGGGCCCCATCTCCACCGGTCTTGGCGAAGTCTATATGTGGACCGTTGACTACCGAAACGGCGTTGCAAAAAACGGTTCGCCGGGTCTTCAAACCGACGGTTCCTACCTCACTCCGGAAGGGCAGCTTCTTAAAACCGAGATAGAAAAGGCCTCATTTCTTAGAACCGTGCAAGATTGGATCGTCAAACCTCAGCTCAAAGGAGTGAAAGGATTAGCAGGCGTTGATTCGATCGGAGGATATGTCCGCCAATATAACGTGGAACCGAATCTCGATCAGATGATCGCCTTAGGTTTAGGTTTTGAAGAGATCATATCCGCATTGCGCCGAAATAATCAGAGCATCGGCCCAGGGTATGTTGAAAAACAGGGAGAATCCTTTTTAATTAAATCCGATGAACGCATCGAATCGCCTGGTCAAATTGAAAATATCGTGATTGCAACGCGCGATGGAATTCCCATTCGGGTGAAAGATATCGCTGAAGTGCGGATCGGCAAAGAGATGCGGACAGGCAGCGCAACAAAGAATGGTCACGAAGCCGTGGTGGGAACCGCCATGATGCTGATCGGCGAAAACAGCCGCACTGTCGCTCAGGCTGTCGATGAAAAGCTTCAAGAGATCAATCGGACGCTTCCGCCGGATATCGAGGTCAACTCGGTTTTAAATCGCAAAAAACTTGTGAATTCAACAATTGATACGGTCGCTAAAAACTTGGGCGAGGGAGCTTTGCTTGTCATTGCGATCCTGTTTTTATTTTTAGGACAGTTTTGGGCGGCTCTGATTACAGCGTTGATTATCCCGATCTCGATGCTTTTGACTGCAACCGGCATGGTGTATTCGAAAATCAGCGGGAACCTGATGAGCCTTGGAGCGATCGATTTTGGACTGATTGTCGATGGAGCTGTCATCATCACGGAGAATTGCTTAAGGCGTCTCTCCCGCAAACAGCATGAGTTGGGAAGGCTCTTAAATTATGAAGAACGCATTCAAGAAGTCCTTGTCGCCAGCAAAGAGATGATTCAACCGACGGTATTCGGTCAGGCGGTCATCATGACTGTCTACATTCCTATTTTAACGCTGTCCGGCGTCGAAGGCAAAATGTTCCATCCGATGGCCTTCACCGTTATCTTCGCCCTGTTGGCCGCCTTCGTCCTTTCTTTGACTTTTGTCCCGGCGATGATCGCAGTTTTTGTTAAAGGAGCCTTAAAAGAAAAAGAAAACAGCATCGTTGAAGCTTCCCGCAGGGCATACGCTCCTATTTTGGACAAGGTTCTTCAGCGTTCTTTTATGGCTATCGGCATTGGAACTGTAGTCGTTCTGTGTTCGTTTATGCTGTTTTACTCGCTTGGAGAAGAATTCGCTCCGACGCTTGATGAAAAAGACATCGCCATGCATTCCATCCGCATTCCCAGCACATCCTTGACGCAATCGACTGAGATGCAGAGGCTGGTTGAAAAAGCGATCGGATCCTTCCCGGAGGTCGCCTATGTTTTTTCCAAAACAGGCACTGCAGAGATGGCTTCAGACCCGATGCCTCCCAATGTTTCCGACACTTTCATCATATTAAAGCCTCGGGAAGAATGGACCGATCCCCATTTGTCAAAGACCGAACTCATTCAAAAAATAGAACAAAAGCTAAGCGATCTGCCTGGCAATGGTTATGAATTCACCCAACCGATTGAAATGCGTTTTAATGAATTGATCTCCGGCGTGCGCAGCGATGTCGCTGTTAAAATTTATGGAGATGATTTTAAAGTGATGCAGAAAACGGCGGATGAGATTTCGCATGTTCTTCAACAGATCCCCGGATCCGCTGACGTTAAAGTCTCGCAAACGGAAGGACTCCCTGTTCTTGATGTCAAAATTGACCGGGAAGCCGCCAGCCGTTTGGGCCTTAACGTGTCGGATGGGCTGCAGGTTTTAGCGATCGCCGCAGGAGGGGGAAAGGCGGGACAAGTGTTTGAAGGAGACCGTCGGTTCGATATTTTAGTTGTGCTTCCGGATCGCATTCGCGAGGACACCGCGGCGTTGGCGAATCTCCCCATTCCGTTGTCCGTACAAGAAGCTGTAAAAGGAAAAGATAAGCCGCATTTTCCTACAGTTCCGTTGGGAGAAATCGCAACATTTCAAGTATCGGATGGTTTAAATGAAATTGCGCGGGAAAATGGAAAACGGTTTATTGTGGTGCAGTCTAACGTTCGAGGAACAGATTTAGGATCATTTGTAGAAAGCGCAAAAAGCAAGATTCAAAAAGAAGTGAAAATTCCGAGCGGTTATTGGATCGCTTGGGGCGGCCAATTTGAAAATCTTCTTTCTGCAAGGGGGAGGCTCTCGATTGTTGTTCCTATTTGTCTTGGAATGATCTTTTTGCTTCTCTATACGGCGTTTAATTCTTTCAAATACGCTTTAATTGTGTTTAGCGGCGTGCCATTCGCCCTTACCGGAGGCATTTTAGCGTTATGGCTGCGGGGCATTCCATTTTCAATTTCAGCGGCTGTCGGCTTCATCGCCCTTTCAGGGATCGCTGTTTTAAACGGGCTTGTGTTGATCAGTTACATTAATCAGTTGATGCAAGAGAATTTAGAGTTGGATGAGGCAATTAAAACAGGGGCCTTTACGCGTTTGCGGCCTGTTTTAATGACGGCGCTTGTTGCATCGCTTGGTTTTATTCCCATGGCGTTGGCGACCGGAACGGGCGCCGAGGTGCAAAAACCCCTTGCCACAGTTGTGATAGGCGGTCTTATCAGTTCCACTTTGCTTACTTTGCTTGTCTTGCCGGCTCTCTATAAGGTGACTCAACGCAAAGGCGCAAAGAGGCAAAGACATGAAGGCATTGCACCGATCGTCAATATTTAACGCGCGTTTTGGCTAAATTTTAGGCTTTTTTAATCTTTCCCTTCGCGCAGCGTTTGGAGTGCGTGCGACTTGTCGCCGCTTTGGTAGACCTCGACTCGTCGAGGTCGAAGCGTGAATCTAAAACATCTAGAAGCTGGCTTAACGTTAACCTGGAAAGCGTTTTGCTATCGACAATATGAGACTTGTTCAACATTCAAACCAGCTTTCGACCTCGACAAGTCGCACGCACTCCTGAGAAAGCACGCTTTCTTCTTGATATGAGAAGACGAAGCTTCTCGGGGGCTCCAAACGCTGCGCGAAGGATCTGCCAAAAAAGCCTAAAATTGAGCATGCCTCATTGCCTCTATCAAAAATTCTTCTCGAAAATTGTTATTTCGGTTTTAGTTTCGCGTAGTTGAATAAAATATAAAAAGCTTGTTTTTAAAAAAAATAAATAAACTTGATAAAAACTCACCTTACGCAGCATAAACGATTGCCTTCTCGCGCTCCCGCCA
>JABDEO010000018.1 GCA_013287015.1 Chlamydiota bacterium
TGGAGACTCAAGCGACCTTAGGGACCTTAGAGACAGGGACGATCAGGTTGTTTGTCCCTGTCTCCAAGGTCCCTAAGGTCGCTTGAGTCCCCATCGTCCCTACCACCCACTGGCGTGGAAAAACGGCGCCAAAATTAGGGGGTAAACCCCAAGCTGATTTTCTTCGAAAATCGGTCATTCGTTTCAGCCCAGGCCTGACCCCAAAATACGCGCCAAAGCGTCAATGTCAGGGCAATTGTTTATCCAAAACTCGCGTTTATTACGCTTTTTTATGCGATCCCTGCTGCGTTCAGCTCTTTATCGCATGAGTCATACAAGTAAAGGGCGAGGTTCTTGTCAGAACAGCATAAAAAAGCGTTTACCCTGGTTTGAACCATGCCATTATTTAATATAAAATGCAAAACTTGGTTTAATTTAATCGCAGCTGAGGTGCAAAAATGAAATTCGGCATAAAAACAATGTGGAAGAAACTTGGGCCCGGTTTGATTACAGGATGCAGTGATGATGATCCTTCGGGCATTGCAACTTACTCTCAAGCTGGAGCCAGTTTTGGATTGACCACATTATGGACAGCCTTCATTACCTACCCCTTAATGTATTGCATTCAAGAAATGTGTGCCCGTATTGGCATTGTAACAGGTTGCGGGCTAATCGGTGTAATTAAAAAGCACAGCCGCAAATCCTTTGTTTATCTTTTGCTTCTGATCTGTTTCCCTGCTATAACTTTTAATATTGCCGCTGATCTAGCTGGCATGGGAGCCGTTGCCAATTTACTTTTTCCCAATATCCCTATCTTTGCTTTTTCCTCCCTATTTGTCATTGTCCTTCTTTGTGCGCTCGTTTTCTTTAATTATCGGAAAATTGCTTATATCTTGAAATGGTTGTGCATCAGCTTGTTTGCGTATGTAATTGTTCCCTTTCTTGTTAAACAGCACTGGAGTGAAGTTTTACTAGCTACTTTTATTCCCTATATGGAATGGAATAAAGAATTCATTTATATCTTAGTCGCTATTCTCGGAACAACAATTTCCCCATATCTATTTTTCTGGCAAACCAATATGTCTGTTGAGGAACAAAATCATAAATCTAATCAAACCGATAAAAATGAAATTAAAAATATGAAAATAGATGTAAACATTGGCATGCTTTTTTCTAACATCGTAATGTTTTTTATCATTTTAACAGCTGGAACGGTTCTTTTTCCTGCGGGCATTACTCAAATTGAAACAGTAAAAGAGGCAGCCTTAGCTTTGAAACCATTGGCAGGAGAATTTGCCCATCTTCTTTTTGCTTTAGGCATAATAGGAACAGGACTTTTAGCGATTCCTATTTTAGCAGGTTGTTTAGGATATCTATTTGCAGAAGCTTTTGATTGGCAAAGAGGGTTAGATAAAAAACTCCCTAATGCTAAAGGTTTTTATGCCGTCATGCTGGCTTCTATGGGAATTGCCTTACTTTTAAATACCATAGGATTAAATCCTATTAAATCACTTATTTATTCTGCTATCCTCTATGGATTTATTACGCCATTTCTTATCGCTCTTATTTTATATATTGCAAATTCAAGGTCGATCATGGGCCAGTTTGCTAATGGAAAGCTCTCAAATATCTTGGGAATTGCAACGCTGCTTTTAACAACCGGAGCGGCTATCGCTCTTATCGTAGCTTGGCTTGAATAAAAATTGCTTTCTTTATTATCTTGTCCTTCTCTAGCTCATCTGCAGCGTTTACCTTTACTACCAACGTGATTAGCCGCGGCCAAAACTCGCCCATTGAAACGTAAATGAATGTCCTTTATGTTAATTCAAACAATAGACCAACAAAATATTCATTTGTAGAGAGAATAAAGTCAGGGTCTTTTGATTAAAAATACTTTACAATGCGAATTTTGGATAAACGATTACCTTTCTCGCGCCCCTCCCGGGGCGCAACGCTGAATATTGTTCACCCCGGGTTCCGCTTCGCTTCACCCGGGGCTAGGGTGTTAATTTTGATGCCATTTTGGCAAAGAAAAATCACATGGGATTCGATTATCGAAAGTGACCCCATATTATAATATTGGGTCACTTTCGATAATCGAATCGCATGGATTTTTCAAAGCCAAAATGGCATCAAAATTAACACCCTAACCCGGGGCTAATCACGTTACCCCCTACCGGGGGAAGGAGAGGGATGAAGCAAAGTTAAACTAGGCTTGTTGTCTTTCCCCCGGCAGGGGGTAGCGTGATTAGCCCCGGGTGAAGCAAAGCGGAACCCGGGGTGAACAATATTCAACGTTGCGCCCCGGCAGGGGCGCGAGAAGGCAATCGTTTATCTAAAATTCATGCTGTAAAATATTTTTAATCAAAAGATTCTGTTTTATGTTTAACAAGTAAGGACGCTGATTCGTTTCTTAACTTAATAATTATAGCAAAAGGCTCTGAAAAAATTAAATTAAGTCTTTCTTTTAACTTCTTCTCTTCTGAGAAATCCTCTGATTTTTTAAATAAACTCAATGTAAGTTACACAACTTCAAGTCAGTGTGTTGATTGTTCTTATATATTAAAAAATGAAGCGGATGTTAAAGAAACGCTGGATTTCATCAAAACCAATTCCGTACTTTCAGAGTTAGCTTTAAAGGCTATTTCCGCTCTGTAAAGTCTTGCAACTCAATTTTATTTTTCCCGGCGCTCGTTACGGCAAGAGCGGGACGTTCCACAGCTTTACTGCCGGAATATCCTGGTAGTAACTGAGGACGCTTAGGGTGGCCGTATCCAACATGAAGTGAGATCCGGCCACAACCGGAAATCCAATCCACCGAGCTGCTAAGACTCTCAAGATATGTCCGTGGGCAAAAAGGGCGACATGCCCATCCGCCGCGCGGACTCTTGCAATCACCCGATCGACTCGAGCGCCAACCTGCTCTGGACTTTCCCCGCCTGGGCAGCCATCTTTGAAAAGCATCCACTCGGGTGATTTTGCACGGATCTGCTTCGATGTCACCCCTTCATATTCGCCGTAGTTCCATTCCATCAGATCGCGATCGACTTCGGACTGCCCGCCGAGGCCGGCCAGCTCGCAGGTCATCTGCGCGCGCTCGAGCGGACTGGTCAGAACCAGCGCGAAACTCACCTTGGCGGCGAGCGGCTCAAACAGTTTGGCCGCCCTTCGACCATTCGCCGTGAGAGGAATATCGGTGATTCCAGTGTGTTGTCCGCTTAGACTCCATTCTGTCTCCCCATGCCGAACTAGATAGACTTGTTGGAATGGCTTATTCATTTGGATTGACACTCTGTTCAAAAGGTAAATCCACTCGAATTCCAACGGATCGACTTCTCTGCGACGCCCCAACCTCCGTGGCGCCTTCATTGGCAGCCTGCATTAACCCGGGCCCGCCGCCGGTGACAATATCGCACTCCATGTTCGCCAAACCTTCTGCGAGCCGCTTGACCTGCTCATATGCAAAACTTCCCGGATTGGTTCTTGCAGAACCAAATATACTTACACAATAATGTGCACGTTTACTTGGGCGAAGACGGGTTAAATCATTGACAACCTGCCATAAATCAAAGACAGAATTAATGATAATCTCTCTAACAGCTTCTTCGTCTGATAACCGAATAATTCCCTTATCTTTTGGTAAATCTTCCGCCATGCTTCTAGACCTCTCCTAACAAATTCATGTCAAAAATTACAGCTTTTTGCCGATACTAATGATAATCTCCCTAACGACTTCTTCGTCTGATAACCGAATAATTTCCTTATCTTTTGGTAAATCTTCCGCCATGCTCGATACCCCACATTCCGCAAGTTGGATGTCACTCTGACTTTTTTATGCCGTCCTTACAGGACTCAACTTTTTTTTTGTTTTACCCAGGCCTTCGCTTCGCTGCGACCTGGGCTGTAACATTCCGGTCCTTCGGACCTGTCTAAAACATTCCTAAAGGTCCGAAGGACCGGAATGTTACAGCCCAGGTCGCAGCGGAGCGGAGGCCTGGGTCATGCCGACAAAGGGTTGAGTCCTGTAAGGACGGCATAAAAAAGCCAGAGTGACATTCGACTTGCGGAATGCGGGCTATACCTCTCTTATTGGTTGAGCAGTTGTTGCGTCTGCTGAGCGATTACCTTTTCTTCATTTGCCGGGATATTCATTAGAAAGACAGAGGAATTGCTGGCTGAAAAAATGGTTTTATTTTTCTCGTTCTCTTCGGTCTCGGCAATAACGTTCAGATAAGAAAAATTTTTCGCAATGAGCGCGCGTATATAGGGACTGTTTTCTCCAATTCCCCCTGTGAATACAATAGCGTCAATGCCATTTAATGCGGCAACATAGGCTCCAATATACTTCTGAATCCTGTAAACAAAAATTTCGATTGCCATTTTAGATAGCTTGTCGCCACTCTTAGCCATCGCGATAATATCTCGCATATCACTTTTTCCACATAACCCTAATAAACCGCTTTTTCTGTTTAGCAAATCAGTAATTTGTTCCGTTGTCAGTTTCAGTTCTTCGATAAAATAAATAATGACCGAAGGGTCTAAATCACCACAACGAGTTCCCATAACCAAACCCTCTAGTGGCGTTAAGCCCATGGAATTCTCAATGCTTTTTCCATTTTCAAACGCACTAATCGAACAGCCATTCCCAAGATGGCATGTGATGATTTTCAATTCCTTAAGTTCTTTTTTTAAAAGCCGTGCGGTTTCATGGGCAACATAAGAGTGATTGATTCCATGAAAGCCATACTTGCGGATTTTATGCTTTTGATAATATTCAATTGGGATGCCGTAAAGAAACGCTTTGAAATCCATTGCAGCATGAGCGGCCGTATCAAAAACGGCTACATGGGGAATATTCGGCAACAATTCCTGTAAAACTTCAATTCCTGTGACATTTGGCTGACAGTGGAGGGGGGCGAACTTGGATAATTTTATGATCTCTTTAATGACCTCTTTGTTAACCAGTGTAGGATCTTTGAATCGCTCTCCGCCATGTACGACTCTGTGTCCGACTGCGTCGATTCCCCCAAGATCCTCATTAGGAAAAAGAGCGTGCATGGCTGTACGGTAATCAGGAAGCGTTATTTCCTTTTCGCGCGCAGGTTGATTTTCCATGATTTGACAAACCGAAGAAGTTTTTTGCCCTATTCTTTCAGCCAAACCTCGTTTCAGCAGTCGATAATTTTTATCGCTATCAAATAAACGATATTTGATGCTGCTTGAGCCTGAGTTTAAAGCCAGAATTCTCATTTGCTTTCACCGGGTCCACTTCCAGTCTCGAATTTCGGGCATGTCTTCGCCGTATTTGGCAATATACGTCTTATGCTCAATTAGCTTTTCATGGATCGCTTGTTTTGCATAAGCTGCTTTTGACCCAAGTTTAGGAACACGATCGATGACATCGGAAACCAAATGGAAACGATCTAAGTCATTCATCACTAAAATATCAAAAGGAGTGGTCGTAGTTCCTTCCTCCTTATAGCCACGCACATGTATATTCTTGTGGCCGTTTCGTCGATATGTTAAGCGATGAATGAGCCAAGGGTATCCATGATAAGCGAAAATGATCGGCTTATCTGTTGTGAATAGAGCGTCAAAGTCTTTGTCGAATAATCCATGCGGATGTTCTTCTTGCGGCTGAAGAGTCATTAAGTTGACGACATTGATGACTCTTATCTTCAGATCTGGAACATATTTCCTCAAAATATCCACTGCGGCAAGAGTTTCTATGGTTGGGACATCGCCACAGCATGCCATCACGACATCAGGCTCAGAACCCTTGTCATTGCTTGCCCATTCCCAAATGCTGACGCCTGCAGAGCAGTGCTTTATAGCCTGATCCATATTAAGCCATTGCGGTTGCGGCTGCTTGCCAGCCACGATGACATTGATATAATTACGGCTTTGCAAACAATGATCGGCGACAGATAGCAGTGTATTCGCATCAGGTGGAAAATAAACGCGGATGATATCCGCTTTTTTATTAACAACATGGTCTATAAACCCAGGATCCTGATGGCTAAAACCATTATGATCCTGCCGCCATACGTGAGAAGATAGTAGATAGTTAAGTGAAGCGATCGGCCTTCGCCAAGGAATATCCTTGCGAGCGACTTTAAGCCACTTGGCATGTTGGTTGAACATTGAATCGACAATATGTATGAACGCCTCATAAGAGGTGAAAAGGCCATGACGGCCAGTAAGCAAATAGCCTTCCAACCATCCTTGGCAGGTATGCTCGCTCAGAATTTCCATTACACGTCCATCTGGGGAAAGGTGGTCGTCTTCTGGTATTGTAGGACACATCCAGGTGCGATTTGTCACTTCAAAGAGATTTCCTAAGCGATTCGATGCAACCTCATCCGGTCCCATCACTCTAAAATTTGCAGCTTCAAGATTCAATTTCATTACATCGCGCAAGAACATTCCCATCGAACGTGTCGCTTCTCCAATGACTTGTCCCGGTTTCGGAACATCTACTGCGTAATCTCGGAAATCGGGCATTTTTAAATCTTTCAGTAATAAACCGCCATTAGCATGAGGGTTGTCTCCCATGCGTCTTGTCCCTTTTGGCGCCAATGCGGCGATTTCCGGCAGCAGTTTTCCCTTCTTATCAAATAACTCTTCTGGTTTGTAACTTTTCATCCAGCTTTCCAGGAGTTTAATATGGGGAGGATCCATTTTGGCAAAGGGGACTTGATGAGAACGCCAAAAATCCTCTGTTTTAAGTCCATCCACTTCTTTTGGACCCGTCCAGCCTTTTGGCGATCTGAGAATCAACATCGGCCATATAGGTCGTTCAACACGTTTTTTGGTCCGCGCTTCTTGTTGAATAGATTTAATTTCCGTAACGATCTTTTCCAATGTTTCAGCCATCAACTCATGCATCTCTTCAGGATCATGGCCCTCTACGAAATAGGGCTTGTAACCATATCCTAAAAATAAATGCTCCAACTCTTCGTGATCAATTCTTGCGAGAACGGTGGGGTTGGCTATTTTATAGCCATTGAGATGCAAGATGGGAAGAACTGCGCCATCTCGAACAGGATTGAGGAATTTATTAGAATGCCAGGCGGCTGCCAATGGTCCTGTTTCAGCCTCGCCATCGCCAACAACACAGGCTACAATCAAATCGGGATTGTCAAAGGCTGCGCCATAAGCGTGAGAGACCGCATAGCCTAATTCACCACCTTCGTGAATTGAACCGGGTGTTTCAGGAGCGACGTGGCTAGGAATTCCGCCAGGAAATGAAAACTGTTTAAAAAGCCTCTTCATTCCCTCTTCATCCTGCCCAATATCTGGATAATACTCGCTATATGTTCCTTCTAAATAGGTGTTAGCCACTAAACCAGGCCCGCCATGCCCTGGACCTGCAATATAAATCATGTCAAGGTCATACTGCTTAATAAGACGATTGAGATGAACGTAAATAAAGTTCAATCCTGGAGTTGTGCCCCAATGACCTAGCAACCTTGGTTTAATATGTTCTCGAGCAAGAGGCTCTTTCAATAGAGGGTTATCCAAAAGATAGATTTGTCCAACGGAAAGATAATTGGTGGCGCGCCAATAAGCGTTCATCATTTCTATTTCTTTAAAACCCAGAGTCGCTGCTTTTCTTGTCATTGTATTTGCCATATAAGTCTCCTTTTCTCTAAACAGCAAGCTTGTGCGGCGACTCCCTGTCCTAATCCTTACACACAAGTCATAATAGCAATTCAACACAAAGACACAAAGGCGCTGAGGCACGAAGGAAGACAGGGTGGTTACTGAACTTCTTTGTGTCTCCGTCTCTTTGTGTCTTTGTGTTGAATTGCCCTTGGATAGTTTATAGAGTCCTTTCTTGTACTTGTCTGTAAGGATCAGCTCCCTGTCCCCTCTTCTTGTTAGCAAAGAAAAGTTTTAATTGCAAATAACATGTAACAAAACATATTTTGAGGTAATATTTTATGCTAACAGAGAAGCGCATGCATTGGCTGTTATTAACCCTATTATTCTTAGCTTCTTGTGGAAAAGAAGCGACCAACGAGTCCGTTCGTCCAGTGAAAACCATTCAAGTCAGTGAAACCCCTTCTATAGATAATCAAATCATTTTTCCCGGATCATTGCGGGCTTTCAAACGGGCCGACCTCTCCTTTCGTGTGGATGGAACTATTATCATGCGCGACATCACTGTTGGATATAGAGCGCGCAAAGATGAGATTTTAATTCAATTAGATCCCCGGGAGTATGAAATCGCTCTCCAAAAGGCAAAAGGCAAGGTGGAAAGTTTTGAAGCGCAAATTAACTTCGCCGTAAAAGATTATGCAAGAATGCAAAAAATTTACGAGAGAGATCCCGGAGCGATCAGCGAAAGCCTTTTGGATCGGAAAAAGGAAACCAGCAATCAGCTAAAAGCTGAATTGACCATCGCTCAGGGTGATTTTGATCAAGCTGCTGACAACCTGTCTTACACTTCTTTAAAAGCGCCTTTTGATGGAATTATCGCCGCTATTTATGTTGAAAACCATGAACAAGTTCGCGCAAAACAGGTCGTATTGCGCTTTTTGGATATCGCTGATCGAGAAATGGAAATCAATGTTCCGGAGAAATATATCAATGCTCTGCTAGAAGGAAAGGATCGACTGAATTTTGAAGTTCGTCTAGATGCCTTTCCCAATATAATTCTTAATGCAGTAATTAAGGAGATAGGAACAGAGGCTTCTAGTACGACACAGACCTATCCTGTCACGCTAAGTTTGCAGAAAATTCCCGAAGAACTTTCCCTTTTGGCAGGCATGACCGGCAGAGCTTTTCTTGCTAGACCGAGTGGGAATTTAAGCGACACATTCAAAATCCCAAAGTCGGCTATTTTTACCGATAATGGCCTTGCCAATTATGTGTGGGTAGTTGATCCAAACACCCAAACCGTTCACAAAAAAGCCGTCAAAGTAGATGAAAGCAATAAAGAGAATATCATTATCGTCCAAGAGGGACTAGCTAATGGCGATAGGATAGTCACAGCAGGCGCAAGTTTCTTAATTGAAGGACAACGAGTTAAGGTTGACGTGGAGCAGTCCAAACCATGAGAAAACTTGTTGAATTTGGCCTGCAATACAAAGCTGTCATGTTGCTGATCACAGTCATCATCGTGATTGGTGGAATTTTTAGTTTCTTTTCTCTCGGACGGCTGGAAGACCCTCCATTCAGTGTAAAATCAGCTTTAGTGATCACCCAATATCCAGGGGCAACCCCAGAGGAAGTAGAGCAGGAAGTCACCGATCGCCTTGAAACCGCTGTTCATCAGATGCCACAGGTAAAGCACATCTACTCCATGTCGCGTGACGGGCTATCTTATATTAAAGTAGATGTCAAAGACCGCTACTGGGCAAAAGACTTGCCTCAGGTTTGGGATGAATTGCGTAGAAAAATAAACGACGCCGCTCCATCCCTGCCGCCCGGAGTTGACGCTCCAAGAGTTGTGGATGATTTTGGATTTGTTTTCGGTTTTTTATTAGCCATAACCGGTGATGGATTTAGCCATGCTGAATTAGAAGACATCGCAGAAAACATCCAAAAGCAGCTCTATCTTGTTCCCAATATTGCCCGTATTGATTTGTGGGGAGTCCAGCAAAGAGTGATTCATTTGGATGTCTCTAACCAAAAATTATCTGAATTACGCCTATCTCCTCAAACCATTCACAGTTTGCTTATTAAGCAAAATATGGTTGTAGATGCGGGAAATGTAGATCAAGGAGAGATACGCTATCCAATGCATCTTTCAGGCGAATTTAAAAAACCTCTTGAAGTGGAAGAGTTAATAATTCAACCACGAACGAATGATCTCATTCAAGATGCTCTTGTAAAACAGAAAACCACAAAAAATAGTGAAAATTCGTTCGTTCAAGAAATTGAGAAAAATGAAAAGAATAAGTTTTCCCTAGGCGATATCGCTAAGGTTTCCGTCGGCTACCAAGATCCACCGGTAAAAATAATGAAATTTAATGGAATTCCGGCAATCGGCATTCAAATTGCGGGAACGGAAGACAGCAACATCGTAGAAGTGGGTCGACAGATTGATGAAAAGCTGCTCCAGTTGCAAAGAGAGCTTCCTCTAGGCATCGAATTGCACAAAATTTCTTGGCAATCGGCAATAGTCCAAGAATCGATTTCCGGATTTGTTCTAAGCATGATTGAATCAATCATTATTGTTCTAATTGTATTGCTCATTCCAAGCGGGATTCGCATGGGAGGAATCATCGGTTTGGCTCTTGTTCTCACTATTCTTGCCACTTTTCTCTACATGTATTTTATGAAAATTCCACTGGAACGCATGTCTTTAGGAGCATTGATTATTGCAATGGGAATGATGGTTGACAACTCAATTGTGGTTGCAGATGGCATTGCAGTCAACTTACGCAAGGGGATGGATAGATCTCAAGCAGCTGTTGCAGCTGCCGCCACGCCTGCTTTGCCTTTACTTGCCGCGACGATCATTGCTGTGATGTCTTTTTACCCAATATATGCTTCTGAAGGCTCAACAGGAGAATATTGTCGCACATTGTTTGTTGTTGTAGGAATATCTTTAATGATAAGTTGGCTTATCGCCTTATTGATGACTCCTCAACAATGTCTGTGGTTCCTTGATAGTAAAAAACAGGAAACTCAGACAGATGAATTCAACACCCCTTTTTTCAATCGATTTAGAAAACTCGTTCGAGGAGTCATTCGTCACCGTTTGCTTTCCGTTTATTCGCTTCTTGTAGCTTTAATTATCTCTTTTATTGGTTTTCAATATGTTGTAAAGCTTTTTTTTCCTAATTCCACACGACCTCAATTAATGGTGGATTATTGGGCGCCTGCCGGAACTTCTATTCATGAGGTAACCTCAAAGACGAATCTGATGGAAAAAAAATTCCAAGAAGATGAAAAAGTGGAAGCTGTTTCAAGCTTTATTGGAGCTGGTCCTCCTCGATTTTATCTTCCTGTTGATCCAGAATTCATTTATTCCAACTATGGGCAATTGTTAATAAATTTTAAAAGATATCAAGATATTGACGCATTCATTGCAGGGCACTCTCAATGGCTTCAAAATGAATTTCCAGAAGCCTTGGTGCGAATTCGAAAATATAACGTTGGTCCTGGAGATGCATGGAAATTCGAATTGAGAGTCTTGGGACCTTATGACGCCAATCCCAGCGAACTAAGGCATATCGGATCTAGTCTATTAGCAAAGGTCCAAAAAACGTCTTTAGGAACCGACTGGAGACTCGATGTCATGAACCCAATCAGACAGCTTAAATTTGACTACGATCAGAAAAGGGCGCGCTCTGCAAATATTTCACGAGAGGATATTGCAAATGCTCTTAAACGAGGATACGATGGTTTGAATATAGGGCTTTATCGAGAAAAAAACAAACTCTATAAAATTCAGTGGCGCAACACCGATGAAGAAAGATTGTCACTGCTGTCTCATTTAGACACCTTGCCCGTTAGAGGAGAAAATAGCGTCACATCTGTTCCTCTTTCACAAGTCAGTGATAAAACGGATTTTCAATGGAAAGAACCCTATATTCTTCGTTGGGATAGACAACGGCAAGTAGCCATCCAAGGCTCTCCTGTTCCAACATCAACTTTTGTTGATTTAAAAGAAAGCGTATCGAAGGACATCAACGATTACCCTCTGCCAAAAGGCTTTAGTTTATTTTGGGATGGAGAAGAAGACAGCAGTAAAACGGCGCAAAAACAGCTTCTTCCAGGAATTGTTCCTACTATTATCGTTATTTTATTGTGCCTCGTAGTCACATTCAATGATTTCAGACCAATCGTTGTCATTCTTTTTACAATTCCGTTTGCGATGATTGGGATTACCGGGGGGCTGCTCCTTTTTGATGTGCCTTTCGGATTTATGGCTCTTCTTGGCGCAATGAGCCTTGCTGGAATGATGAATAAAAATATTGTCGTCCTACTTGATGCTTGCAATGAAAACCTCGCAAAGGGAATGCATCCATACAATGCCATTATAGAAGCCGCTGTATGTAGAGCTAGACCTGTAATGCTGGCGGCGGGCACGACAGTTCTTGGCGTCATCCCTCTATTACAAGATGTTTTTTGGATTGGTTTAGCTGTCGCCATTATGGGGGGGTTAGCTATAGGTTCCATTCTCACACTCTTTGCCGTTCCACTTTTTTATTCAATCATCTATCGATTGCAGCCCCCGGAAAAGGAAGATGCGTAATGACAAAAATTTTAAGCCTTCTAGTAATGTTGCTGCTGACAGGATGTTTTCGAGTGGGACCTAATTTTAAATCACCTGACGCCACCACTCAAGAATCATGGACGGAACAATCGCCTCGAATTGCAATAGGCCAAGATGTGGAAATCGGCCCGTGGTGGAACAATTATCAAGATGACACGCTCAATGTTTTGATTGACTATGCATTGCAAGAGAACTTCACCTTAGAGGCTGCTGCATATAGGATCCTCGCGGCCAGAGCGAATTTGGGGTTTGCAATTGGAGAATTCTTTCCTCAAACACAGCAGGCTGAGGGGTCTTTAATTAAAACACATATAAGTGCAAATGCTCCAAACACCTTAGGAATAGACCGCGACTTTTTGGATGGCGTTTTAGGTTTGCGCATTGCCTGGGAATTAGATTTTTGGGGGCGTTTTTATCGCGGCGTGCAGGTCGCATATGGAGAATATGCGGCCACCCAAGATGATTATCAAGATGTCCAGAGAATTCTTATTTCAGACATCGTTTTAGCCTATGTTCAACATAAAACATTTCAAAATCGGATAGCCGTTCTCGAGCGTAATGTCGCTATCCAACACCGCAGCGCTGAAATTGCTCAAGTGCGCTGGGAAGAAGGTTACGAATCAGAACTCGATTATGCTCAAGCTGTGACATTGTGGAAAGAAACCCAAGCGCAAAAAACAAGCTTAGAAATTGAGCTTAAACGCACGCTTACAAGCATTGCGATTCTTGTGGGCTTGACCCCTGAGGAATTTTCTTGTCATTTTACCATAAATTCAGAACCCGTAAATACTCCAATTGATGCTGCAATCGGATATCCTGCAGAAATTCTTTATCAGCGCCCAGACCTACGCCGTAGTTTGGATCTCTTATATGCACAAACCGCCCGCGTGGGAATCGCTGTAACTGATCTATTTCCGCGTATTTCATTTACAGGTTTTTTGGGACTCGAATGCGCTTCCGACACTCATTCCACTGCCAACGCAATGGGGAAACATTTATTTAGCCGGAGCAGTCTTACCTTTTTTTATGGACCCGATTTTGCCTGGCCTATCTTAAACTATGGTCGCCTTGAAAATCGTATAAAGGAGCAATATGCTTTGCTTAATGAAGGAATGGCCACATACCGCAACCAAGTCCTAGAAGCATATAAAGAAGCGGAAGACGCTCTAACATTCTTTGTTAAATCCATAGAAGAGACTTCTGATTTAGAACAAAGCTTTAAATATGCCAAAAGATCTGTGGACATCTCCACTCTACAGTATCAAGAAGGCATAGCTGATTATTCAAGGGTCCTGAATTCACTGCAGCTTCAAGTAGCCGCTGAAGATGCGATGGCTCAAGCTCAAGGCAATATCGGTCTTGCTTACGCAAACATTTTCAGATCTCTTGGAACTTTTTAATTTAAGAACTCATATTGACGCGAGTTTTGGATAAACGATTGTTCTGACATTGACGCGTTGGCGCGTATTTTGGGGTCAGGCCTGACACTATGACACTTTTAAAAACGCCAGTATGATGCTTTGAAACGTGTCATACTGGCGTTTTTAAAAGTGTCATAGTGTCAGGCCTGACCCCAAAAATACCTTGGCGCTTTTAAAAGCATCAAAGCGTCAAACTCCCAAAACTCGCGTATATTGGAATCAAAAAATAGCATCAAAAAATTTCCTAATCAACTCTTCTAGAGGAATCATAGTCAACACTAACGGCAGCATCGGTATTAGAACAAAGAAGATAACTTGGATAACCGAATCTTTGTCGAATGGAAACGATCGAATGTCGCGCACCACCTGAAAACTATTAGAAAGGTCGGCAAGGGACTGGATATCACCGCTGCCAAGGAGCCGTCCATCATCGGAAAATCCTCCACGCACCCATTTGAGATCGAATTCACAGACATATTCGCTGGCAAGTATTCCGTAGTCGCGTAGACCAGTTCTCTTGGCGCGCATCAAGGCGGGTGAGAAAACAACAAGGGGTCCTAGGACTATCAGTAGGACAAACAAAACAACGCCAAGGATTAGGAGTATGAAATCGGTAAGTTTCGTCCCCGTGAAAAAGATCGAGTTGGCGATTATTCCCGCAAACAGCGCCCCGTGCGCCATAATCAGCGGTGCAAACAAAAGACTACTCATGGTTAAAAATCCAAGACCACATGCCCGGTCGGGATGAATCGGAATAAGATTGAGGTCAAGTCGCGAACATTTCCATAGAAAACGAGCCCAGATGAATATCCGGAAATACCAGCGATAAGCGATAAATTGAAACAGCGGCCTACTGACAAAAACATACCAGTAGCCTGCCAGGGAAAGGTGCGTGCCGGCGCTATCGGCGCCGGCGTACCAAGACCCAGCGCTGGATGCGATTGTTTCCATGATGCTTACTGTGCTCCAGAGATAATGGCCGCCGACGAAAGCTAGTAAGAGCAAAATCAGCTCAATAATCATCGAATTCCGTAGTTTCATTGCTGAAGTTATCAATTCATTGAAGTTAGGAAGCGTTTTTTCGGTAATAATATCCCGATCAATGAACTGTCCTACCAACAGACGAAGCTGCCTGTGCACCAAAAGCTCGGCGCCAATAAGTAGCGGCAATGCCACCAGGAACCTTGCCTGATTTTCCATATCATATAAGAACGACACTCCTGAATTGCCCCAAGCTTTGCCTTCAATTAAAGAAAGCAGCAGGAGCGGCAACCAGGCGAACAGGGTAATGTAGATAATCCTCTTTTTCAATAGACCAAGACTTGGTGTAATAAGCTGTAAACGCATCAACAACTGGAATAATGGTCCTCCCAGAACTAGGGAAAAATCTGGTGGTTCATTCGAATCATGGATATTTTTCATATTGATACCCCTGAGCTAGTGCCAGAACGGAACATGGTCTTACACTCTCAACATCTAATGTACATTCTGCAATAGTTCTTATTGTAGATATTTTATTTGATTCAAAAAATAGTTTCGAAAAATTTTTTAATTAACTCTTCCAGCGGGATCATGGTCAACACCAGCGGCAGTATCGGTATGATGACGAAGAGAAAAACCTGAATGGCCGTTTCTTTGTCGAAGGGGAATGCTCGGATGTCGCGTATTACCTGAAAACTATTTACAAGGTCGGCAAGAGACTGGATGTCGCTGCTGCCAACAAGTCGTTCATCACCAGCGGCGCCCCCGCGCACCCATTTGAAATCGAATTCTTCAACATATTTGCTGGCAAGCATGCCGTAGTCGCGCAGGCCGTTTCTTTTTGCGCGCATCAGGGAGGGGGAAAAAACAAACAGCGGCCCGAGCGCTATCAACTGGACAAACAGCACAACACCTAGGATTAAGAGAATAAAATTAGTAAACTTTGCGCCTGTAAAAAAAATTGCATTGGCGATCAGTCCTGCAAACACCACGCCATGAGCGATAATCAGCGGCGCAAACAAAATACCGCTCATGGCCAAAAATCCAAGGCCGCATGCCCGGTCGGGATGAATCGGGATAAGGTTGAGATCCAGCCGAGAGCTCTGCCATAGAAAACGGGCCCAGATGAATATCCTGAAATACCAGCGGTATACTATAAATTGAAACAAGGGCCTGCTGAAGAAAATGTACCAATAACCTGCCATGGATAAGGATGCTACATTGCCGTCAGTTGAGGCATGCCACGACCCTGCGCCGGATGCAACTTGTTCTATGACGCTTACCGTGTTCGCGAGGTAAGGCCCGCCGGCGAAGACAAGCAGGAGCAGAATCAACTCGATGACTACGGAATTTCGCAGTTTCATGGCCGAGGCGATCAATGCATTGAATTTTGGAAGTTGTTTTTCGGTGATAATATCCCGATCGATGAACTGCCCGACTAACGAGCGCGCCTGTTTGTGCACCACAAGTTCGGCGACAATGAGCAGAGGCAGCGCCACCAGAAACCTGGCCTGAGCTTCCATGTCAAATAAAAAAGGCATTTTCACGCCTCCCCAGGCTTTGCCTTCGATTAAAGAGAGGATTAGAAGAGGCAGCCAGGCGAATAGAATGAAGAAGATGATTCGTTTTTTTAACAAGTCCAGAGCCGGCGTGGTGAGCCGTAAACGCATCAGCAGCTGAAACAACGGTCCTCCCAAAACAAGGGAAAAATCCGGCGGTTTATTAGAATTATGGATGTTTTTCATAAGATGTCTTCATTCAAACGTTTGCGAAATTCCTCCAGAAATGCTCCAGGCTATCCGTTCCTGAAAAAAGAGTGGTAAAGATCGTGGAATCAGCCAGCAGAATATGTCCAGCGCGCTCGTCTTTCGGCGGCATCCAGAGTAGAGAGTTGATCTCAGTGTTGCCAGCCTGTGTGAAAGGATGCGGACGATCTAAATCAATGGGTTGCCGAGCCAACACGTGAATCTGCTTTGCATCTTCGATGGTGAGCTTGTAATGCGGTAAATGAGGATGGAAATTAAACGTTGTAACCCCTTTGAGGAGGCCCAAGCTGTCAAGGTCTCTGTTCATATTTAGTGGAGAGATTTCACCGGTGCTTTTATTTTGCGCCGGATGCAGGCCCCACTGATTTATAACAGGAACATTTAACGCTTTCATCAGAGAACGCGTGTATTGTCCAAATCTCTGCTGACGCGGTACAAGCGCATCGGCGTGGTGGATATATTCCACTTGCTTCTGCTGCAAATCATCGGTAGAACCGACATCATGATGTGGAGCAAGCAATAAACAGCTTTCTTCTCGCTTAAGCCACTCGCGAATAGCTTCGACCTCCTCCGTTGAGGCTTCTTGCTCAGAAAGTAAATGATCCAACCCGAAAACCATCAACGTATCGGTGTCAGCTAGAATCCGCTCATCTATCGGAAGCTTATATCCGGCTTGGTCAATGCGTTGGTATACTGCAACGGGTTGTCCGGTGACTTCGCCTACAAGCTCTTGGAAACCAAGAGTAGAGCGATGAAAGAGCTCCAACGTACCCTGGATTCCCTGAAGAAAATGCATGGCGTCCCATTCGGGTGTTTCATATTCAGGCCAGAGCACGCGGCGAACTTCGGTCATAGTGGAAAATCGGTTGTCCATTACTGTGACATCCCGGTTAGATTCCCATGGATAGCTCCAGGTCCAATAGATGCTCACCCGTTTTTTGCCTGGGATATACTTACGAGGCACATGATTCTGATTATAAGTTCTTACAAGTTTCTTATCACGGCTCATCAATGAACTCCTTTAAGTTGATTCATATTTTATTGCCTTAACGATGCTAGATAACGAAGCGCATTGAGCCCAGGGAGGAAAAAATAAGCTCCTCCCCGTAATGTTGTAAATGCTGGAAGACCAGTGATTTTTTTCCGGATCGGTCGATTCGGGATCTTAAACTCCAAAGTACCGTCTTGGTTGCCGATAATTGGATCGCGTTCATTGCCGAGTTCGTGAAAATTCCGATCGTTAACCCACACATTTTGAGCGAACTCGAATTGGCGAACGAGGCTTGCGCAGATCACGAAGGCCGCTATTCCGCGTTCAACGCCATCTTCCGGCGCATCCGATGGTAAATAGGGGCCATATGTGCCTCCGCGACGCACCATGCGGTGTCTGTTCATATTAGCCGCCGTGTCACGCGGATTCATGCGACGTATATGCGAGCCTAATGGCGCTGCATAACCATGAGGGTCTATTTCTTTGTAGTTGAAATTATTAGTTCTCTGTGGATCGCCTCCTAATTCCGGATCATCCTTTTCCGGAGCTAATACGAGGGGGGCGCCGCTGCGCCATCGGCCCATGAGCTTCGCGGCTATGAGTTCCTGCTCCTCTGGCGTAGAGCCGTTCTGGCAAAGAAATTCTCGAAACGCCCCCACATGTTCTTGCAGGCGACGATATGCTGCGTAGCTGCCGTTGCGTATTAAAACATCGGGTTGTGGCAAATTGGATGGAGGACCCGCCTCGTCCGGGTAACCTAGGATGAATTCTCCTGCCTTTAAAGGTATATCTGAACTAGCTTGGGCTGGCTTCACACCTGATCCCTCAATGGCGGGTTCCGAGAGCCGATCACGATAGCCAAAATGATCATGAGAGTATTCCAATGGCGGCGTTGCGTCTAGATCTAACCCAGAAATTATTTCCACACCTTTGCACTGAGCAACCAACTTTTGATGCTCCAACTTCGCGCGGTCGCGTTCACCGGCATCACGAGCAAAAAAAATGACGATGCCATGAAGGTTGGGATTGGCCATATCATCACGCCAATTATCCGGATGATTTTTACCGGTATCTCCGAGGATTTCCGATCGGGCAACCATGCCCTGTTTAAACTCCTCAGGAAATGTAGCCAATGACTCCTCATCTATTCCCAATGCCCGCAGACCATTCCACGTGAGACCTACACTCACCCATCGATTGTCTTTATCTAAAGAGGCTCGAGCTTTCTCAACAGACTGCACTCTTTCCGAAATGCCGGCGAGCCAGGCTTTGCCGCCTTCCGGATTCCTAAATGTTAGGAATTCGTATCGACCGACAAGAGCGGGCGCACGAGTCAAAATAATATACTGAATGTCTTCTAATTCAAGCATGTTAGCCTCTTTATTACTGCATCTGATCAAGCATCTTCGAAAATGCATCTTTAAGTTTGAGAGCTTTTTTTATCTCCTCTGCGCTAACATAGGGATATTCACCGTATTCGAGAAAACTTGGACGTTGATGTTCACGTACAAATTTAACGAATGCCGGGGTATTGGTTTTCCAATCCGCTGGAAAACCTTCCAGGTTTTCAAAGACCGTAGTAAGGCCATACTTCGAGAATAGAGCCACGGCGTCTTCAGTGTATTTGTCAAAGTCAGTGTCAAAAATTCCCTGATACATAAAGTAGACATCCCCTTTAATGTCAAAGAGAACCCAACGCAAATAATGAAGTTTAAGTACGGCAAGAGCATCTGGGAGGCCAGCTATTGTTTCCTCTATAGTTTTTCCATACTGACGTATGACATCTTCACTGCCAGGTTTAATTCTTGCTATGATTGTGAAGCCATAACAAGCGGGAGACTTTGGATAAATCTGACCATATCTTCCCTCTTCTTTTTTTAAAAATCCTCCCTTAGGAATTGCCATTGCAGCAGGTTTAGTCCAATCTTTTTTTTCAGGCATATCCGACATAGTCATCTCCTTTTTTTTGTTGCACAGTTCCTAAACGTCTGAAGCCGTCAAAAGCAGCAAATTTATAGGCCATCGAATAAGTGGGTGTTGCAAAAGTAAGTCGATTAAAGAGATCGATTTCTCCACCCAGATGAATTGTGGCTTGTCCAAGTCCAATGAGTTCAGATGCGATGTCACCCAAAGCATGAACGCCTAAAAGGCGATGGTTGTCTCGTCGAAATACTAGTTTAAGCATCCCGTCAGAGTGACCGGAAATGATGCCGCGAGGGAGTGTCGCAAAGTTTGATCGACCAACTTCATAGTCAATTCCCTGGGCTTTCGCTTCTTCCTCTGTAAGCCCCACCCCAGCCACTTCTGGAATAGAGTATACTGCCCAAACTGGCAGCGGATCTATTGACTCCTTGAATGCGAGATTAAAAGCATGACAAGCGGCAACTCGTCCTTGTTCCATCGAAACGGAGGAGAGCGATGGGCTTATCACATCGCCTGCAGCGTAAATTCCTTCCGCGCTGGTTTGAAAACCTCTGTCCACAACGATTTCCCGACGCTCATTAGTGTTGACGCCAGCCTCATTCAAACCTAGCCCATCCGTATTTGCTGAGCGCCCTACAGCAAATAAGGCGGTTTCTGAACTCAATATTTCGCCACTCTCCAAGGTGACTTCAAGAGTGTCTTGAACTCGCTGTATACACTTGACCCTCTTGCCAATTATTAAGCGTATCCCCATACCCTCGTACACCGTAGCGGCTAGTCTTGATATCTCGCCATCCATCATGGATAGTAGGCGATCTCCTGAATCAATTAATGTCACAGACACGCCAAGGGCCTTAAAAATGGAGGCGTACTCACAACCAATCGCACCTCCTCCAACCACGAGGGCGTTCTTAGGGAGCCGGGGAATCGTAAAAAGCTTCTCAGAATCATAAATATTTGGATCTTCAAAAGAGATATTAGGAGGGCAAAATGGACGAGAGCCAGTCGCAAGGAGGATGCGATCGGCGGAGAACTTACGCTCTTGCCCGCCATGTTGGCGTTCAGCCACAACCACTGTACGGCCGGGACCTAACCGCGCCCTGCCATAAATGACATCAATACCTCGCTTTTCGAACGTCAAACGGACGGTTTCCTGCATCTTTGTGCACACATCAATGGTCCTGGAACGAAGATGTTTGCCGACAAAAGCCGGGTCTATCTGCCCCGCAAGCCCATACACCCCACGATCACGAAAACCTGTAAAGTAAAGAGCCGCATCATGCAATGTCTTAGTCGGCGCGCCGCCGGTTGTGGCGACGACACCGCCCAAAACATTACTCTCGACAACCAGTGTTTTATATCCGTAGATAGCCGCCGCCTCAGCCGCTCCCTGCCCTGCAGGGCCGCCGCCAATTACCACAAAATCGTAATGGTCAGTGTTCTTCATAAGTTTTCGCTGCCACAAAATTTTCTTTAATAACTTTGAATCAATAAATTCTTTCATCAAAATGTAATAAAATTTTAAATTTTATATTTAGACGAAAATCTATACGGAATCAAGCAGATAATTTTATTTTGTCGGAGAAATTTTTTTTCAAAAAAATTTGGAATTAATGCGTCTTCTGTCACTAAAATCCCCTCTCTTTGTGCTCTGTGGTTGATAAAAACGTTTCGAATTTTTTATCAACACAGAGATCACAGAGCACACAGAAAGGTGACCGAGTTCTTTCTTACTAAAGGTGAACAAGGCCTATTTTCCATTGGCCAGATGAGATCTCTATGCCAATCCCATTTAAGAATTCGTGAATACAAGGCTGAGTCATTCCTTGTGCATAAAGATTCGCCTCCAAAGCTCTCAAAGTCGGACCAAAATGTTGATTTTGTATCTCAGCAGGAAGTTTTCCATGCACAACATCACCTAAAGGGATTTCCCATATTTCTAATTTGTATGTTATCTCTTTGGCTATAAGACTGATTTCTTGGACGGTAAACGGTTGAAATCCTCTATGATGGCTCAACTATTAGAAATGATGATGTTATTCCAGAAAAAGCGACGCTTGCCAAGCGTTTATTGGATGATGAGGAATCGCCGAAAAATAATAAAATATTTTTTGGAGTTCCTGAAAAGCATGCGGAAGAGCCAGAGGATGTTGCATTTTTAACTGATGAAATCAACAAAGTTTGGCAATAAGGTTACGATAATTTGTGAATTAACGTAAGAAAACCTTCTTCAACTTTCAGTCGTAATAGCGTTAATCCATCCCGCTATTCAACCAGGTGATCGGGAGGAGAAAAATTCTTTTCTTTACATAAATGTATCTATTCCAAGATTTGCATCTTTACTTTTAAGAACACATATATGACAGTTCTTCCCTCCAACAGAACTTCCAGCCCTTCGCTTCATTCTTATTGATTTATTTCACTTCAATTTCACATGCACTTGCAGATTCTTTTAGTTGAAAATATTCATAGAAAATGTCATACGTCAAGGAATATCAAAAATCAACCTCGCCAATCAATTTTTATAAAATATGAATAAGTTAGTAGCAGGAATGCATCATATCACAGCCCTGGCAACAGATCCTCAAAGGAATGTTGATTTTTATGTAGGCGTTTTAGGCTTGCAACTAGTAAAAAAGACCGTTAACTTTGACGCTCCTGATATTTATCATCTATATTAAAGATAAAGTGTAAAAGATTTATTAAAAGAACAATCAACCTTCTCTTCTTTGAAAAGGTTGGTA
>JABDEO010000019.1 GCA_013287015.1 Chlamydiota bacterium
TATGAATTAATGCTTACGCCCTCTTGAGCTGCATGGGCGGCAACTTTAACATACACATCTGGAGGCATTCTAAGATTAAATTTGCCTGAGTGAGATTTCTCTGGTTCCTTGCCTCTTTCTTTGCACCAATCGAGATAATCATCTATAGAGTCTTTAAAGGCTTGCTCAATTTCCTCCACTGTTGTGCCTTGAAAAGTAATTACAGCCCTCAGTCCGACTACTTCTCCATGAAAAATATGCGCTTCGTCATCATAGACAACATATCCAGTATACCCTTTATGTTTTAACATGGCTTTACTCCCGCATTTTCTAAAAACCTTCGCACTGACACGACCGCTCCTTTATCTGTCTCTTTCCGTGGATGCGGCCTGTGAAACACCGCTTCTTCTTTATTTAGCAGTATTCTAATCCTTGATCCCTGCCCTTCTTTAATCTCCGCTCCAAGATTAATAAATAGGGACTCGATATCTTTCCATTTAATGCTAGACTGAACCGGGATCGTAAATATCGCTTCGAGTGTGCGTTGATGTTTCCTATTCATAATTCAATAATGCCATAAAATAGGGCCAAAAATCAACCATTTTTTAGCTCGTTGGTCAGGCGCAAGCGGAGAGCGCCATTTAGAGGTATGGAGCTGATCCTTACACACAAGTCATAGTAGCAATTCAACAGTAGAGTAGAGTGGGCGGATATCCCCCACTCTACTCTACTGTTGAATTGCCCTTGGATAGTTTATAGAGTCCTTTCTTGTACTTGTGTGTAAGGATCAGGGTATGGAGTTGTTTATGTGATAGTTGCTTGTTTGTAATTGTTTATTGTTTTTAATGATTTAATATTATATGATTAAATTGTTTTATATTTTTATTAGGTTTGTATGAAAATTCCTCGTGTTTTTTTACTTTCAACAGTTGAGAATAAAGGGTATCCATTCAGTTACTTATTCATTAAACATCTTTCCAAATTTCGCCTTATTGGATGCGATACGTTTGGTCCTTGTTCGCCTTTAAGCGTCAAGGAAAAAATCGCCTCATTCGCGCTTAAAATATTTGTTGTTTATCCAGCTTTAGTGATTGGAACGGCCCTCGACCTTGCACTTATTGCCTTCTGGCCCATTAGATTCCCTTTTGTCATATGTTGTGATGGATGTGAATGTGAAAAAATAAAACAAGCTCTCCTTGATTTGGTCGCCTCCTTGGCTCTTCCTATTCTAGGTTTTATTGTTTGCGTTGCAGGAAAGTCTCCTGCTGTATTGTGTCCTCGCCTGTTAAACGGAAGATTCGAAAACATTGTCGCTCAAAATGTATTCCACAATGTAGCAAATAATCAGGAAGCGCTCAAATTGATTAATCAATGTTTTGATGATGGCCTTAAATTGTCTTTCCATCAGGACGGTAAAGTCTTTGCGTTTTTAGTTAATGCTCCCCACATTAATTACGAACTAGTTAGATTTTTATTTAAGAAATGCACTAATCCAACCACACAGCATCGCTTTTTTTATGATTCTTTGAGAGAAGCTGTAAGAAACGGTGATCTTCAATTGACCCAATTACTACTTGAAGAAGTGATGGATCCAGGTTTTATCACCTGCACTTCGCCTAGTGAGGATCTCCCCCATTTGACTCATTTACCACTTGACCCTTTATTATACAAAGAGGAAGGTTGTTATCACAGATCCGTCTTGATGCAGATAATAAGGGAAATTGATCCAAGCAATCAGGAACTCTTTAAACTCATTTTAAAAACTCCCAACATAGATGTTAATAAACATAGGGAACCATGCGGCTATCCGCACCTTGCAGAAGGCGCCACGCCATTAACAATGGCGATCATATTGTCAAAATTTGAATGCGCTCAAGATCTGGTTGCTGCAGGTGCGAATTTTAATGAAACGCCTTTTAATCAATTTCTTGATTTTCTTTATCAGCTTGAATTGAATTGGGATCAAAAACCTGAATACAGCAGGGACCGCAGGAGTCAAACGTATGAAGAAGTAGAAAAATTCCTCAACAGATTGATGGAAAAGACGTGTATGGATCACTGTGAAACCAATATATATTATGCATGTATATCCGGTGAATACTTACTTCCTAAGTGGCTAGAACATGCTCTTCGTGAGAAATCTGAAGATGGGACAGCGGCTGCTGTTGAAGAAATTAAGAAGTTTAGAGAGCAACTTGAGAAACAAAAAAGCATTTTGACGAATTTGCAAAATGCCCGCATCGCTCGACTGACTGTAATGATAAAGAACGCTTTTAAAAGCATTACATTAGACAAACAGCCAATATTTAGTGACGTAGTCGCTCAAAAAATAGCCGCATATGCGGATGCGCGCTCCATTCATGCGCTCCGGCTTGTTTGCAAGACCCCCATCTAATGGAAAGCCAAGACATACAAATAAAATTTGACGCGATGACGCGTGGCATTGGGGCCAGGCCTGACCCCAATGCGACGTAAAAAACGTCAACCACATACAGAGAAGCGAATGAATTTTGTTGCTTTTAGGTTAACTGCAAATTATAGTCGAACGCATCTCAAATAAGTTGTGAATTCCATCATGTTTTCTGCAGAATTGGTTCTCTCCCCGGAAGGCCACGTTTACCTGGATGATAGCGCACAGGCAAGTGAACAGCTGCCTCCTTCTGAATTTGAGAAAATTAATGTTTTGTTCGCCAAGGGCCATTCAACGGGTTTGTTATACTTGGGGCTGCTGGAATTTTCATCGCCCCTGCCCGCCAGCTTTTTATTTTGGCGGAATTTTTCACGAAATTTTATCACGCATATTTGCAAATTATCCCAGCTATCGGAAGGGCAAGAACTCCCTGATGTTCCAGTTCCAGAACATGCGGAATTTCAAGAAGTGATTGACCATGCTTTTTTCATCAAAGGCATTGAATATTTAAGTTTGGATGTTCTTAAAACGATTTGGCGCGGCTTAACGGATGCCTTGCGGCAAGAATTACAGGATTTTTCAGGCGACATAAAGGCCTATCTTAATCACTATAATCCTCGATGGAATCTTGTAGGACGTGTTTGCTTTCATTTGGCTGAAAATAAGAATAATGAGACAAGACCTTTTGCATTTTTAGCCACCTACACGACTCAGTTGTCTCAAGGCGCCGCGACACAGCATCTTCCGCTAAAACGCGCATTGCAAGACTACGCAGGGGAAAAAAATCATGCGGCGTTGCTGGCGCTGCTGCTGCCTGTGCAAAAAGCGGCAAGTCAAAGCGCGTTTATAAAAAAATTGGTGGATTCCGGAGACGTCTTTCAGCCGCAGCTGTGGACCGCGCGCGAGGCGCATCAGTTCTTGAAGGACATTCCAGTAATGGAATCCAGCGGCGTCATGGCGCGCATTCCCAATTGGTGGAACGCTCAGAAACCGCCTAGACCCAAGGTCGTAGTCAAAGTGGGGGAAAATCAAAGTTCTGTCCTTGGACTTGACACGCTCTTGGATTTTGATATGCATTTGGCTTTGGGCAATGGCGAAAAATTGTCCAGAGACGAGTGGCGATCACTATTAAACTCACCCGACAACCTAATAAAAATCAAAGGGCAGTGGACCGAAGTCGATCGCGAAAAATTGGAATCGGCGCTGGCGCATTGGGACGCGATTAAAAATTCCGCTGGCAATGGGTTGTCGATGGCTGAAAGTCTGCGCCTATTAGCCGGAGGAGGCTCCGATGTTTTGAATGATCACGGCGCTTTGGAATCGGAAACTGCAGAGTGGTCTTCCGTCATGGCGGGCGACTGGTTGAAAACCGTTTTGGATAACTTGAGAAACCCAAGCGGCGTCCAAGAAGAGTTCATAGAGGAAATACTTAAAGAAAGCCTTCACGCTACGCTGCGGCCCTATCAGATGCTGGGCGTGCAGTGGCTATGGTTATTATATCAATTAAGGCTTGGCGGCTGCCTGGCTGACGATATGGGATTAGGCAAAACCATTCAGGTTTTGTCTCTTTTACTGATTATTAAGCGGCGACCATCACCCAAACAAACCAAAAAAAAACCGCATCTACTAGTTGTTCCAGCATCGCTGTTGGGCAACTGGCAAGCGGAAGCGGCCCGCTTTGCGCCAACGCTGAATATTTTGATTGCGCATAGTTCTGTAAGCAGCCGCGGCGTATTAATCGACTTCAAAACCGAGAACTTGAACGCCATCGATATGGTCATTACGACCTATGCGTATGTTCATCGTTTGGCATGGCTGAAGGAGATCGATTGGGATCTACTGATTTTGGATGAAGCTCAACTGATTAAAAATCCCGGAACGAAGCAGACAGGCGCGGTTAAGTCGCTCAAAAGTCAAGTGCGGTTGACTCTGACCGGAACGCCGATAGAGAATAAATTGGGCGATTTGTGGTCATTATTTGATTTCACCTCTCCAGGTTTGTTGGGATCCAGCAAGGTGTTTTCCGCTTATGCAAAAAAAGCTAAAGAAAACTCCTCGCTGCATTATACGCGCTTTATTGCAACATTGCGAGGGCTGACGCAGCCCTATATTTTAAGACGCTTAAAAAATGATAAGAAGATTATCGCTGATCTCCCTGATAAAACGGAGATGCAGACCTTTTGCTCGCTTAGCAAAGAACAAATTCAGTTGTATCAGCATGCTGTGGAGGAACTTACACAGCAGCTAAAAAAGGCGGATGGCATAAAGCGCCGAGGCTTGGTTTTATCTTATCTTACGCGCTTTAAACAAATTTGCAATCATCCGTCGCAGTGGTTAGGTTATGGAGAATACGCTGAAGAGGCGAGTGGAAAATTTGTTCGCTTGCGGGAGATTTGCGAGGAGATCGCGGCTAAGCAAGAAAAGGTGTTGATTTTCACCCAGTTTAAGGAAGTCATTCCGGCCATTTCATCTCTTTTAACGAAGGTTTTTGGGCGAGAGGGATTGACGCTGCATGGCGACACACCCATAAAGAAACGCGCTGAACTAGTGGCAAGTTTTCAGCAGGAACAGGGACCGCCTTTCTTTGTGCTGTCTCTCAAAGCAGGCGGCACGGGACTTAATCTCACGCGGGCATCCCACGTTATCCATTTTGACCGTTGGTGGAATCCCGCTGTAGAAGATCAAGCGACCGATCGCGCCTATAGAATAGGGCAAAAACACCCAGTCCTTGTTCATAAGTTCATTTGCCTCGGCGCCATTGAAGAAAAAATCGATGAACTAATCACCTCCAAAAAAAACATGTCCCAAGAGATGCTGGAAGGTGGAAATGAACTGACATTAACGGAGTTGTCCAATGAGGAATTGCTTGGGATGATCTCTCTGGATATCAAGCGAGCGTTAGGAGAATTATAAAAAATAAAAAATGGAGGAGCGCATGGGATATTTTGGTAGAAGAAGAAAAAGTGGAGGAGGAGGATATGGTTATCCAGAGTATGTTCCGGTGGGCGTAAGAAAACTACAAGCGGCCGAACATATGAATTCGTTAAAAAAGAAAGGTCAATCCGTCAATCCTGTTGTGATAGAGGGGCGTAAGATCGCCAAGACTTTTTGGGGAATGGCGTGGTGTGATAATTTGGAGGCCTACAGCGATTATGAAAACCGTTTGCCTCGCGGCCGCACCTATGTGCGTAATGGTTCCGTGATCGATTTGCAGATAACCAAGGGATTGGTTAAGGCTCAAGTAATGGGATCTTCGCTTTATCATATCGCTATAGAATTAAAACCAACGCCGGAAACAAAGTGGCGGTCTCTTGTTAAAGCATGCGCCGGAAAAATTGATTCTTTGATCGAACTTTTGCAAGGTAAGTTTTCCAAATCCGTAATGGAAGTGATTACGGAAAAAGAAGGCGGTTTATTTCCTAAGCCGCAAGAGATTTCGATGCGCTGCTCTTGTCCCGATTCGGCAGGGATGTGTAAGCATATTGCAGCCGTGATGTACGGAATAGGCGCTATTTTAGACGCAAAGCCCGAATGGCTGTTTACATTGCGGCATGTCGATCACATGGATCTAATTTCTTCCGCCGGCGCCGGCAATGCGCTTATGCAAAATCAAGTCGGTGAGAACGCGATGGATGATGGCGAACTATCCTCTCTATTCGGCATTGAAATGGACGACGGCAAAGCTTCAAAAGCAATAAAGCCGTCACAGACGCAAAAGGCATCTAAGGCTATGCCTAAGACAAAAGCTAAAGCCGCTATCAAGGCTGCAGTCACCGCCCCAGCGACAAAAAAAACAACAGCGAAGGCCAAATCCCCAACTAAAGTTGCAAAAGCCTCAGCTAGTAAAGCAAAGCCTGAAAAGGCATCGTCGGCTAAAAAAGCGGGCAGCGCCAAATCAAACCCAAAAGAAGCAAAGGAAAAGGTTAAGGTCAAAGCTAAAAAAAGCTAACTATTCAAAAAGAAAGCGTGTTTTCTCAGCCTGATGCTGCGATGCTTTTAAAAGCGCCAAAGCGTCAATGTCAAGGCAGTCGTTTATCCAAAACTCGCGTTATATATGTCCTGCGGTTAAGTTGATCGCAGGACGTATATCAGAAAAACTCTGAATGAGAACCTAATCTAGGATACTGTAAAGTTATTATTTTTTTAACTTTTACGTTGGCTTTTAGGCTGGCTGAAATCTATAAAATCTTGCTTTGCTTACTCCAAAGGATTGAAAGCAACTTTTAAATCCTTCGAATAAAATCTTTGGGTGTTCTGATGAAGATAAATTTCTTGCTCCATAATTTGGATCGTAGAAAAGGCCTAATCCATGTTCTTTTATATACACCAAAGAATGACCATGTTCTTCAAGTTTTTCATTGTCTGCAGGCTTTAGTATACGGACAAGAAAAGCGCCTTCTGGTAATGCTTCTACTTCTTTTGAAAGCTCAGCTTCATGATCTAATTTATTAATATCTATTTCTGATGAGGAATAGTCGATTACGAAAGAATGATAATTTGCAAGTGATTGTATCTTATTTTTTGAATAGTCTACTGGATCACCTAATGAGCTATCCAATTGCACTTCAATAGTGTTGTATGCAGCTTGACGGTTTCTCATTTCTTCAGAACTTGATGAAAATTTTTGATTTAGTTTAACTAAATGATCTAATAACATGCCTGATCGATCACCAGGCTTTTTTATATTTATTTTTTTTGCATTGAAATAGGAATCAAGAAATTCTAAAGACATTGCGGTACATGTACCTCCTTCTAGGAAATCAATGATTTTTTCCTGATTAAATTGTATTCCTATTGAACGTTCAATATCTAGTTTTGCACGGATAGATTCTACTTTAGCAATCAAAACTGCACCCGTACATCCAGTTTGAGCGCCTTTAAATAACCACTGCCTATTCCTAATCAAAGAAGTTTGAGAAGGTGATTTGGGATGAGAAGGCGCTTCAATATTATTGGAGCGAATACAGCGAGCTATCAAGCCTTCTATTATTGAGGCGATTAAACCTATCACTGGACAAAGTTCTATCGCAGCAATAATTCTATGACCCCACTTGTATTGGCTTTGTGTTTTTGAATGAGCTAAGTGCCTTAATCCATATTCTGAAACGAACAAAGATTGCAACACTTCCCATTTCGAAAGATTATAATTATTTAATAAATAATTATTCATGTTAGTAATATAGCATTAACTCTATTAATTAGTCAAAATATAAAATTGAATGCAGTAATTTCCGCGGGAAAAAATCGCTACTAGTATGCTATAAAGTTATTATTGACAATTTGTGGCTGCGTGAAAGCTCCCGCGGTTCAATTAGCCCCATGTTTGAAAAAAGCTTTTTATAATTTCATCCATCGTTTAAACTCCTTGTAGATTATGAGTGATGAAACGTATAAACGAATTTAGGATAGAAAAGTTACAACTTCATTGCCGAGTAAACAAAAAGCTTGATATCTTAATCATTTTTGCATCATTTTTTCTCTCATTATGTAGCCCACACTAAGGTGTAGCAAGCCCAAGCGAGCGGAACCGCAGGTGTGGGAATACAATGAATACATGATCTAACTGGGGACCAGTTCTTCTTTTTTATCTTTTTTGCTTTTTTTACAGAAAAATATTTAAGTCTTCGATTTTAAAAAGAGGGAAAAAAGATAAAAAAATGAGGAACCAGGTCCCTGGTTAGTTCGCGTGTTCATTGATTCCCACACCTGCGGTTCCGCTCGCTGGGGCTCGCTACACCTTAGTGTGGGCTACAGAATGAGAGAAAGAATGATGCAAAAATGATTGACCTTGTTCACCCTTACTAAGAAAGAACTCGGTCACCTCTCTGTGTGTTCTGTGATCTCTGTGGTTGATAAAAACGTTTCGAGTTTTTTATCAACCACAGAGATCACAGAGCACACAGAGAGGGGATTCTAGTGACCGAAAAGGTGAACAAAACCAAATGATTAAGGCATCAATTCGTTTATTAGAGACGTGAATAGCTTGATGAAATAGGAAAAGCAAAACCATGGAATCCACTCCACTTATTGGCGATAATACACACGTTAGTCATACGGGTTCCAATGTTCCCTCAAACAATTCCACCTGCTCTCGCAAAAAAACTTGCCTAACTCAAATTTTTTGGGGAGTCATTGCAGCCTTTACAGAAATCGGCTCTATGATATATGCCGGGGCGATTTCTTGTTATAACAAACGATTTAAGCCGTTTCATCATGAGGGTTTAAATCCGAAAGAGTTAAGCGAAAAGCAAGCGCAAAATCCCGCTATCGTCTTTTTACCGGGAGATAACGGAGACACGACATATCTGCTTCCCTTAATGCGCAAGGTGCATCAAGCGGGTTTGGGCACGGTTTTTACGGTTGATCCTCAGTACAGTGATGTCAATCCGGAACAGCATCTAAAACAATTAGATGCCGAATTGGAAGAGATTAAAAAGAAATTTACTGCTAAGGCAGGCGCTTTTCGGGTGGTTTTCATTGCGCATTCCAAAGGGGCCAGTTTGGCTGTCAATTATGCGCTTAATATGTTGAAAGATCAGCCCGAAAAACAAAAAGAGATTTGCGGATTGGTCGCGCTGTCAGGTCGTTTAAAGGTGGTTCCGGCTGGATGCATAAGGAAATGCTCCCTTTCGATAAAGCCGCAGATAGAGTCCGCTTATAAAGCTCTTGAAGAAAATCCCGATTTTCTCCTCCGCTGCATCGCCGGCGGCAAAGATTGGTTAGTTCCTCGGAAGGCCGCTTTAGTTGGAGGCAATGCAAAGCACAATCACGTTGTAGAAGGGAGAAGCCACACCAGCGTAGTTTATTCCTGTTCCGAAAAAGTAATCGAATTTACAGCGGAAATATTAGCGCTCCAAAAAAACCTGACCCTTACACACAAATAAGATTTGACGCTTTGAGCGGGCATTGGGGTCAGGCCTGACACTATGACACTTTAAGAGCGCCGACGGCGCTCTTAAAGTGTCATAGTGTCAGGCCTGATCCCAATGCCACGCGTCATCGCGTCAAACAAAAAACTTAGCGTTCAAATGAAAAGGGATTGGTTATGAAAACAAAACTTGTGACTTATGAAGATCAAGACGCCATTCTAGAAGGGTTTCTGGCTTATGATTCGAAGTCGGAGATGAAAAGTCCGGGAGTGATCTTATGTCATGCCTGGAGCGGCAGAGACGCCTTTGTATGCGAAAAAGCTAAAGAAATCGCTCAATGGGGTTATACCGTTTTCGCATTGGATCTGTATGGCAAAGGAGTTTTGGGTAAGAACAAAGAAGAGAATATCGCACTGATGACTCCGTTTATAATGGATAGAAATTTTTTGAGAAAACGCCTAAACAGTTCTCTTGATGCATTTCGTCAACACGCTGAGGTGGATAATCAAAAAATCGCTGTTTTAGGATTTTGCTTTGGAGGCCTGTGCGCGCTTGATTTCGCCCGCTCTGGGGCGGATGTAAAGGGAGTGGTGAGCATTCATGGTTTACTAGTTCCGGCTAAAAAGATCAAATCGCAGCCGATTAAGGCAAAAGTTTTAGCTCTGCATGGTTATGATGATCCAATGGTTCCACCGAAGGAAGTATTAAGCTTTGCTCAAGAAATGACTAAGGCCAAGGCGGACTGGCAAGTGCATATGTATGGAAACACCATGCATGCTTTCACCAATCCTTCTGCGAATGATCCAAGTCTTGGCACGCTCTACAATCCAACGGCTGACAAGCGCGCTTGGCAGCTGATTAGAAGTTTTCTCGCAGAATGCTTCACTTAAATTTTATGATTGAATCTTTCAATATTATTGTGATAGGCGGCGGAGCGGCGGGTTTTTTTGCTGCGTTGACCGCAAAAAAAACAAATCCAAGCGCAAGCGTGTTGCTGCTGGAAAAGTCTTCCCACCTGTTGAATAAAGTGCGCATTTCCGGCGGCGGCCGTTGCAATGTCTCACATGCCTGTTTTGATCCAGTGCAACTTGCGCAAAACTATCCCAGAGGCGGAAAGGCGCTTATCGGTCCGTTCACCCGGTTTCAACCAAGAGACACCGTTCTTTGGTTTGAATCACGCGGCGTGGAGTTAAAAACTGAATCCGATGGACGCATGTTTCCTGTCAGCGACAGCTCTCAAACGATTATCGATTGCTTGCTCCAAGAAGCGAAAAAATTAACAGTGGAAGTCCGCACAAGGCAGTTGGTCGAGTCTATCAATAAAAATGAATCCCGATTTAGGATCGCTCTTGCCTCAGGCGGGGGTCTGGAATGCGACGCCTTGTTGCTTGCCACAGGAAGCAGCCCGCAAGGTTATGCGTTTGCAAAAGCGTTTGGTCACACGATCCAAGAGCCTGTGCCTTCTCTTTTCACTTTTAATGTTCCGGCGTTTTCGCTTAAAGATCTGGCTGGAATATCTGTCGAACAAGCAACGCTCCATATTGTCGGTTCCGATTTCTCACAAAAGGGTCCTTTGCTCATCACCCACTGGGGATTTAGCGGACCAGCCGCGTTAAAATTGTCCGCTTGGGGAGCGCGTTGGCTGAATGAAAAGAACTATCATGTGCAATTATCCATTGATTGGCTGCCTGATCTATCAAATGAAAGAACAATTGACCTGTTGCGCGCATTGCGAAAAGAATCTCCAGCGCAGTGCGTCGCAAATAAAAATCCTTTTTATTTGCCAAAAAATCTTTGGAAGCGGCTTGTGGACCTATCTGGCATTGACAGCGGCAAAAGACTGTCGGAAATTGGCAATGAAGGATTGGCGCGTCTCTGCAGTCGATTAAAAGCTGATGTGTATTCTGTAGAAGGAAAAACCACGCATAAGGAGGAGTTCGTCACTTGCGGCGGCGTTGCGCTCGATGAAATAAATTTCAAAACAATGGAAAGCCGTCTCTGCAAAAGACTATTTTTCGCAGGCGAAGTTTTAGATATCGACGCAGTTACGGGCGGTTTTAATTTTCAAAATGCGTGGACAACCGGTTGGTTGGCGGGTCATGCGATGGCGTCGCCCTCATGACTTATGAACCAGTCGACAGCTAATTGCGCCGCTTCTTCCAAGGTTCCGGGTTCTTCAAAAAGATGCGTGGCGCCTGGAACAATTCGCAATTCTTTTTCTCCTAGCAAGAGCGCAAATGCTTTTCGATTTAATTCAATCACGTCCGTATCATCTCCGCCGACAATCAACAGTGTGGGAGGAAGCCTCTTATGCAATATAGGCGCGGCTAAGTCGGGGCGTCCTCCGCGTGAGACAACGGCGGAGACCTGATTTCCCGCTTCCGCAGCCGCAATTAAGGCCGCTGCAGCCCCTGTGCTGGCTCCAAAATAACCCACTTTAAGCCGCTCAGTGCTTGGATTTTGACGCAGCCATCGAGTTGCGCCGACGAGTCGTTTCGCTAGAAGGGGGATGTCAAAACGGTACTGACGGCTTATGTTGTCGAGGATCTCTTCGTCTGGAGTTAATAGGTCCATCAATAGGGTGGCTAACGAATGTTTCACCAAAAAATTCGCTACGAATTGATTGCGCGGACTGTGGCGTCCGCTTCCGCTTCCATGAGCGAACATAATGAGCTGCTTAGCGTTTTTTGGGATGGTCAAAATGCCTTGCAAGGCGATTTTTTCCGAAGGCAGATCGATAGAAATTTCTTTTTGCATTTGTTGAACTGCGCTCATGTCGCCCTCCAGGGGTTGGAATTTGACATATAACACAGTTATTGCACAAAATCAATGCTTCTGGATAAACTCACTGAGTTAAATTTTGCGTTCGATCTGATCAGAAAAATAGGCATAAAAAAAGAAACCATATTGAGAAACAGCATAAAACTTAAAAGAAGGTGATAAATGTCTTTAGCGTCTTACGGCAGGATTTCTTTTAAAAATGATCCCTCAATTTCTTATGAAGAATTCACAAAAGAAATGGAGAACAAAGGGAAATTAGAAGAAGAGCTGCATAAAATTTTTAATGATTCCGCTAAAGAAAAAAATGTTACAACGATAGTGGAATGGGCGAAAAATTTGTATAGTTGTGACGCAAGCCACCCACTATTTGAAGACAAAGAATTTCCTTTGTATTTACTCGCGGCATTCAGGATAGACAAAATTTCTGATGAACAATTTAATTTATTAAATAATTTTTATACTTACATAGATTATGATCGAAAAATAAAGGCATTGCCAGAGACGCCTCCGCCTCCGATGGATCCACATGGTCATCCATTGCAAACAAAAGAGGAGATTGAAAAAGTTTACAAGGAAGTGACTCGGGGAGTTCCCGATATTGAAAAATGGATGAAGGAATTAGATGGCGTGCCTAATGCTGAAGAGCGGATTGCTGAATTAGTGAAGGTTTTTAATGAAGGGGAATGGGATGTTTCCAATCCTATTTTTTCTCATGATGACTTTCAGTTGCTTGCTTTAGGCGCAGTGAAAAAGGGCCTGATTTCTCAGTTGCAATTTGGCACACTGATGGCTTTTCAAAATATATCGAACTACCATCGAGGATCAAGAGATCCGAATCCTATAAGTATCCCTCTTTTTATAGAGAACAAACCGAATCCTGTTGCATGCAACATTATTAATGCAGCGCTTGTTTTTTTAAAAATAGGCAAAAGAAATGGGCGAGCTGAGCTTTATGAGAATGCTGAAAACGGTCAACGGCCTCCTTATCATAAACCGATGCTAACGCCTAAGAAAATGGTGGAATTTTTCGAGCTGATGCAGAAATTTCCTTTATCGGAGCAGCAATTCTTGGTCGCTGCAGATATTCAGGATACCCCAATTTATCAGCAAAAAACCGCTACCGCCAGTCAAACAATATGTTTTGACGTAACTCTCAATATTTTTTCAAGGCTGGTGGTTGAAAAAATTCTCTGGAGGATGTTTCCTTCATCAGGCATGGAACAGGCCTTCCTAATGCTCACGGCTATTGATAATCAACCTGTAAGGTTGAACCATAGATTAAAGGAGTCTTCTGTATACGACATTCGTTCCAATTGTCTCTTTAGAAGTCGCGATGTATATACTCCATCGAAGTTTTCCCCGCTGGTTTTGATTGCGGATGGTTTTTCAGCCCCGGGAGATGATATTCGCACTCATGATAGCAGTTATCACGCAGTGATGACCAATTTTGCTCCCCATAATCACATAAAATCATTTATTGCTTTGGCTGATCATTTGATGGATCTAAGACAAATAAACGATCTAGGGAAGTTTTGGTACAAGGTGATAGATATGGAAATCACTATGTATCGTCCCGATAATCAACCAGATGACCCGCGGAAGCTGGAGCTGTTATATTGGATAACGCTCTCAGTTTTTATTAGAACTTTGAAGACGGATAATAAAGCAAAAACGGCGTTGATCTACTCCAGAATCATAAGTTTTTTTGATTTTGATGAAGAGGGCGTCAGTAAAAGAGGGATGACGCTTGATGACGTTGTAAAAACAGCAAACATGGCTCGGGAGAAAATTAGTAAGGCGGCGCTTCTCGATTTGCTCTCCTTAGAAAATCTGCAAACTTATTCACGAGGAAACGGAAAATTATCTCAGATATGTCTTGAAAGGGAAGTAAAACAAATTATAGAAAGAAAAAAAGAGACAAAAAGAAATTTGAACAAAACAATAAAAATACATTCATTCAAAAGCGTAAGCAAAGAGTTATTGTCGCATTTAACACTTATTTAATGGGAATTTCTGAATGATTAATCAAATAGGAAAACATTTTTATCAGACGCAATGCGTTTTACGAACATATCATTGCTTTTTTAGACCTGGATCAGCGTTGAAAACTATTCGTTTGCCCTTTACAACGATTTTTTATTCGATGCAGCATTTGCGTTTAACAATGGAACAAAGCCGTTTTTCAAACAAATCTCTGATCTGTTTGAATTCCCATTCGCATAGGAGAGAATCGTCTTCATACGGATTAAAGTACGGTTTTGTGTTTTTTGCGGTGGCCAGCATTATCGCTTCTAAAAAAGCCTCAAACCAACCCAAGAAGGATTCAGCGACAAATTCGCAACCTGTAACTTTAAGTGTGTTGAATGGGTCGGAATGGATGGAAGAGTGCCTTCATAAGTATCCTGAACTTCAGTGGCTTGCAGACAGCCAGCCGCAAAATGGAGATGGGCGGCGCAATGAATTTAAGAGCGTCCTTGCTTCGTTGCAAAGCTTGCGGCTTATTTGGAAGGGCGGCGCCGCTGCTTATATGATGTTTATAGAGAATCAAAAAAACTTGCAAAATTTAAAACTCTCTCGCGAAAGTTTTAATCAGTTGCATGCTCAGTTGTTGCGTGTTGTCGAGCAGCATGGCGGTCGAGGCATTTCAGAAGAACAGATGCTCAAAACGATCGAAGCTTCCATCATTCTTGAACGTATGGGAAAAAGCGATGAAGCGAGAAAGAGATTTCTATCTGTGGGTGTAACGGCGGCGGATCCTTATGCATTTTATCGTCAAGCGATGTTGATTTTGCCGCAACATCCGGAGCTCTGTCCGACTTTTGCAACTCATGCGCGCTCTGTTCAGCAGCAGTTGCCTCGAGTCGCTCGCACGATCGATATTGATTTGGATCAGATTGCCAAGGGCGACTCTGCAATGTTTTCTCAGTTAAAGAAGAATTTGCAACATCGTCCGGACCTCGTAAAAATGGATCTGGAATTAAGACTGATCGTGCATCTTTTACATATTTGTGGACGGGAAATTTATACTCAGCAAAAGCATAGCCTCATGCAAAAAACAATTGAATCCATCACCAATACTTAGCAGGGATATGACGAATCTTAAGGCTGATTCAACGCAAAGACGCAAAGGTGCAAAGGCGCAAAGAAATTGAAGAAAGGTAAGTAAAAAAATAATATCAAGAGATGCAAAATTTACTACGTCTCTCATAATATTAATTTTCATGCTTAATTTCTTTCAATTTCTTGCATTATTTTTTTACTTAACTTTCTTCAATTTCTTTGCGCCTTTGCACCTTTGCGTCTTTGCGTTGAATTTGCCTGAGATGCGTCAATCCACCTTTTCACCTTTGCGTTGAATTTTTAACAAGGAGGATGTACATTAGAAAAAAAACTTGAATCTATGAAAGAGGTGGCCATGCCCAAACCTAGCAATCCATTCAACACTTTACAAGTCTTATCAGGCGACAAACACTACTACTCTCTACCCGCGCTGGAAAAAAGCGGAATCGCCAAAATCGGCCGTTTGCCCATTTCAATTCGCATTATGTTGGAATCGCTTCTGAGACATTGCGACGGCCGAATAATCACAGAAAAAGATGTAATGCGTTTGGCGAATTGGAATCCGCAAAAGCCTCAAGATGGAGATGTCCCCTTCGTTGTGGCGCGGGTGATTCTTCAAGATTTCACCGGAGTGCCCCTCGTGGTGGATCTTGCCGCTATGCGTGACGCCGTGGCGGCAAGAAAGCTGGATTCTTCTTTAATTGAACCTCAAGTGCCAGTGGATCTCGTTGTCGATCATTCAGTCCAAGTGGACCGGGCGGGAACATACGACTCCTTTCTATTTAATTTGCAGATCGAATTTGATCGAAATTGCGAGCGCTATGAATTTCTAAAGTGGGGACAGCAAGCTTTTAAAACTTTTCAAGTCGTTCCTCCCGGCATCGGCATTGTTCATCAAGTGAACTTGGAATATTTTGCTACGGTGGTGACTGAAAAGAGTGAAAATGGAGTCTCTTTTTTGTATCCCGACACTTTGGTTGGAACCGATTCACATACGACGATGATTAATGGTCTTGGAGTATTGGGTTGGGGCGTCGGAGGCATAGAAGCGGAAGCGGCTATGCTTGGTCAACCGGTATTCCTGCAGCTGCCTGAGGTGATTGGCGTACATTTGTCCGGAAAATTACAGGAAGGAGTGACCGCTACAGACCTCACGCTGCGCGTCACCGAAATGTTGCGTCAAGAGAAGGTTGTTGACAAATTTGTAGAGTTCTTCGGAGAAGGCGCGGCGAGTTTGACCGTCGCCGATAGGGCCACCATTGGCAATATGGCCCCTGAATATGGCGCGACAGTTGGATTTTTCCCCGCCGATGAAAAAACACTCGATTATCTAAAAATGACAGGAAGGTCCGAACAGCGGATCAAGCAAACGAAAGAATATCTGCAGGCGCAACAGCTTTTTGGCATCCCTAGAAAGGGGGAAATCGATTTCACAAAGGTTTTGGAGTTAGACCTTAGCGGCATAAAACCCTGCGTGTCTGGACCCAAACGTCCACAGGATCGCATCGATCTATCCGCATTAAAGAATAAGTTCCAAAGTTTGTTGACTGATTCCGTCGCTTCAGGAGGGTATGGCAAGTCTTTAGGCGAATCTCACCCAAAGGTTTGTGTTCATGCTGGAGGTTCATTTTCTCTGGATGCATCGCATGAATCCGGAGGCAAGTCTGTTTTAGGGGGCGGCCCCATCGAGCCGACGTGGAGCGAGTCGGAAATGGTGACGAATCGACCTGTGACCCATGTGGTCGCCAATCCGGGATATTTAGAGGCGGTCTCTTGCGATGTTGTGCTTACACACGGGTCTATCGTGATCGCTGCGATTACAAGTTGTACAAATACAAGCAATCCAAGCGTGATGATCGCAGCGGGACTGCTTGCAAAAAAAGCGGTCGAGCGCGGTTTGCGGGTTAATCCAAGCGTGAAAACCAGCTTGGCGCCAGGCTCACGCGTGGTTACGGATTATCTGGAAAAGGCCAATCTGCAGAAGTATTTAGACACCCTGGGCTTTCATCTAGTCGCCTATGGATGCACGACATGTATAGGGAATAGCGGCCCTCTCGAGGAGAGGATCGAATCCGCCATCAAGGCGCACGACCTCATTGCCGCCAGCGTTCTGAGCGGCAATCGCAACTTTGAAGCGCGCATTAATAGCGCCGTCAAAGCGAATTTTTTAATGTCGCCTCCGCTGGTTGTCGCTTTTGCATTGGCTGGACGCATCGACATCGATATGGACAAAGAACCGATAGCCTATGATCGCAATGGAAAACCAGTGTTTTTACGTGAAATTTGGCCTTCATCGCAAGAAATTCTGCAGACGGTGATGAGCGGGCTGCAGCCGGAAATGTTCAAAAAACGATATAAAAACGTTTTGACTGAGAATCCATTATGGGATCAGATCACTACTCGGGAAGGCCCCTTGTATCCATGGGAGTCAAAGAGCACGTATATCCAAAACCCTCCGTACTTTGCAGGTTTTAGTCTCGAAATTCCTGAACATAAAGAGCTTAAAGACATGCGGCCCTTGGCGTTTTTTGGCGATTCAGTGACCACCGATCACATCTCGCCTGCAGGCGCTTTTCACGCGGATTCTCCGGCTGGTCAATATCTGTTGTCCTTGGGTGTGAATGTCGAAGATTTTAATAGTTATGGCAGCCGCCGCGGAAACCATAATGTCATGATGAGGGGAACTTTTGCAAATGTGCGCCTTCGCAATAAGATAGCAGGTGGAAAAGAAGGCGGGTTTACCAAGCTGTTGCCTGAAGGCGACGTGACGGCTATATTTGACGCTTGTCAAATATACGCTAAACGAAAAACGCCGCTTATTATATTCGCAGGCAAGGATTATGGAATGGGAAGTTCGCGTGATTGGGCGGCGAAAGGAACAGCCCTTCTTGGGGTCAAGGTTGTTGTGGCGCGCAGCTTCGAACGCATTCACCGCAGCAACCTTATAGGAATGGGCGTTCTGCCTCTTCAATTTCAAAATGATGAGAGTTGCGAAAGTCTCGGTTTTACCGATGAGGATCTCTTTTCCTTAGTTGGTTTGAAGGATCTGACGCCTCAGCAAAAGATTACGTTGGAGATTTCACGGGGGGGCGCCAAGCGCGTTATCCAAGTGATCTGTAGAATTGACACTTCAAGCGAAGCGGAGTATTACCGGCACGGGGGCATTTTGCCATTCGTATTGCGTCAGCTTGTAGCCAAGGCGGAACAAAAAATTTAACCCTTCTTTCGCGCAGCGTTTGGAGTGCGTGCGACTTGTCGCCGCTTTGGAAGACCTCGACTTGTCGAGGTCGAAGCGTGAATCTAAAATATCTAGAAGCTGGCTTAACGTTAACCTGGGAAAGCGTTTTGCTATCGACAATATGACCTGTTCGACGTTCAAAACGCCAGCTTTTAGGTATTTTAGATTTACGCTTCGACCTCGACAAGTCGAGGTCTTCCAAAGCGGCGACAAGTCGCACGCGCTCCAAACGCTGCGCGAAAGAAACGGGTTTATTTAACCGAGTCGGAAATGTTGATTCCCTCGTATTTAGTCTTATCTCCAATGATGTCAGGGTTGGCTCCTGAATGCTGAGATAAAACCATCGTGGAAAATAGCGCCATCATCTCTTCAAGCGCAATATGACCCCCCTCCCAAAATTGGCCGGCCATGCCGCTAGGATCGCCTGGGTTCAATACGCCCATTTTGAGTCCGCATCTAGCGCCGGTTTGTGCGACGTCTAAACAACTTTTCTTACTTACTACGAATTTGACGTGTTCTTTTCCCTCTTCAAATTCTTTGGGAACTTCACTCTCCATGATTGCTGTCACCGTTGGATCAGGCGTGGCAAAGATCACAGCTTCAAAAGAATCAGGAGGGAATTCCGCCAACGCTGCGCCTAGCGCTGCAGCAAAATATGTGCAACCCTCTTTTTTGAGATGCTCAGGCATAAATGAGCCTAATCCAATTCCGGGCAATACTGGAATCCTGACGCCATCTTTCTTACAGTCGAGAAGGAAATGCTTAAGCAATCCCTTCACTTCTTCAATATACTTGCCCTGAATAATTCCTGCTTCAGAGACGAATTTTTTGCAATCCGCCTGATTGTAAGCTAAGTTGGGAGCGCTTTTAGTATAAAGACGGAATTTAAAAAGGTCTTCGCCGCGTCTAAGAGGCGATCCGTCTGCTTTGCACACCATCACAATATCGGAGGAAACTTGGCGATAGCGAGCTAGATCGCCCTGTTCAGCGTTCTGAGAGCCTCGATTTAAAATAATATGCAAAGTGTCAGCGTCTAATTTATCTGCATCATAGGTGACACGCGTGGATTGATGCAATTCTTTAAGCTCTTTTCCCGTGATAGCGAAAGCGCCGATCTTAATAACCACATCATCGTCTAATTCATTAATTGGCTTATTTAATTGCCATGCTGGGACGGTGTCGGCATCTGTTAATGGGTTCATCCTTAGGTTATGCTCAAGCATAACTCGCTCAAGAGCGTCTAATGCAGACTTTAAATTTTTACGCGCCGTCGCAGCTCGTGTCTTATACGGTTCTGAATTATTAAATTTTGCAAAGTTAATAGCCTTCGGAAAATATTCATCATCTTCAATATGACTTGAGGCCTCCAATCGGGATAAAAAGTGATTATTTTTTAGCGTGACCGGCGTTACAACTTCAATTAATGATTCCGTCTGTACCGCTGCATATATTTGTCTGATTTGGTTAACGATGGTTTCATCTGACGCTTCTGCATCGAGAAAAGTTAATGGATCGCTTAATTTTGCATTTATCCAAAGAATGGCGCTGCGTTTGTTAAGGTAGGTTGTGGAATCGTCTGCATTTGTGAATTCCACTGTTTTTAAATGGCTGAATACGCAGCAGAGACAAGCGAGACACTTAAAAAAAAAGGCGGTTAGCCAGCCATGAGAACGGATGCCATTGTCAGCGACCTGGACATCTGCTAATTTCTGATTTTGTTCAACTTCTTCAGCTGGAGCCGCAAAAGGGGTGACTCTAGAATAGAAAAAGGAATTATCAGGCAAAGATCTAAATTGAACAACCATTTTGCGCTCCTTATATATATTAATTTGTTAATGAATAAAAATATAATGAAAGCATACAAGAAAATTAAATTAAATAAAAGAAAAAAAACAAAATAATTACTGATTTACATACATTGTTTTTTAATTTACGTTTTTTATTGACACGTCTTTATGGAAATCGTATAATTTGCCACTTTAACTTTAGGAGGAGTTCAATATGAAAATCACCCCAATGCCTATGTCCACAGATTTAGAAGATCTTGATATTGCTGAAGTAAAGGATTTCATACAGCAGGTTAAAGTGGAATGTCAAAATGCAATCGATAATGATCCTGACTATGATGGCGAAGCGGAATTATTATTAGCCGCTATAGACAACCTGCAGGATGAATTAATTAACGTTAAAGAACTTGAGAATCTTGATAGTCGTAAACAGGCTAGAATTTTAGCTTTTATGACTTTTTTAATGGGAATGATTCCAGGCTCTTTGGATGAAGACGATGAGGATGACGATTTCGAATTTGAAGACTTGTTCGATGATTTCGAAGATAACGAGGAAGAAGATGAAGAAGAAAAAGAGTTGATTAAACGATAAGGCACGAAAGTGCAGAGACAGTTTCAGGATAGACATAATGCCGCATGCGGCATTATGCCTATCCTGACATTTCTAAGTTTAATTGGGGCGCCTAGATTGGCGCAGAAGGGCGATGACTTCCTCATCTTCAACTTGAGAAAATTCCTCATAGAATTGACCTACAGCTGCAAAAAATGGAGGGGTCTCCAAACAGACCGTTTCATCAACCTCCGCCCGAATTTCGTCTGCCGTGTCAGGAGGGGCGACAGGGACGGCGACAACTATTCTATCGGCGCCTTCCGCATGAACGGATTTTATTGCGGCCTTCATTGTGGCGCCTGTGGCAAGTCCGTCATCGACTAAAATAACTGTTTTGCCTTCTATTTCATATTTTGGACAGTGTTCTCGATATTGTTTCAATCGCTGTAAAATCACTCTTTTTTCATTTTCCACTGTGCGGGCGATATAGTCTTTGGAGACGCCAAGGCTTTCAATAAGATGTTCATCAAAATAACCCTCTCCTTTTTCAGCGATCGCTCCAATGGCCAATTCTCTATTAAAGGGCGCTCCGATTTTACGAACGCCAATAAGGTCCAGAGGCAAATGCAGTTCTTTGGCAATTGCATATGCGGTGACGATGCCTCCTCTAGGCAGCCCCAGCACGACCGCATTGACGTCTCCACGGTAATGGCTCAGACGGCGCGCCAGCTGTTTTCCGGCGCTAAGGCGATCATTAAACATACAATCTCGCATTTCAAAAACGGTTAGCTTCCAGCTTAACTTTTTTATGCCGTCCTTACAGGGACAATTGCATAATTTATTGTCAATTATGCAATTGTCCCTGTAAGGACGACATAAAAAACGTTGCTCGTTTTCATCCATTTTCGAGCCATGCTTCAATATACATGAAACGCATTTATTTTCTTACTTTGAGGGCATGTAAACGATTTCCGTAAGGTCTGCTGGAATTGTAAAGACACCTTGTGTATTTTCTCCCATTATATCTAAGCTCTCCACGTATTCAAAAGGCGCCGCTGAACTATCTGATTTGAGGTCAAACGGATACGATTTTTTTTTGGTAATTTTGAAGGCCGCTTATCCGCATCATTCTCTGGAGATTTCTTAAAAGCCTCAATTTTACTCAAAAGTTCTTGACGCAATTCATTTTTTTTATGATCTGTTAAATGAAATGTTAATTCAGAGGACGCAAAAAAATGATTGGCAATGCGTTCAATTTCCTTAACAAGTTCATCTTTAGGAGTTTTTGTTTCTGATTTCGAGATCGAAACGTAGTGTCATTACTTGATCCAGTTTTCCCGTCTAATTTATTCATGTTCTCTCCTAA
>JABDEO010000020.1 GCA_013287015.1 Chlamydiota bacterium
CGCTGCGCGACTAGCAAGTAAATCCATTAACCTACAAAGACTACATGACAAAAAAAGCTCTCCTGTGTTGAAATTTGAGTGCAAACTTAAATCTTCAATAACAGGAGAACTAAATGGAACTTGAAATCATTGCTATCTATTGCTGGTGCGAGCTGATCCTTAACCAATTAAATATCAAAGATGACTGGCGAGCTGAGATGAATAACGCAGAGGTTATCACCACAGCCATTATAGCTGTTAGATTTTTTCATGTTATTGACAGAGGCTGCTCTGGCTTGATTTTATTACTTGCTAGTCGCGCAGCGATTTAAAATGGGGTTCCTACCCATTTTAAATCGCTGCGCGACTAGCAACTTGCGTTAATAGGACGTCCGACTGCCATTATTGACAAATTAATATCTAAATAATACAACTGCCGCATGTTTTCTATTTAGAGCGTAAGCATCGTAAGAGAGTGCCTTGAGAGCTATTTTAGGCATGGTTTCCACGGCATTACGATTGGCAATGCCGTGGATAATAGGCGATCAACTTCGATCGATGACAACCGCTTTATGTCGCTTGCTTAAATTTACATTGATGCTTAAATTTTTTAAATTATCAAATGTTGGATCCATTACATTTTTAAGAAACCAGTCCGCTGTTGTATACTTAGGATGCTCGTCGACAATATAACGAGCGGTGAAAATTATTTTACCGTTTTTTTTCTTAAGTTCATTCGTTGCAATAAACTTCGAACCATAGGTTTGGAAAACAATTTTAATCCTATTTTTTCTTTTACATTCCCATATTCTTTGGATCACTTCATGATTTCCAATTTTAATGGTCCTTGTAAATCCCATCGACATATTAATTTCTTTTAATTGACAGCTGTCGATGGATGGAACAATTCCAGTAGCGTCTCTTGCTTTAATTTCCATAGCCTTTACGAAATTAGCGTAAGAACACTCCTTTAATGAAATTTCCCTCTCATATTTAATACTAAAACATTTTTCTTTTGCAAGTTTTGTAATATCAATAGCTGTTTTTTTAATGCATTTATGTGATTGTTTAAATGTTTCAGCATCTGAAATTTTTTCTAGACGCTCATATATTTCTTTGAATACAGCGTCTATATTAGTAGTTGTATTTATCATATAAATATCCTTTTTATTATTTTTTTAGTTATTTTGTTTATTATATTTTTTAATTTTTCCATCCCTCTAGTAACAGATTAAGTCCATTTTCCAAGATGCGTTTGCATCGAGCCTGCCCATTTACTGATTTCTGAGAAATGATTAGCTTCAAAAGTCCAGCTAAGAATGTTCGTAAAACATCCTGTGCGTCCTCGATTTCTTGTTGTGTTGAAAGTTTGCTATAACCAAGTCCTTTTAAACCTTTTCCAATTAATTGAATAACTTCCTGCATATGTGGAGGAAACTTTTTTGGAGAAGTTTCCATACTCACGATTGTAAAAAGTTCCACGCGATGAGACTCTTGCATCATAAATTCCACATCCTTAAAGATGAGTTGTTTAAAATAGTCTTCAGGATCTATGGAATTTATTGATTGCATCGCATATAACAACTCGCTGCATACTTTAGAAAAAAGTTCCACAACTAGAGCGTTTTTATTAGAAAAAGTTTCATACACCACGCATGGACTATATTCAATAAGTTCGGCTAGTTTTCGCATAGTTAAAGCCTGCACACCCGAAGATTTAATCAAATTCATGGCTGCATTCAAAATTAATTCTTTTCTTTCAATTTTTTCTTTTGCTTTTCGCTCTTTCAAGCCCATTTGCTCTGTCCTTTTTATAACATAGTTCTATGTTAGAACATTGTTATATTTTTGACAATTGAAATTTCTTTGTCCCTCCTTAAAAAATTATCGAAAAGAAAGCAAGTATACTGCCCGCGGCCATAAATTGAGGTTTTGACTTGCGCGAAAGCTCCCGCGGTTGGACGATCGGAAGGACCTCAATATTATCAATATGGGGGTCCTTCCGATCGATCCAACCCCGGGGCTTTGGCGCAGTCAAAACCTCAATTTGTGGCCGCGGGCAGTATAGATCAGGACAACCTGGTTGTTGACATTCAAGGCCGGGACGGCCTTGTTACCGCAGACTAAAGTAAAGCTTATGCTACAAGCCCAAATCTTTGGCAAAGAGAAAAGGGGACTTTAACTATAGACAGGAGGCGATCCTTGCTCACGCCCTACGCCATCCTGGCGCCAACTATACAATAGAAGCTCACCGAAATAGTCATCGCATTGCTTATGATACGGCGCGACATGATTTACAAGGCCTGCATGAAAAAGGGCTCTTGAAAATGGTAAAGAAGGGGAAAGCGTATGTCTTTATCTCTCCGTCGAATTTATCTGCCTTAATTCAACAAGATGACGTTATATGAAAAATTATAGAGGCTCTAGGCATCTCCAAAGCTGAGATGTTGATTCTTGTCAATCCCCTCACTCCTTCATCAGCAATTCCCGCTTTTAGCGGAAGTTGCTGCGTTAAAGCAACATTAGTGAACAGGGCCGAAGCGTACCCTTTGCGGGTTAAAACCCGCAAAAACAAGCGCAGGTTAAAACCTGCGCAAACAAGCGCAGACTGAAGTCTACGCTACAGTTGTCATCGCCATTGACAGAATTTGACATAAAAGCTATCATTGGTTATGAGGCATTTATGGATAAAGAGATCATCAAACAAGTCATTTTGGAACAAGAAAGCGCAAAAAAAATCAGCACTGCCGGCATTGAAAGAGAACAATTAACGCTCATTGATTCTCTTGTTCCTCTTCCCCACGCCATCATTATTTCTGGAGTGCGCCGCTGTGGAAAATCGACTCTCATGCGGCAAATTCTCAAAAAACACTATGAAGACGAAATCTATTTTGTTGACTTTGAAGATGAACGTTTTGTCAACTTTACAACTCAAGATTTCAATCCTTTATATGAAATACTGATCGAACTTTACGGGTTAAGACATGTATTTTTCTTCGATGAAATTCAAAATATTGAGGGTTGGGAACTTTTCGTACGCCGCATGCATCGCGAGAAAAATAAAGTCTTCATCACAGGATCCAATGCCTCTTTGCTAAGCTCGGAATTAAGCAGCCGCCTAACCGGACGGCATATTGTCGTTGAGCTTCTTCCATTCTCGTTTAAAGAATATCTTAAGCGCCACCAGATCGCCTATAACAAAAAAAGTTTTTTGATTACCCAAGAAAAGGCGATTTTAAAAAAATATTTTAATGAATTTTTAGAAAATGGCGGAATGCCGGAATATCTGGAACACAAAAACCCTTTAGTCCTTCAAAATGTCTATGAAAATATCCTTTACAAAGATGTCATCGTTCGCTACGAAGTGAAAGAGGTTAAAGCGATTCGTGAACTGACTCTCGAGCTGCTGAGCAATATTGGAACACCTCTATCGTATACAAAAATGAAAAATAACTTAAACCTTGGAAGCGTCAATACCGTCAAAAATTACATCCACTACTTGGAAAATGCTTATTTGATTTTCACCTTGGATCGATTTTCATTTTCAGTTTCACAACAGACTCTCCTACAAAAAAAAGTGTATGCCATTGACACTGGCCTGGTGAAACAAATCGCATTCCATTTTTCTAAAAAACAAGGGCGGTATCTTGAAAATATTGTTTATCTTGAGCTAAGAAGAAGATTTAAAGAGATTTTTTATTATAAAACAGAAGATAATTTAGAAGTTGATTTCCTTGTTCGAGAAGGTACGAAAATTGAGCTTCTAATTCAGGTAACGGAAAGTTTAAAGGATCCAAAGACGCGAGAACGGGAATATAAAGCATTAGCGAAGGCGATGAAGGAGCTGCATGTTGAAAAAGGACTTATTCTAACTCAAGACGAGGAACCAAACGACCTGAAGTTTCCCGAAATAGAGGTTGCAGCCATCTATCAATGGCTCTTAAAATTTTGAACTCTGATCGAGTGAGAGGCCCAGGAAGATAGCCAGTTGCCCTACGGCTCCGCGGTGTTTATCTGTAAATAACGCGAGTTTTGGATAAACGATTGTCCTGACATTTTGTTTTACATCTATTTTTCGAAATGATAAAGTGACCACTTTGTCAGGAAGGAAATGAAAATCATTGATGGCAAAGCGATCGCGGCGCAAATACAAGAGGAATTGAAAAGCTCTATCCACTTAACACAGGGGCGCAGGCCATGCCTGGCGGTTATTCTTGTTGGCGAGCACGCTCCTTCATTAATCTACGTCAATCGTAAGGCGCAGGCTTGTGAAAGCATTGGCATCCTCTCCATTCAAAAACGCTTACCTGCTGCAATCTCAGAAAAAGAATTACTGTCGGAATTAGAACAACTTAATAAAAATCCTAATGTCGATGGCATTCTCGTACAACTCCCTTTGCCAGAACATATTAACCCGATGACGGTCATCCATCGCATCGATCCCGAAAAGGATGTCGATGGCTTGCACCCTCTTAACGCCGGCAAACTGCTTATAGGCGATAATGATGGTTTTACGCCCTGTACGCCTTTGGGAATAAAAGTTTTAATGGAGCGTTCCGGAATAGAGGTTTCAAGCAAACACGTTGTAGTCCTTGGACGCAGCAACCTTGTTGGGAAGCCAGTGGCCGCACTGTTAATGCAAAACGCCCCAGGGGCAAACGCCACCGTTACAATAGGCCATAGCCGCTCGAACAACCTAAAAAATTTATGTCATTTAGCCGATATTCTTATCGTTGCGATTGGCCAGCCTCGCTTTGTAACTCCAGATATGATCAAGCAAGGCGCTGTCGTCATCGATGTCGGCATCAATAAAATTCAAGATCCAACCCTGCCGAATGGTTATAAACTTGTGGGAGACGTCGATTTTGACAAGGTCAAGGAAAAGTGTTCTTTTATCACTCCGGCGCCCGGCGGCGTTGGTCCGATGACTATCGCCATGTTGCTCAGCAATACCTGGAAAAGCTATATGCGGAAATTTTGACAGTGCGCTCAATTTGCATGCTCAAAACTGACAAATGTCGATTTTGAGCATATCGATTTAACATAAATCTCCTACTCATTTAACGATGAAAACAAAAATAGACTTCTTTCAAAACTGCATTGGGGTTGGGCCTGACCGCATCATCGACATTGGCGAACATTTGTAGCGTAGACTTCAGTCTGCGCTTGTTTGCGCAGGTTTTAACCTGCGCTTGTTTTTGCGGGTTTCAACCCGCAAGTCAATGGCCTTGGATTGCGTGAAAAGTGGGAATACGTAAAAGAGAATTCCGTTAAAGCAAAGTTAGCAGCGCTTATGCGCCATCCTGACTTTGCGGGTTAAAACCCGCAAAAACAAGCGCAGGTTAAAACCTGCGCAAACAAGCGCAGACTGAAGTCTACGCTACAAATCAATTTGTTTTACATCTATTTTTCGAAATGATAAAGTGGCCTCGATGGCATCGCTATTTTTATGCAAAATTACAATGTTTTTAATAAGTCTATGCATTGTCTTAACAGGGTGTCAAAATAAAGAAGAGCCTTCTCCTCCCGCCCAGACAACTCTTTTTTCCTCCAATGTCATGACGATCGACTACCGCATTATTATCGGCGAAGCTCTTTCCTTGGAGAAAAAAAAATCAATCGATGCCATCGTCCAAAGCACATTTGAATTTATCAATCTCATTTATAATAAATGGAATCCCGATTCAGAACTATCGCGGCTTAATCGACTTCAAGCTGGAGTGTTTGCGACAATTTCTCCTGATCTCGAACAATTTTTATGGGAGACTCAACAAATCGTTGAGCTTAGCGGAGGGCGTTTCGATCCGACAATCGAGCCGTTGCAGCGTCTTTGGAAAGAAAAATTGGCAAGCGGTCAGGCTCCAAGCAACGCTGAAATCAACGCCATCCTTCCAGCAATCGGATGGAATAAAATTCATTTTGGCGATGGACTGTTTTATAAAGAACATCATCTGACAATGCTCGACCTTAGCGGCATTGCAAAAGGATATTGCGTTGATTTGCTTGTTGAAAGATTAAATGCCGCGGGATATCCGAATGTTTATGTTGAGTGGGGAGGCGAAATTCGCGCATCCGGCCATCATCCTAATAATCGTCCTTGGCAGGTTTTCATCAGTCGGTTAGGCGATGCAAATCCAAACACGGCGGTATCGCATGTTGGTTTAATCAACCAGGCCATTGCGACAAGTGGAGATTATTTGCAAAATTGGAGTCTTGGCCAGGAAGATCCGAAATATTTTCATATTTTTGATCCTCAAACCGGTTATCCGCTGACAATAACTGATAAAAGCATTGCCAGTGCAAGCGTACTGGCCCCCACCTGTGCATTTGCCGATGGATTGGCGACCGCCTTGATGACATTTCCTTCAGTTGAAGCGGCGGAAAGTTGGGCGAGCGCCGTTCGCGAGACTTTCCCTGCAACCGAATTTTGGATTATCTCACGAAACATTAAATAGCAGCGGCTTAAGAATTAATGTCATGAGCAGGATAAGAAGGATAGGCTGGATTCATCTATCCTGCCTATCCTGAAATTATATTTTTTTTTATAAGTTTTCTTTTTCATGCTTGGTGGTGCGTAGCGAGATGAAACTGCGGAAGTCGGCTGTTTGACGCAGTCCCTCCAACCACTCATCATGCATGACCTCATCGATGGCAGGCAAAGCTTCAGACTGTTCAGCTCGCGCTAAATAATGCATCGCAGCTGGATAATTGTTTTGCAGCGAATATAGACAGGAAAGATTGTAAAAAGCCTCTACGCCGCCTAGAGCGATGGAATGCTTAAACTTATCTTCCGCTTGCAAATAATATTTCTGACTTAATTCCGGATGCATTTCGTCATGGACCAAGTCGGCCAAATTGAGTAAAGCTAGACCCCAATCATTCCACATGGCTTCATCTTCATTATCCTCGGCAACCAGTAGATGGAAGTGCTCTATCGCCTGATGAAAATGATCAATATCATCAGTTAAAGCTCCTAAATGAGCTAACGACAACGCTAGATTATAGCGCGCTTCCGCATAAGCTGGATCTTGCTGAATAGCCTCTAAAAGTATCTGAACGGCCCTCTCATAGTGGCTGGCATCTTGTGAAAACTCACCCAAAAAGGCAAAGGCGCATCCATAATTATAAAGCCATTCGAGATCCATCACCGCTTTTTCAGATTCAGATCCGTATGCATTGATTGCGCGTTCAAATTTCTCAATTGCAGATTCGATATTGCTGTGATCCCGAGTCAACTCAGCGAGCTTCATTTGAGCGACGCCCCAATCATTCCAAAATTGAGAAACCGCTTCTCCTCCGCAGTCCATTACTTTTGCGCAATAACGAACAGCTTTCTCAATCATCTGAACATCATTACGAAGCTCCCCTATTGCAAAATGCGCCAACGCCAATCCATGCCACAACATGCTATGGCGTTCATTAAGCGAGATGCCGTAAAGAAATTTTTCAATAGCTCGATGATAAAATGCATCATCCGTGAAGTAGCGTCCAAGTTCATTAAGGCAATTCCCGTAGACGCACCAGCCATCGACATTATCTGATTGAATCTCAAGACTATGCACAATATTTTTTTCAGCTTCCCGGAGCAGATCAATACGCTCTGCGAAGGCTCCGCATAGCGTCTGGGCCTCTCCCCATCGGCATAAAACAGTGGAATTATTTGGTTCGCACTCATTGGCGCGGCTAAATTTTTCAAAACTGACGTATAGGTGTTCAACTTCTCCTGAACTTTTGGCGGATTCCACAAAGAGGGACCCCCAATTCAACCAAAGTTCTACATTTTCCGAATTAAGTTCCGCAGCGCGGGCAAAACCGTCATTCGCATCGTCAAAATAAAAAGGTTCATGCTGAATCTCAAAAAGGCGTTCTAAACTGCAGGCCAAATTCAACCACCCCTGGAATTCATCAGGAGCGAGCTTAATGGCATTGCGATAAAATTCAGAAGCTTCCAAGAATAGATCTTTTCGTCCGACTAAAATTGATAATTCGGCGATTGCATCTCCATAGTTATTCCAAAAAAGGGAGTTATCCAACCCGAGGTTGGCCGCTTGGCGGTATTTTTCCAACGCCACATGGAAATCATGGGCTTCGCCATCTAATCTGCCCAAGAAAAACCAACATAAGCCCCACTGCCAATAGATGTCCGCCAGCGCAACAGTGGAATCGCTTTTATGAAGCGCAATGGCCCGTACAAATTTCTCATCCGCTTCTTGAAAGAATCTAGGTTCGCTATTGAAGATGCCTTGTCGCACCAGAACGCACGCCCAAACAAACCACGCCTCAAAAAAAGAGGGATCCAACACTGCAACCTTCTGCAGGGCATTGTTCGCCGCAGCCAAACAGCGCATATTTTGAACCTGTTTTGAATAAGCAAGGGCTTGCCAATAAAGAACAGTAGGATTATTTGGAGCGATTTCTATGGACAAAGCAAAACTATCCAACGCTGCGCTCTTGCCTTGTTGCAACTGACTTTCGCCCTGGGCGACAAACGCAAGCGCCAACTGTTGACGTTCGGCGACAGACATTGGCGTCCAGCATGCCGGGGTTTGAAATGACTCTAAACGAGAGAAATCCTGAGTAACTAAGATTTCATTTAATATCTTTTCTAGAGGGGGTTCTTTTTCCATAGATTCCAACTGCATTTTTATTTATTAATTAATTGTTCTAATTTCATGTTGTTTTCGATTTTATCCAGATAAATACCAACCATTTTGATCATATCCACTTTCTATTTTATACACAACCGCAAATCACATCATCCCCAACTTATGAATCGCCGCCGCCATTTCGGAGAACTCTGTAAGCGGTTTTTGGCAAACTCCCTGATGACAGATATATAAAGTTGTTTTTCCTTCAATGGGAGTTTGCTCTTTTAAAAATGGCAAAATATGAAATAATTCATTGTTTTCCCTTCGCCAGATAATGGCCTTATGCGGCAAAAAATCATTATATAGTAGATGCCGCAATGGTTCGTAGCGCTGCTGCTCCTCGCCAAGCGCCACAACGAATGTCGGCGCCCGCTTATCATAGTAACGGTTAATATTGATCATATGATAACAATACCCAGGCGCATAGGCGTTGATATACTTTCCAACCGCTTTAAGGATATCCACCGCCTGGTCAAGATAATTGGAATTTAACGTCAACTGGTGCAAACGCAACAAATTCTCGCAGTGGATCGCGTTGCCGGATGGCTCAGCTCCGTCGGAAAATTGACATTTCCTCAAAATAATATTTTGATCAATGCCGTCCGTCTGATAAAATGCGCCGTCCTCTACTTTGAATTTTTCTTTAAGAATATCGGTCATCTCCATCGCCCATGAGAGCCACTCGATTCCACAATCCGCTTCAAACAAACTCAGCAAACCGCGTATTAAAAAGGCGTATTCATCCAATCCGGCGGTAAAACTCGCTTCTCCTTCGCGCCATCGTCGTAAAAGTTGACCCTCCTGCCAGAGGTTCTCTTTGATAAACCGTGCGGCTTTTACCGCCGCCTCAACGTAACGTTGATCATCGAAAGCGCGACCGGCTTCTATCATGGAAAAAATCATTAAGCCATTCCAAGAGCAAAGAATTTTGTCATCTTTAAACGGGTGTTGTCGTTTTTCTCTAGCTTTCCACAGCGATTGCCGCAATTCAGCCAATTGAAACACAAGTTGTTGAGGATCAATTTTTTTACGCACTGCGAAATCGATCAAGCGATGGGGAATATGCAGCACGCTTCTGCCTTCAAAGTTGCCTGCTTCGGAGACGCCATAAAATTCGCAAAAAAGATCTCCGCCTTCCTGACCAAGAACCTCATGCACTTCAGACGGAGTCCATGTATAAAATAAGCCCTCATGTCCATCGGAATCGGCGTCTTGAGCGGAATAAAATCCTCCATCAGCATGCGTCATTTCCCGCAGAACATATTTAAGAGTTTCTTCACAAACTTCACGATATAGAGGGTTTTTGGTGACTTGCAGCGTCTCCAAATAACTATGCACGAGCAGGGCGTTGTCGTATAACATTTTTTCAAAATGGGGAATCAACCACTCTTCATCAACGCTATAACGCGAAAAACCGCCCCCTAAATGATCATAAATTCCTCCGCGATGCATCATATCCAAAGTGCGCTCCACTAAGAATAAAGCTCTGCTGTCATTTGTGGAGGCTCCATAGCGCAGCATAAAATTATATTGATAACCGATGGGAAACTTCGGAGAACCCCGCATTCCTCCATGAACGGGATCAGCCATTTTGAATAATAAGTCACTGACATCCTGCAGCTGATCTTTATCCGGAAGTTGATCTCCATGCGTGTGGACATTGCCCGCAAACACTTCCACAACTTGGGCCGCCTGCATGAGGACGGATTCACGTTCCTCGCCGGTCCAGACCTCTTTTATTCGCATAATTAATTCTTTTAATCCGATAAGTCCGTGTTGGCTTGAAGGCGGCAGATAAGTGGCGGCAAAAAACGGCTGCAGCTCGGGAGTCAAGACAACATTTAATGGCCACCCTGCGGCTCCTGCCATCATCCCTTGGGCAAATTCCATGTAAAGACTATCCACTTCGGGCAACTCTTCTCGATCCACTTTGATATTAATAAATGTTTCATTTAAAAATTGCGCCAATTCGGGATCTTCAAAGGACTCGTTTTCCATAACGTGGCACCAATGACAGGTGGCATAACCAATGGATAAAAAAATAGGTTTATCACTGGATTTGGCGGCGCTGAAGGCTTCGTCGCCCCATGGATACCAATCAACGGGATTGTGGGCATGCTGCAATAAGTACGGCGATTTCTGGTGGATAAGACGATTGGTATAAGGGTGTCGTTTTGCCATGTTAAAAATCTTTGGTTCGAATCTACTATGAGATACTCCTATTTTCCACACAAAGCAAGTCTTTTTTCGAGGTGCAATTAAAAGCAAGGGGTTAAAAGGTGAGCGCTTGCCCCTCTCTGTAAATTGAATCATTTTAAGGCTCTTTGGCTACCACAGAGCCCACAGAGAACACAGAGAGGAGTTAGGGCTCACCTTTGCAATTGTTTTTGCCAGGACGCAAGAAGACTCGTTTAACCTCGAGATCGGATAAAAAGTTTTTTGATACAAAAAAAGTTGTGTACATTCCTAAGTTTATTTAAACTCAAAATGGTTAAAAAAAGGAGTTGTCTATTATGTCATTCATGCTTCCATCGGTATCAGATAAATTCGCGGACTTATATCTTGTGCGTCACGGAGAAACAATGCGAAATGCATCAGGAAAAATTCAAGGGCGGGATGATCTACCAGACACCTACCTCAACGTGCAAGGAACAGAACAAGCTGAAGCTTTAGCCAAAAAAATATCAAAAAAACTCCCTGACCTTTCTCTAAATATCTTCACTTCTCCTTTAAAAAGAAGCACGGACACCGCTATCAAAACCCTTCGCAAATATGATCAGGCGCGGCTTGTTCAAAAAAAAGAGTTGAGAGGAATTAATCATGGCGAGCACGACGGAATGGATTATAAGTTAAGAAATACATTCTTTGAACAATACATCGAACGCTTATTGAATCGATACAAAAAAAACCATCCTGACAACACAGTCGATCCTTTCTTCAAATGGAAAAGAAATCCTCTATCTGGAGCGGAAACTTATTTCTCTGTCTGGGAAAGATCCTCCAAGGCCATTATCAACATTGCAACCGAAAACTCAAAAAAAGATCCCGGAAAACCAATCGCGGTTTTTACGCATGGCGCTGTGATCTCCTCTTTAATCGCCAGATCTGAATATGAACACGCCAAAGAAAAACCAGAAATGGTTCCGATGTGGTTTGAAACAAAATCAGTTTCCAACTGCTCTTTAGTCCATTTTCGCGTTTCTCTAGATGACCAACTCTCCGTTGAAAAGAGAATTCAATATATCGCTACTATTAACCTAGGTCAATAAAAAATAGGAGTCTACTCATGCCTCTCATTCCAATGCGTCCGCTTCTTGATTTTGCAGCAAAAAAAGGCTTCGGCGTATGCGCGCTGAATGTCAACAATATGGAACAAATCCAGGCGATCATGGAGGCTGCGCGTAAGACAAGAAGCCCCGTCATCATTCAAGCCAGTCGTGGAGCGCGAAAATACACCAACGACAACTTTTTGCGGCATCTCATGCTGGCGGCCGCTGAACTCTACCCCGAAATTCCCATTGTCATGCATCAAGACCATGGCAATGGACCGGAAACATGCATCAGCGCCATGAAGCAAGGGTTCACAAGCGTCATGATGGATGGATCCCTTTTGGAAGATGGCAAAACACCTTCCAGCTATGAATATAATGTCGCTGTAACGCGTTATGTTGTCGACATCGCGCACTCCATTGGAGTCTCTGTAGAAGGCGAACTTGGATGCCTGGGATCACTGGAGAACCTTGGCGGAGAACAAGAAGACGGACATGGAGCGGAGGGAAAGCTTTCGCTGGAGCAGTTGCTAACCGATCCGGATCAAGCGGTGGACTTCGTACAGCGCACAGGAGTCGACGCGCTGGCGGTCGCCATTGGGACAAGCCACGGCGCTTATAAGTTTTCGAAAAAACCAACAGGCGATGTGCTTTCCATTCAGCGCATCATTGAGATTCATCAAAAGCTGCCCAACTGTCATTTGGTCATGCATGGAAGCAGCTCCGTTCCAAAAGCCCTCATCGACCTGATCAATAAATATGGCGGACAGATGCGTGAAACGTATGGAGTCCCTGTTGAAGAGATTCAGCGCGGCATTAAAGCGGGAGTGCGCAAGATTAATGTCGATACGGACAATCGATTGGCGATGACCGGCGCCGTTCGAAAATGTTTGATGGAAAACCCCTCTGAATTTGATCTTCGAGCCTATATGAAAGAAGCTCGCGCGGCGATGGAAAAAGTTTGCGAGGAGCGCATGATCCAATTCGGTCAAGCCGGACACGCCTATGAGACGCCGATCATCAGTTTGGAGCAGATGGCTAAAGACTATATTAGCGGCAAATATGGAGAAAGCGCAAAGCCGACAAAAATTACGCCCGCGCATGGCATGGCGTCAGCGTCAGCTGCATAAATGCAAAAAAAAAAAATAATGTCAGGATAGGCAGGATAGGCTGATCCTTATACACAAGTACAAGAAAGGACTCTATAAACTATCCAAGGGCAATTCAACACAAAAACACAAAGAGACGGAGACACAAAGAAGTTCAGCAACCATCCTGTCTTCCTTCGTGCCTCAGCGCCTTTGTGTCTTTGTGTTGAATTGCTACTATGACTTGTGTGTAAGGATCAGCCCATCCAACCTATCCTGCCTATCCTGACATTAATTTTCTTTGCGTTGAATTGACTTGAAAATTCTTCAGTCGCTTGATATGCTGCCGGTTCTATCATGTGAGCTCTCTTATGACTATCGAATCGACGACTTCTTCCTTTGACTTGATGAAAGTATTTCAGGGATGTCCGATTATTTATATTTTGCTCCTTCTCATGTCTATCGCCTCGTTTATTATTTGGCTATATAGCATGATGACCTTGCGTCTGTCCTCCATGATGCCGACATTTTTCATCCTCGAGATGCGCAAACTCTTGCAAGATAAACACTTTGACGCCGCTTTAGCCAAGTGCCGGCAGGCGAATAATTTCACCGCAGGAATCATCGCAGCGGGAGTCGTTGCACGAAAACATGGCCCTCAAGTCATGATGCAGCTTATGCAATCCGAGGGGCGGCGTTGCGCCAATAGGATATGGCAGCGCATCTCGTTTTTGAATGAGATCGCGGTTATCGCGCCCATGTTGGGACTGCTGGGCACCGTATTGGGACTGTTCTTTGCCTTCTATGACAATAATCGATCTGAAGCAAGCATTAATGCATTGTTTGACGGCCTGGGCATTGCTGTAGGAACCACCGTTGCAGGACTGATTGTCGCCATCGTCGCGATGATTTTCTACACAATTCTTAAATTCAAAGTCGTACGCTTATTAAGCGCGATTGAAAGCGCTTCCCTCTCGTTAGTGAGCGTAATCGAATGAGCTTTATTCCGGAAGAAGCGCTCAAAGGCAAAGAGGGCATTCAACTCGCCCCTATGGTCGACTTTCTTTTTCTTATCTTAATGTTTTGCGCCTGCATGGCAATGGCCCGCACAACAAGCAAGGATACAAATATCGATTTAGTTGCTGTCAGAGAAGAAATATCCACTTCAATGCCCTCTGATGCAGACGTAAAAATCATCAACATCAGCATTAATGCCGCCGGAGAATACAAGTGGATCACAGAAATTAAAGATAATCCGATGCAATCTCCTGAAGAAATAGCGGAAGAACTTAAGTCGCAATATGAAAAAGGTTTACTGTCCAAAGATAAAGCGAAAACGCAAGTCCTTTTAAAAATTGATCGCGAATCAAAGTGGGAACCTATCCTTAAAGTTATTTTTGCAATTCGCGACGCCGGCTTCGAGGTCCGCCCCGTTTATGAACCAGCTTGACGATTCTAAATAACCTGGACTCAGCACATTCAGAAAAAACAATTTCAATTAATTTTTTTTTGAATGTTTGCTGCGGGGCGTTGCTTTTTTTCGTTTCTCGCTATTAAAAATTTATTTTCTCTTGTATAAGGTCAATAAAAATCAATTTAAGTACATCTCACAAATGCGTATTCCACTCAAACCGATCAGCCCATTCCACTCAAAGCACACAAATAGCCAAACCTTCTTCCAATGTCCCTTTTTCAGATCCGTTACTCATAAAACATGGCTGATAGCAGCCATCTTTTTGAGGACTTATGTTCTATTTTACTAGATTTATAACGTTAAATAGTGTATCGTTAAGTTATATTTATTAATCAATTAACGTTTGAGTTATATGTCTAGTATTAAAAATGAAGCTATTAATTGTATTGATGTTGTTATAACTAAACAAACAAATACATTTCATATTGTCGATGCTGCTTTCAATTGTGACACCGCAAGGAAAACTGTAGAAAACATCGCCTTTATTATGGAAAACCAATTAAAATATAGCTCCGCAGATCCTAAGCATGATGTCTATCTCCAGCACAACTTCACACACGAGAAATTCATGACGGTTTTGAAAAGAACCGCACATTATATCACTCAAAAGTACAACAACGAAATTACAAAAACAATTAAAACACACGGAAAGATAATAAATTTTTTTTTATAGTCCTATAGTCAATCGGAAGCAAAAAGAGATTAAAGCTGCTTGTAGAAGAGTTAATTTAGCAGCTATTGGTTTAATTTCGTCCAGCACAGCGAAATCTTTTGCCATTTCTTCTGGGCAGGAATCCCAAGTAGGGAAAAAAGTGGACGATCTTAAACCAATACCCAGTTTAGCTGCATCTCTTCCTTTTCCAAAGGAGATAATCCACAAAGTGTTAGGTTATCTTGATGTCCATAGCTTGGCGCAATATGGACAGGTAAACGTTCAGGCAAAAAAAAATAATGAAGATATAAAATATTTACGCGCTAGGGCGCTTGGTTATGAAAGCAGCAATAGGAATGGAGCGGGAGTATATTTGAAAGAACTATTCAATGAAGTTCGTCTCTTATGCGGAGGTCTGGATGACTCTTACTGTGAGGATCATTCCTTAAATATACCACTAATTCCAAAAAAATATATTTCTTATAAAAAAAATAAAAAAAACGATGTAAATTACGAACAAACATTAGGAAATCTTGTATCTTTAACTGATCTTGAACTTTTTCATATATTTGGCGATAATTTCAAAATGCACTGTTTCTCTGGCGGTTACGACAACGCCGACGAGTCCTCCACTAGTTCAGATAAGATAAAATTCTACAACTGCCTCTCTAAAATTAAAAATAAATCTAATAATCGACATGATGAAAAAACGAAAGCCATAGGAAGCGAAGCTTTGCGTCTTGCAGTTAAATTTAATGAGACGAATATTGTTAAGTTGTTGCTGGAACACAATGCTGATGCTAATTGTCCCTGCAGTACAAACAATCCATATGATCGTTCAATACCAAAAACAAATTTTCCTATACATCTCGCATCCACCGGTTATTACAATGAGTCTACGCCGAAAGTTAAAATAGTTAAGCTTTTATTAGATCATGGGGTGAATATAAACGTTCGGGATGCAGATGGAAAAACTGCGTTGACCTTAGCGAAAGAGAGCGGCATGCAGGAAGTTGCTGAACTGTTATCACAAAGGGGAGCGATGGAATAAAGGCTTGTGTTAAAAGCTATATGGGTGCAATTAAGAGCAACTGACGAAGTGATTTTGATGGCAACAAACCGAAATATAAATGAATCATTTGCAGCACAACAATTGTTTTTTTTGAATATACAAGTCCATGTTAACTATTTTTATCTGGAATTGCTGAATAAACATCAATATAGTTTACAATTTAATATGAAATCTGTTAGATTATTGACTAATAATAATCATATTAATGGATGATGAAATCATGTGTGCATTTTTAGGAGGCGCGCTTGCCGTAGGAGTCGCTATAGGAGGCAGCTTAGAATTAGGGGCTATGTCGGCGGAAGCGACAGGATTAATCAGCGCAGGGAGCGGAGCTCTAAGCGGGTTGACTTTTCTTGGCGCAACAGTCGTAACGGGGGTTCCAACTTATTTGCTTGTACGCTATTCAATCTATCATCTTTGCCGCATGTGTAATTTATCAGAAAGAACCGCTAAAACATTAGCGAGTGTCTTCGCCTTTGCTGCAGCTTTTTTTGTCGCCGCTGCAGTCACTTGGGCTATTCTGGGGACCTTTAGCGTAAGCCTTCCATTCACCGCCCTTCTTGCCATCACCGCTATTCAAGCGGGTATGTGGTTATGTTGGTCAACAGTTATATATGCAATAGCCAGTGCAATCATGACACGACAATGCGGCGTTCATAATTGTCTGCCTTACCACTTGGCTAATTCCGATTCTTTTCTTTAAAGGCGCGCAGCGTTTGGAGTGCGTGCGACTTGTCGCCGCTTTGGAAGACCTCGACTTGTCGAGGTCGAAGCGTAAATCTAAAATACCTAAAAGCTGGCATTTTGAACGTTGAACAAGTCATATTGTCGATAGCAAAACGCTTTCCAGGTTAACGTTAAGCTAGCTTTTAGGTATTCTAGATTCACGCTTCGACCTCGACAAGTCGAGGTCTTCCAAAGCGGCGACAAGTCGCACGCACTCCACACGCTGCGCGAAAGAAAGGTTAAAAAAAGCCTATAAGCCAAAAGGGTAGAGATAGCTCAACAGGAAAAGATTGGCGTGAGCGGGAAAATTGACGGCGTAAACGCGATGCGCATATTCGAAGCTAAGGATTCCTAAATCAAAGTTATAGGTATAGCGGGCGCCAATATCGATTGATCGATGCGCAATAGGACCGTAACCCCGAAAATGGCTGTGAGCATGCAGATTGCGATCGCCCAATCCCCAGAGGGAGTGCAGGAACAATCGAAGTTGGGATTGATCGCACCAATTTTTTTCCCAATAAGCGTCCCCACGGATCCAGGGGTAACCCTGATCCGCCATTCCTATTCCAAACACCCCCCACCAATGCGACAGCCAGGAACTTAAATGGGAAGTTTCTTTGCCCACAGCTATGTGCGCTTCAGCCGCAATTTGTCCGTGATGAAAGGAGCTGATGTCATTAACGCTATGTCGAAACGCTTGGATGATAGTGATTCCGGTTGTCAAAGAGACAGGATCGTCGACAATGTCATTCAGCCAACGATAACGACCTGTCAAGCGTACGCAATCGCACGTTCCACGCTGGCGAGGCGTATCGGCAAAAACCGTTTCGATTTCGCCGCTCCAATCAAATGCCGACATCCCTACGCTAAGGGTATAAAAACGGTCGTAGCTAGGCTTGTGAATGTAGCCGTGAGATTTTGCGATTGAACGATAAGTCTGGTATAATCCTGTCAGTCGAGGTTGGAACTCAAAATCTTCATCCGGCCATGGCATTAGCTCTGTAGCGTTGATTATTATGGGGATAAGACATAAGAGGACCAACCAACGCTTCAGCATTACTCGATTCCTCGGGCGCTAAGGGCGCGTTCCGCTTCGATCGCCGCCATGCAACCGCTTCCCGCAGCCGTCACAGCTTGTCGATAAACGTGATCCTGTACGTCTCCGGCTGCGAATACCAGTTCAACGCTGGTTTCCGTTGTGCCTGGCTTTACTTTTATGTAGCCGGTTTCATGCATTTCCAGCTGTCCCTGTAAAAAAGCGGTGTTGGGAACGTGGCCGACTGCAAAAAACACGCCGCCAGCCTCGCGCTTGGTGGTTTTTTGCGTTTTATGGTTTAGAATGTCAACATGTTGCACGGAATCCTTCCCACCGACTGAAACGATTTCACTGTCCCAGAGGATTTCAATTTTAGGATGGTTCATCGCCCGCTCCTGCATGATTCGCGAGGCGCGCAATTTATCGCGGCGGTGCACAAGATACACCTTGCTGCCGTATTTCGTTAAAAAGGTCGATTCCTCAACGGCGGAGTCTCCTCCGCCAATCACGTAGAGGTCTTTATTTCTAAAAATCGGCATCGCTCCATCGCAGACGGCGCACGCCGTCACGCCTTTTTGCCAAAGTTCTCCATCCCGCGTTCCCGGAATATCGAGTCGTTTTGCATTGGCGCCGGTTGCGATGATCACAGCGTCAGCCAAGTATGAGTGGGTTTTTCCTTTAATCATGTAAGGGTGTTTTGTGAAATCCACTTCATCCACATCTTCCGTTAAGATGTTGGTTCCAAATCGCAAAGCTTGCTTGCGAAAGCTTTCCATCATTTCAGGGCCGGTGACGCCTTCAGGAAAACCGGGATAATTTTCCACTTCCGTCGTCGTCATCAGCTGGCCTCCGGCAGGACCTGAAAAATACCCTTCAAACATAACTGGAGACAGCATTGCGCGCGCGGCATAGATTGCCGCCGTATAGCCTGCCGGTCCGGATCCAATGATTATCAGTTTCGCTTTTTTCATGATGCGCCTTCCTTAAAATCTAATAAAAGTGATGTCACGATGATAACCGATTTCTTCAAATAAAAAAAGGTCTTGTTTGGAGGGGGGTGCAATTAAAAGTGAGGGGCAAGGAGGGTAGCCAGGGCGTCCCGCCCTGCTTTGTTAGGCAGAAAAACATTGAAGATAATACACGCGACCGGGCGGGACGCCCTGGCTACCCTCCTTAGCCTCTCATTCCTGAGTGCACCTCTCTTATGGAGGCGCTTATCGATATTAGCGGCTTGCCGCTCGGAGCTTTTAATTGCACTCTTTGGGAAGGCGCGCCAATTCCTGTTAATGCGGGAATTGCTGAGAGCGCACAGTTTAAGGCCTTAAAGCCGACAGTATCGCACAGCTATATACGGAATTAGCGGCTATGCCAAGAGCTGCGCAATGTTTAATGATGAGTTCAATAGACTGTTTATATTCCGTTTTATTTATTCGTCCTTTGTCAAAATCATTATTAAGTGCGCTAACCAATGCATTTATTACAGTCTTTTGAAACAAATCTGTAACCAACTCTGCACATTCGCTACCATCAGCGCCAAAGTTCAATAACTCGATTGTTGTATCCATTATAGAGCTGATGTTTTGTGGAGGCTCTGCAATCCAACCATCAAGAATTGCGTGCAATTCTGAGCTATTTTTCTTTTCACGTGCATGAGCGCAAGCCACACAAAATTTCATTTGTTCTTTGCGGTTCTTGAAATCAACTTTAGTTTCCTCAGGAAACTTAAATTGAAAACGCCGTGACAAGGCGTTTTTCAATTCTTCTTGTCCTTCTTTGTCTGTACATTGTACTAATTTTGACAATAAGTATTTGTAATCACCTGATGAATCCGTCTTAATTGTTTTCCATCTCTTGGAAACATCTGAGAGACCTACCTCATGTCTGTATTTGTCCATCGCAGAGGTCGTACTATCTTTATCAAACAGCTTATTAACGACAACTTGTAATATTTTTTCCTGACCTGTGCTATCGAATATGTATGTTCCATTTTCTCTTTTTGCCGCACACATTATCAAAGCGCATTCTAAAGAATTCCAAATAGAATTATCATAATCAAAAATTAATTTATTATATATGTAATTATGCATAATAACTTCCTTTATTTTTATATATTTAACACACAGATAACACTGTAATGTAACAATAAAAGAAAAACAAGGCAAAAACATTCCGCTAGGAAAAAAGTAGGCAATGCCACATAATCGCGGGGATGTCGTTTCAACAGATGGAGGTCGTCAACATACAGAGATGAAAGAGTGTTTTCGCAGGTTATTTCACATCTATTCAGGAGAAGAGCAAAACGCTTTTATGTTTGCTTGCCTAGGCTTTTTGTGGGCCTTGGCGGTGACTTCCGGTCAAAAATTCGCCGATGCGCTGTTTTTGCTGCATATCGGAGCGGATTCTCTCCCAACAGCTTATATGCTGACAGCTTGCGTTATGATCATTTTGGCGGCTTTTTTATTGAAGGCGTTCCATGTGATCAGCATTCATCGCATCTTCATTGGAACATTGCTGGGCGGCATCTGTTTTTACGGCATTGCGCATCTATGCTTGATATTCCAACTCGGCATTGTCAGCGGCTGGCTTTGGTTTGCGCTAAAAATTTTTGGTTCCGTGCTCTTTTGTTTGGTGGTGACCTGTTTTTGGACATTCATCGATCAATACTACCACATGCAAGACGCCAAGCGGCTGTTTAGCTTATTCTCTTCCGCTATTTTCCTCGGCGTCGCTTCAACGGGCGCCATTATGCGCTCGGGATTGATCGCCTTTGAACAACTCACCCTATGCATCATCGCCCTCCTTTCTTTAACGATTTACTGGATCATGCGCATTGTCAACCAGGTAAAACCTGTGTACGATGAAGAATTATTGGAAAGCAGCGGCAGTGAAGAAGACAATACGCTCAAGTTTTTAGTTCAATCGATTTTAAGTTCAAAATTCACGCTGCTCTTGATGACGGCAAATTTCTTGATCTTTCTATTTATGGTTGTAACCGAATACAGCTATTTGTCGGCCTTTGACCATTATTTTGCTCCGGAGACGACCGTGGTCTCTGGCGGCGAACAGAGCGCCCGACTGACGATATTTTTGGGACAATGCATTGCAGGGGTAAGCATCCTGAATCTTATTTTTGGCTTATTCGTTTATAGCCGGCTTGTGCGTCGTTTTGGCGTGAATGGCATGCTGCTCTTCACTCCGATATTTTTGCTGCTCACCTATAGCGGCTGGCTATTCAACAATAGTTTGATTTTTCCAATTATGGGATTTTTTGTTGTGGAGGGGATGCTCTATACTGTAGAGGACAATAACTTCACTCTCCTTTTGAACGCCGTCCCGCACAAGGTGAAGTATAAAATTCGCCTAATTATTGAATCTTTTTTTGAACCCATCGGCATGTTGATCAGCTCACTGCTTCTTACGTTTGCGCCTATCGACAGCCGTTTGTTGGGCCTTATTTTAGCGGCGTGCGCATTGTTTGTGGCGCTTATTCTTCGCAAACAATATGTGAAGGCCATCTACCTCAATCTCGCAGACAATGCGGTGCATTTTCAAAGGTCTATCCGCGATTGGTTTACAGGCATGCCTCCGAAGCAAAAAAAAACAACGGAAAGACGGTTATTGGCTCTTGTCCATGTTGGCGATGAACCTTCGCAACTGCTCGCCATCGAAGCCTTGTTGAGCTTTAGCGATGGAAAAGATCTGACAAAATTTT